>NZ_DASSES010000156.1:0-8621 GCF_035695185.1 Frateuria sp.
GCGTGACGTTGATCTCCGACATCGGGCCGCCGGAATTGCCTCCGGTACTCATTGCCATGGGTCAAGCCCTCACTTCTGCGTCGGCGCCACGCCTTCGACACGCGAACCGGTGGCGAAGAAGTCGTGCAGGTCGTGCGCGAACTCGTCGAACTGCGCGTAGGTCATGCGGTTCGAGCGGTTGAAGAAGTTGTACGCGAGCACGGCCGGGATCGCGGTGAACAGACCGAACGCGGTCATGATCAGCGCCTCGCCCACCGGGCCGGCAACCGCTTCCATCGAGGCATTGCCCGACGCGGAGATCTTGATCAGCGCGTGGTAGATGCCCCACACGGTACCGAGCAGACCGATGAACGGGGCCGAGGAACCGACGGTCGCAAGCAGCGTCATGCCGCCTTCCAGGCGCAGGCTCTCGCGGGCGACGGCCTGGCGCAGGGCGCGGTCGATGAACTCCGAGCGGCTCAGCGACTCGGCCAGGCGGCCGCCATTGGCCGAGGCCTGCTGGTGGTGGGCCACCGCCGAGGCGGCGTCCAGCGCGATCTTCGAGAACGGTTCGCCCTTGGGCTGGGCTTCCAGCTCACGAATGGCTTCCTGGGTGGAAGCGGTGTTCCAGAAGTTGGCGATGACCTTCTCGGCGCGCGAGCGGACCATCGCGTTGCGGATCGCGTTGGCGATGATGAAGTACCAGGAAGCGAAGGACATCACCACGAGCGTGACGAACACGATCCAGCCGAGCGCGTCGAAGTTGTGGATCAGGTCCCCGAAACCCATGTGCTTCATGGCTTCGGCGTTGGAGGTGCTGCCCTGGGCTGGTGCAGTTTGTAGGAACATCATGACGCTACCTTTTAGAGATGTCAGGCGTGGACTGGTTGACTGTAACCGCAATTACAACTGGCTGAGGCTAAAGGCGACGGGAACGCGGACGTAGCCCTCGGCGGGACGACCGTTCTTGGTGGCCGGATTAAACTTCCACCTCCGGGCCGCTTCGATCGCCGCGCGGTCCAGTTCGCGATAGCCGCTGGATGTTTCGACCTTGACGTCCTTGGCCGAACCGTCCACGCCCACCAGGATCAACAGGGTGGTGGTGCCTTCATGGCGCTGGCGAATTGCCTGCGGCGGGTACCGAGGCGGATTGCGGTTCTTGTACGTGATGTCGACGCTCGCCGTGATGTCGGCGGGCGGTGCCGGCGGCGCGGGCGGCGCCGGCGGTGGCGCCGGGATCGGGTTGGTCGTCGCCTCTTCCACGGCCGGCGGCGGCGCCGGCGGCGGCGGGGTCGGCGGCGGCGTCACCTGCTGGATGATCTTCGGCGGCGGCTGCTTCGGCGGTTCCGGCGGCGGCGGCGGCGGCGGCGGCGGGGGCGGCGGCGGCTCGATGAAGTTCACCTGGACGATGCGCTCTTTCTTCGCCTGCTCCTGCTTCGGAGGCGCCGGCGGCGCGATCAGCAGCAGGAATGCAAACGAGTGCAGCGCGATGGCAACAGCCAACGCCCAGGTGCGCCTCCAACTGAACGGCGCGCGGCCGGTTTCTTCGTTACTCGAGGCCATCTGTCACTTTCTGGAGCTAGTCAATCGGAAAGGCGCGGTCGCAGCATCGAACGGCAAATCTCGACCCCACAGGGTGACATCTGCCACTGGACATTGCGCGGGAAAAGGGTTCTCAACGGTACAACAGGCCATGGCGTTTGTATAGCACCCGTGAGGCCGGCAAATGGACGTCCATCCGGCCCCGCGGGTGCGTGCGCCAGCAGCCCTTACTTGCCGGCTCCTGCCTGCTTCAGCCAGGCCTTCGCTTTGGCTGCGGTGTCGGGGTCCTGTGCCGCCTTCTTCATCGCGGCGATGGCACCCGGCTTGTTCTTGAGACCACGCTCGGCCTCGGCCAGGATCATGTAGGCCGTGCCCTTGTGTTGCACGCCCTTGTCGATGCCCTGCTGGATGAGCGTCTTGGCCTCGCTGTACTTCTGCTGGTTCAGCAGCAACTGGCCGGCGCGTACGGCAGCCTCACCGTCGCTCGCCATCGGAATCGCCTTCTTGTAGCTGGCGATGGCCTTGCCTTCGTCGCCCGCGATGTAGGCGGCGTCGCCGAGCAACTTGACGTTGTCGTAGCTGGAGGTGACCACGCCCTTGGCCATGCCGTCCTCGAGCACCGCGACGGCCTTCTTGGCGGTGGGCCTGGGATCGTCGCTGTTCTGCCCGGTGACCAGGTAGAGCTTGGCCAGGTTCACGTACTGCTTCTCGTCCTTCATGTTCCCGCTGGCGCGCACTTTTTCCATCAGGTCGATGGCTTCGGGGTACTTCTGCGCCTGCATCAGCACCGCGACGGCGTTGTTCATCGCGGTCGCATCGTTGGGGTTGGCGGCCAGCTGCTGCTGGGCAAGCTGGGCGGCCTGGTCGGCCTGGCCGGACTCGGCGTAGGACGCCATCAGGATCTGGTTCCACGAGCTTTCCGGCTTGTCGGTCATCGACAGCGCCTTCTTCATCGCGGCGATCGCTTCGGGGTATTTCTGGAGGCGATAGTAGGCATTGCCCTCGAGCGCGTAGGACTCGGGTGTCTCGCGCTTGCCCTCGGCACGCCATTTCTCGACGGTGTCGACGGCCTGCTGGTACTGCTCGTCCGCCAGGTAGAACTGGGCCAGTTCGTACTGCAGCTGGAAGTAGGTGTCATTCGGCATCACGCCGATGTCCAGCGACTGCTTCAGCGCGGCGATCGCGCCCTTCAGGTCGTTGTCGTTGTACTTCAGGTTGGCGATGCCCTGCAGCGCGAGCGACTTGCCGTACTTGCTGCTGTGCTCGTCCTGGACGATCGGCTGCAGCAGCTGCATCGCCTGGTCCTTGTCGCCCGCATTGACCGCATCGAGGCCCTCGTTGAGCTTCTTCTGCTCCTTCTCGCTGGTCAGGTCCAGCTTCGGCTCCTTGCGGGTGGCATCAGGATAGAGCACCTGCTTCTTGTCCTTGGATCCCTGGTCGCCATGACGGCTGGCAATCGCCGGGCTGCTGACCAGCGCAAGCGCCAGTGCGGCGCCGCTCAACAGCTTGAGGAAGGGAGCATGCTTCATGGCAGTCCTCATGTAAGGTTTTTCGCACAAGCAGTGCGGGGGATCGTTGAGCGTACCGCGAGCAGGCAGGCGATAACAAGTCGCACTGCCGCATGGAAGCTTCATGCAAATCAATAACTTGCGGCGACGGTGCCACGCCGGGCGCGAAATTCCCGGCAAATTCCTGTCATGGAGGGGAACTACCGCCGCCGCCCATGTGTCGCGTCGCCGCCCGACGCGCCTTTTACAGCGTACTAATGCATCAGTACGTGGCGTAAAAAAACACTGCCACCGGAGTGGCAGTGTTCGGAGGGTCAGATGTCCAGGTTGGCGACCTTGAGCGCGTTCGCCTCGATGAAGTCGCGGCGCGGCTCGACCGCTTCGCCCATCAGCATGGAGAACATCTGGTCCGCGGCGATGGCGTCCTCGATGCCGACCTGCAGCATGCGGCGGGTCTCCGGGTTGACCGTGGTTTCCCACAGCTGTTCCGGGTTCATTTCGCCCAGGCCCTTGAAGCGCTGGATACTGCGGCCCTTCTTGGCCTCGTCCAGCAACCAGGTGCGTGCCTCGGCGAAGGAGACGGTGCCGCGCGAGGCGTTGCCCCGGCGCACCACCGCCTCGGGCTGGATCAGGCCGGCCAGCTGCTGGCTGATGGTCAGGATCGGACGGAACTCCGCGGTGGCGAAGAACGGCTGCGGCAGCAACCAGGTGTGCGACAGACCGTGCTGTTCGCGGACGACCTCGATCGCCGCCGGCTGCTGCTCGTGCGACGGCCGCAAGGCGAGCCGGTAACGCGGCTTGCCCAGGCCACTGGCTGCCAGGCGCCCGGACAGCGCATCCAGCCAGGCTTGCATGGCCGCCCCATCCGCCCACAGCGCGGGCTCGATCGGCGGGTGTTCGAGCATGGCCGAGAGCACGTTGGCGTCGAACCGGTGGCCCAGGCGCTCGATCTGGTCCAGGGCGGTCTGGTAATCGCGCAGCAGTTTCTCCAGCCGCTCGCCGGTGATCGCCGGCGCGTGCGGGTCGGCCACCAGCTCGGCGCCGTCCACCGCGCTCGAGATCAGGTAGGCATTGAGCGCCGCGTCATCCTTCAGGTACAGCTCCTGCTTGCCCTGCTTGAGCTTGTACAGCGGCGGCAGGCCGATATAGACGTGGCCGCGCTCGATCAGCTCGGGCATCTGGCGATAGAAGAAGGTCAGCAGCAGCGTGCGGATGTGCGAACCGTCCACGTCCGCGTCGGTCATGATGATGATGTGGTGGTAGCGCAGCTTGTCCGGGTTGTACTCCTCCTTGCCGATGCCGGTGCCCAGCGCGGTGATCAGGGTGCCGACCTCGGCCGAGGACAGCATCTTGTCGAAGCGCGCCTTCTCGACGTTGAGGATCTTGCCCTTCAGCGGCAGTACCGCCTGGGTCTTGCGGTTGCGACCCTGCTTGGCCGAGCCGCCGGCCGAGTCGCCCTCGACCAGGAACAGTTCGCACAACGCCGGGTCCTTCTCCTGGCAATCGGCCAGCTTGCCGGGCAGGCCGGCAATGTCCAGCGCACCCTTGCGGCGGGTCATCTCTCGCGCCTTGCGCGCCGCCTCGCGGGCACGGGCAGCGTCGACCACCTTGGAGGCGATCGCCTTGGCCTCATTGGGGTGTTCCAGCAGGAACTCACCGAGCTTTTCGTTGACCGCCTGCTCGACCGCCGTCTTGACCTCCGAGGAGACCAGCTTGTCCTTGGTCTGGGAGGAGAACTTCGGATCCGGGACCTTGACCGACAGCACCGCGATCAGGCCCTCGCGCATGTCATCACCGGAAAGGGTGACCTTGGCGTTCTTGGCCAGGCCTTCCTTCTCGATGTAGTTCTGCAGTGAGCGGGTCAGTGCCGCGCGGAAGCCGGTCAGGTGGGTGCCGCCGTCCCGCTGCGGGATGTTGTTGGTGAAGCAGAACATCGTCTCCTGGTAGGAGTCCGTCCACTGCATCGCCAGTTCCACGGTGATGCCGTCCTGCTCGGCCGACAGGCTGATCACGTTTGGGTGCAGCGCGGTCTTCAGCTGCGCCAGATGCTGTACGAAGGAGCGGATGCCGCCCTCGTAGGCATACGTATCGTGACGCCCCTCGCCGCGCTCGTCCTTGAGGTCGATGGTGACGCCCGAGTTCAGGAAGGCGAGCTCACGCAGGCGCTTGGCCAGGATGTCGTAGTGGAACTCGATGTTGGAGAACGTTTCCGTACTCGGCAGGAAGCGCACGGTGGTCCCGCGACGGCTGGACTCGCCGGCGTCCTTCAGCGCATAGAGCGGTTCGCCCAGCGAGTATTCCTGCTGGTATTCCCGCCCATCGCGATGGATGGTCAGCCACAGATGGGAGGACAGCGCGTTGACCACCGAGACGCCCACGCCATGCAGACCGCCGGACACCTTGTACGAATTGGCGTCGAACTTGCCGCCTGCATGCAGCACAGTCATCACCACCTCAGCGGTGGAACGACCCTCTTCCGGGTGGATGTCGACGGGAATGCCGCGCCCGTTGTCGCTGACGCTGACCGAGCCATCATCCAGGATGGTGACCGTGACGTGGTCGCAATACCCGGCCAAGGCTTCGTCGATCGCGTTGTCGACGACCTCGAACACCATGTGGTGCAGGCCGGTCCCGTCATCCGTGTCGCCGATGTACATGCCCGGGCGCTTGCGCACCGCTTCCAGGCCTTTGAGAACCTTGATGTTGCTCGAATCGTAGGATGCGTTCATGCCCTGCCCGTTGCCGCGCCACCCCACCGACCGGCGGACGCCGGGTGGGAAAAGCCATCGAACAATTATAGCAGAGGGCGGATTTGCCCCTGTTCCACGTGGAACATGCGGTGCGGGCGCGACTGAAGGGGCACCGGACACTCGGTGCCTGTAACCAGCACCTGGGCACCTGCGGCAGCCAGACGTTCGACCACCGCAGCCTGGTGCGCCAGGTCGAGCTCCGACGCCAGGTCATCGAGACACACGATGGGCCATTCCCCACGGCATGCCGCGTGCAACTCGGCCTGTGCCAACAGACAGGACAGGGCCGTCAGCTTTTCCTGGCCGCGGGACAGGTGCTCGCGAAACGGGGCGTGCTCGAACGCCAGTGCCCAATCCGCGCGGTGCGCACCAACCGTCGTGTGACCTCTTGCCAGATCCCTGCCCCGCTGCTCTGCCAGCACGTCGGACAACCCCTCCTCCTCCGCCCAGCCTCGGCGATAGCGCAGAGTGACCGGGCCGAGCTCGGGCAGCAGGTAGCCCGCGCTCATTGAGAGGGCGGCAGAGAACCGGTCGAGGTATGCCCGACGATAGGCATCGATGGTGCCGCCCATCTCGCCGAGCTCACGCTCCCAGGGGACGAACACCTCATCCGGGCCGGAGGTTCCTGCACGAAGCAACGCGTTGCGCTGCTTCAGGGCGCGCTGGTACCGGCGCCAGGCCGTCAGGAAAGCGTGTTCCACGTGGAACACGCCCCAGTCGAGGAAGCGTCGCCGCTCCTCCGCGGCACCCGCGATCAGTGCGTGCGACCCGGGCTCGAAGCACACGACGGCACAGGCCTGCACCAGCACACCCAGCGGTACGTCCCCGCCGTCCAGCCGGGCCTCCCAGCGCGAGCCCTCACGGCCCAGGCCCAGTCGTCGTCGCACGTCCGCGCCAGCACGCACCTCCGCAAACACGGACAACAACGAGCTGCCGCGTTGCAAGAGCGCCTCACGCGCACCGCTCCGGAACGACCGCCCGTGCGACAACAGGTAGGCGGCCTCCAGCACGCTGGTCTTCCCTGCACCGTTCGGACCGACGAACACGTGGATGCCCTCGGACAACTCGATCGAGACGTCCGCCAGGCAACGCAGCCCCTGGATGCGCAGCCGCTCAAATCTCACTGGCGTGTCCCGAACGAACAACGCCGGAGCGTCTCTCGACGGCTCCGGCGTTGGGGGCGACCCGACGTCGTCCAAGCTGCATGCGTTACAGCCGCAACGGCATGATCACGTGGCGCGACTGCTCGCTATCGTCTTCCTGCACCAGGCAGCTGGACTGCGCGTCGCGCAGGTTGAGCCGGGCGCGCTCGCCCTTGAGCGCAGCCAGCGCATCGAGCAGGTAGCCCACGTTGAACCCGACGGCGAGATCGGACACCCCGGTGTCGGCTTCGACCTCTTCCACCGCCTCTTCCTGCTCCGGGTTGTGCGCCACGATCCGCAGCTTGCCGGGCGAGAGCTCGAGCTTCACCCCGCGGTACTTCTCGTTCGACAGAATCGCCGCGCGCTGCAGGGCGCCGCGCAACACTTCCCGGTCCAGCGACGCCCGCTTGTCGGCGCCCAGCGGTATCACCGCTTCGTAGTCCGGAAAACGACCGTCGATCAGCTTGGACGTGAACACCACATCCCCACGGCGCACGCGCAGGTGGTTACGCCCGAACTCCAGTTCGACCTGCCCGTCGCCGGTCTCGAACAGGCCGATCAGCTCGTTCACGCCCTTGCGCGGGATGATGATCTGCCGACGCGCCGCCACCTTGCTTTCCAGCTTGGTTTCCTTGAGGGCCAGGCGATGACCATCGGTGGCCACGCAGCGCAGGGTGTGTTCCTGCAGATCCAGCAACATGCCATTCAAGTAGTAGCGCACATCCTGGTTGGCCATCGCGAACGCGGTGCGCTCCATCAGATCGCGCAGCACTTCCTCGGGCAGGCTGACGCGCTCGACCAGCTCGATCTCGTCGATGGTCGGGAACTCGCTGGCCGGCAGCGTGGCCAGGGTGAAACGACTGCGGCCGGCATTGAGCGCCACGCGGTCGCCATTGAGCTTCAGGTCGATACGCACGCCATCGGGCAGCGCCCGTACGATGTCGAACAGCTTGCGCGCCGGAATGGTGATCTCGCCATCGCCCAGCTGGTCCGCCGGCGTGGTGGCGACCATCTCCACTTCCAGATCGGTACCCGTCAGTGATACCCGGCCATCGCCGACCTTCACCAGCAGGTTGGCCAGAACCGGCAGCGTCTGCCGCCGTTCGACCACGCCCACCACCTGCTGCAGCGGCTTGAGCAAGGCTTCTCGTTGGATGCTGAATTGCATGTGTGGGCTTCCCCTGGCTGTTGCTCTGTTTTTTAAAAGAAGGCTGGTGGTTGTTGTAGAGGCGGTGGATAACTTAAATTTTCCAAATTATCCATTGAGAACAATAACTTGCGATCAGCTCCGCATGTGTCTAACCGGGCTCGCCCGCTGTGGGTCGATTGTGGATAAATCCGTGCCCCAAAGCATCCACCTATTATCCACAGCTTCGACTAGCCCTTTTCAAGCACTTATCCCGTCAGCACGCGGATCAGTTGCTCCCAGTCCTGCCGCATGCGCGCGTCGGTCTCGCACAATTTGCGGATCGTGCGGCAGGCATGCAGCACGGTGGTGTGGTCGCGCCCGCCGAAGGCCTCGCCGATTTCGGGCAGGCTGTGCTCGGTCAATTCCTTGGACAGCGCCATGGCGATCTGCCGCGGCCGCGCCAGCGAGCGCACGCGTCGCTTGGACAGCAGGTCCTGCAGGCGCACGTTGAAGTATTCGGCGGTGATCTTCTGGATGTTGGGCACCGTCACCGCCTGCGCGTGGGTGGCCA
>NZ_DASSES010000157.1:0-18508 GCF_035695185.1 Frateuria sp.
GCTGGTCGGGTCGGTCGCCAGCTGCACGGTCTTGAGCTTGTCGTGCGAACGACGCATGCCGCGGGTGGACGGGGTCTTGCGGCTCTTGGCAACGGCCATGGGTGTATCTCCGGCTTCAATCGGTTTTCTTGAGTTCGCGCAGAACCGCGAACGGGTTGTCGTCGGGCTCCGCCTCGGATTCCTCCGGGCCGGGGCCGGTCACTTCGGGTGGCAGGCTGCTGTCCGGATTGACCGGTACCAGCGGCAGTGCCAACAGCAATTCGTCCTCGATCACGGCGGCCAGGTCCAGCTTGCCGTCGTCCTCGACCAGCAGGGGCTCGCACCCGGGCGGCAGGGCCGCCTCCTCGCGCTCGCTGCGGATCAGGCCCAGCCGGCTGTCCACCGTCAGCGGCAGCACGAAGGGTTCCAGCGTGCGCTGACAGGTGACCGTCAGCGGCGCCTCGACGTGCACCTGAAGGTAGGCCGTGCCGAACTCGTCGCGACCGAAATCCAGCGCGTACTGCGCAGCCCCTTCGTTGCCGGCCAGCATCCCGCGCAGGCGGGGCATGGCGGCCACGGGAAGCATCCCGGCAAACGAACGCCGCGCCGAGACCATGCGCCAAGCGTCCACGGACTCTGGCAGTGTCACGGACATAATCGCGAAATCTTAGGATCGACAGGAACCTAAGTCAACCAAGCCGCCTTGGGCTTTGCCTGTCGCCGGGACTGCGGCAGACTGCCCTTCCGATCGTTACCGGCAGTTCCCGTGCCCGCTACCCTTGCCTTCGGCCTCGCCGCGATGTGCCTGCTGCTGGTAGGCGCCGGCGCGCTCGTGCTGGCCGGGCGCCGGCGCCGACTGGAGCGCCGACGCCATAGTATGCACCGGCTGCTGGAGCTGGCGGACCAGCTGGAGGCGGACCTGAAGACTTGCCGCAATGGCCTCAAGCAGGCGCATGCGGTGATGTCGCTCAACCCCGACCAGCCGGCTGCCGGCGAGCAGGAAGCCACCCAGGCGATCGATGCCGGCCTGCGCTCGCTGCTCCAGCAGCGCCTGTGGATCCGCGACTGCGCACCCGATGCCAGCCAGCAGGGCCTGGACGAAGCGGCCGCCGACATGAGCCAGACCCGCGCCCGGCTGCGCCCGCTGGTGCGTGCGCTGGAGCGTGCGCACCACGAGCTGGACGACGCCATGCGCGAGCACATCCGCCGCGAATCGGACGTATGACGCCGCTGGTGCTCGGCTCGACTTCGCGCTATCGCGCGGAGCTGCTGCGCCGGCTGGTGCCGGACTTCGAGCAGCGCGCACCCGGCACCGACGAAACGCTGGGCCCGGGCGAGCCGCCGGCCGAGGGTGCCTTGCGGCTGGCGATCGCCAAGGCCGAGGGTGCGGCGCGCGGCGGCTTGCCGTGCGCACTGGTGATCGGCTCGGACCAGATCGCCGAGCTCGACGGCCGCGCGCTGGGCAAGCCTGGCAGCATCGAAGGCGCGCGCGCCCAACTGGCCGATTGCGCCGGGCGCGAAGTGCGTTTCCATACCGGCCTGTGCCTGCTCGACACCCGCGATGGGCGACAGCGCACACACCTCGATACGACGCGGGTGCGGTTCCGGCCACTCACCAGGACGGAAATCGCCCGCTATGTCGAGCGCGAGATGCCGCTGGACTGCGCCGGCAGTTTCAAGTGCGAGGGGCTTGGGATCGCACTGTTCGAGCGCATCGACAGCAGCGACCCGACCGCGCTGGTCGGCCTGCCGCTGATCGCGTTGGCGCAATTGCTCCGCGAAGCCGGCCTGGCCATCCCCTGACCCGCGAATCGCCTCCCAGGGCACGCGTCACCAGCGGTCGCGCCTACACGCCCTCGGCTGCCGCCCGCGCGTTTCGCCAGAACACGCATTGCGCCGGATCGGCGGCCTGCCCTTCCCGCAGCACGTCAGGCACCCGCCCGCGATAGTACGCGAGGCTCTTGCGCCCACTGAACAGCACCAGCCGGGTGACCAGCCGCGGCGCCTCGACGCTGCCACAGATGGCCCCCAGCCGTTCCAGCCGCTCCCGTTCGCGCATCACCTCGCTTACCACCAGCAGCATCGGTTCACCGGCATGCGCGGCGCGTAACCCGTTCTCGTCCCGCTGCCATACCGCCAGTTGCGATGCGCGGCCGTGCTTGGCATTGAGCCCGCTGTCGAGCGAGTACACGGGGCGCTGCCCGCCGAACTGGAACTCCAGCTCGGCGGCGAGCATGAAGTTGTCGGCCACCAGCACGGCGTCCCGCTGCTGCAGCAGGGTGCGCGCCTGTGCCGCGCCTTCCCGCCAGCCGACGAAATGCGTCGGAAACGCCCTGCCCGAGGCCAGCACGTCGGCGCCCCGTGGGCTCGCCGCGAGCGCGAGGTAACCCAGCCCCAGCAGCGTCCCAAGCCCACCCAGCAGTCCGCCGGCCGCGCTGACGACGCGCCAGCCACGACCCGCCTCACGACAGAGCGCAGGCAGCGCAGCCAGCAACGGGAGGTAGCCGGGCAACGGCCAATGCGCTCGGAAGCGCTGGTCATCGGCGAACAGCCCCAACAGGAAATACGGCGCCAGGAAGCCGAGCGACGTCCAGGCGAGCAGATCCCAAGGGGCGCCCTCGCAACGCCGGCGCCAGCTCGTCCACAACACCCACAGCAGCACGACGTAGAGCACCGGAGTGCAGGCGATTGCCTGCTCGAGCGGCTGTACCAGCGCGTCGGCGTGGAAACGCCACGGGTTGCGGTCGACCAGCTGGAAGGCGATTCCCGCGCCGTGCTGGCGCCAGTTCGACTCGATGAGAGGAACCAGCCCCAGCGCTGCCACGGCGAGCGCCAGCCACAAGCCGCCGCGACGCCACTGGGCTCGGCCGCGCGGCGTACACGCCAGCAGCAACAGGCCTGCGAACATGGCCATGGCTGCGCGGTAATGGGTCAGCCACGCGGCGGCCAGCGCGAAGCCCAGCAGCAGCCAGTCACGCAGGCGGCCTTCGTCCATCGCGCGCAACAGCGCGTACAGCCCCACCGCGATCGCGAGCGTGAGCGGCACGTCCGGCATCGCCATCACCCCGAACGTGCCGGCCAGCGGCAGTGCCAGGCACAACAGGCCCGCCTGCCAGCCCGCACGCGCATCGAAGGCTCGCCGCCCGAACGCCACCATCACCCACGGCAGCGCACTGCCCAGCAGCAGGAACGGCCAGCGCATGCCGACCAGCCCGTGCCCGGCCACGCGCTCGCCCAGCCAGATCAGCCAGGCGGTCAATGGCGGCAGGTCGCTGTAGCCCCAGGCCGGATGCCGGCTTTCCAGCCAGTAAAAGGCCTCGTCGCCAAACGGCGACATGGTGGCGGCCACCATGCACTTGAGAACCAGCAGAGCGACGAACGCAATGAGGAACGCGCCTCGCCAGCGCGCGAGACCGGCCGCTACACTCGACCGGCCCTCGCCGTGTTCCGCCCGTGCCGACTGCCAGGAACCCATGTCCGCCATCACTCCCCTGCCCGAAGAAACGCTCCACCCGCGCCTGGAAGCGGCCATGGCCCAGGTCAACCGCGTGCTGCTCGGCAAGCCGCGCCAGGTGAAGCTGGCCTTTACCTGCCTGATCGCCGGCGGCCACCTGCTGCTGGAGGACGTGCCCGGCGTGGGCAAGACCACCCTGGCGCACGCGCTGGCTGCAAGCTTTGCGCTGGAGTTCCAGCGCGTGCAATTCACCAGCGACCTGCTGCCTTCGGACATTATCGGCGTCAGCGTGTTCGAGCGCGAAACCGGCCAGTTCCGCTTCCATCCCGGACCGATCTTCACCGGCCTGATGCTGGCCGACGAGATCAACCGCGCCACCCCCAAGACGCAGAGCGCGCTGCTCGAGGCCATGGCCGAGGGCCAGGTCACGGTGGACGGCCAGACCCATACGCTGGCGCAGCCGTTCTTCGTGGTGGCGACGCAGAACCCGCTGGACCTGCACGGCACCTTCCCCCTGCCCGATTCGCAACTGGACCGCTTCATGTTGCGCATCTCGCTCGACTACCCCGACGCCGCAGCCGAGCGCGCGCTGCTGGCCGGCACCGACCGACGCGACCTGCTCGCCCAGCTCACGCCGCAACTGGACGCGCCCAGCCTGTCCGCGCTGCACCGCCAGGCGCAGGGCATCACCGCCAGCGGTGCGCTGCTCGACTACCTGCAGGCGCTGCTTTCGGCCAGCCGCCGCCACGCCGACATCCGCGTCGGCCTGTCGCCGCGCGCCGGCATCGCCCTGCTCGGCGCGGCGCGTGCCTGGGCCCTGCTGAGCGGCCGTGGCCACGTGTTGCCAGAGGACATCCAGGCGCTGTTCGTGCCGCTGGCCGCGCACCGGCTGGTGCCCTCGCGTGGCGCCAGCGGGGACGCGCTGGCCCGCGCGCTGCTGGCCGACACCGCGGTCGACTGACCGTGCGCGACGCGCTGCGCCGCCTGCAGCAGCTGGCCGAACGGCGGCTTCCGGCGCTGACCCGCTTCCGCCGCGCCGAGCCGATGCCGATCGAGCTGAACCGGCGGCGCATCTACATCGTGCCGACCGGCTTCGGCCTCGGCTTCACGGTGCTGCTGCTGGTGATGCTGGTCGGGTCGCTGAACTATTCCAACAACGCCGCCCTGCTGCTCACCTGCATGCTGGGTGCGGCCGGCGCGGCCAGCATGCTGGTCGCGTTCCGCACCCTCGACGGGCTGGCGCTGGCGAGCGTACGTGCCGGCCAGGCGATCGCCGGCGAGCCGCTGGCGCTGACGCTGGAGTTCGAATCGACACGCCCGCGCAGTGCGATCCGGGTCGACCTCGACAAGGCTTGCCAGGCCTTCGCCATGGACACCTCGGGGAAAGCCGACGTCACCCTGCCGCTGGCCACCGGCGAACGCGGCTGGCAGCCGTTGCCGCGCGTGCGCGTCTGGACGACCTGGCCGCTGGGTCTGTTCCGCGCCTGGAGCTGGCTGCATCCGGAGCAGTCGGTGCTGGTCTGGCCGCGCCCGGAACGCAGCGGTCCATCGCCACGCCTGCCCGCCGACGAAGGCCTGCGCCCGCGCCTGCACCGGGGCGAGGACCTGGCTGCCCTGCGCGACTACCGCAGCGGCGACCCGCGCAAGCACATCGCCTGGAAAGCGAGCGCACGCCTGGGCCAGTTGCTCAGCAAGGACTTCGAGCAGCCCGAGTCGCGACCGGAATGGCGCCTGGACTGGCGCGAACTGGCCGGCATGGACGACGAGGCCCGCATCGCCCGCCTCGCCCGCTGGCTGGGCGAGGCGCATGCCCAGGGTCGGCGCCACAGCCTGTGGCTGCCGGCCCAGTCGATCGAGGTCGGCAGCGGCCCGGGCCACAACGCGCGCTGCATGAGCGCACTGGCGTCGCTGCCATGATCGCCCTCGTGCAACGTTCCACGCCCGAGGCGCCCCTGGACGCGCGCGCGTTCGACCTGCTCAGCCTGACGATGGCGTTCGTGCTCGGCGTGCACGCACCACACCTGCCCTGGTGGCTGACCGCCGGGCTGGCGCTGGTGCTGGCACTGAGTTGGCTGCTGCGCCGCCGGTATCACGCGCGGGCGCCGCTCCTTGTCAAACTGCCGTTGCTGGGCCTCCTTGCGGTTGCCGTGGTCTTCACCTACGGCACCATCTTCGGCCAGCAACCCGGCTCCGCCCTGGCCGTCGGCCTACTGGTGCTCAAACTGCTGGAAAGCGGCACGCCCCGGGACGCCAGGGTCGGCGTGAGCTTCGCGTGCTTCGGGTTGATGGCCGCGCTGCTATTCGGCCAGGGGCTGGTCGATACGCTGGTGGTGGCCCTGGGCCTGCTGCCCGCGCTTGCCACGCTGCGCGCGCTGGAACCGGCGCAGGCACCTTCCAGCCTGCCGCGGGCCTTGCTGCCCGGGCTGGCCCTGCTCGCCGCCGCCGTGCCCCTGGCCCTGCTCGCCTTCATGCTGGTGCCCCGGCTGAACTCGCCGCTGTGGGGCGCGGCCAACCGCGCCCAGGCGCACACCGGCCTCAGCGACACCATGTCGCCCGGCAACTTCACCGAGCTGCTCACCGATGACCGGCCCGCCATGCGGGTCAGTTTCGAAGGCGCGCCGCCGCCCCCCCGGCTCCGCTACTTCCGCGCCTACGTGATGGAACGGTTCGACGGGCGCACCTGGCATTACGGCAGTGTGGCGAACGGCGCACCGGTGCCGCTCGAGGCGGGTGGCGCCCTCCGCTACCAGATCAGCCTGGAACCCAGCCACCAGTACGTGCTGCCTGCCCTGGACGTGCCCCTGCAGCCGCCCGCCGACGCGCACATGCGGCGCGACCGCGTGATCGTCGCGGACAAGCCGGTGGACGCGATGACCAGCTACGCGCTGAGCTCGGCCACCGGCTACCGGCTCGAGCCCCGCCTCGACGCCCATTACCGGCGCTGGCTGCAGCTACCCTCGGGCTTCAACCCGCGTGCGCTGGCGCAAGGGCAGGCCTGGCGCCAGCGCTACGGCAACGACCGGCCGGCCATCGTGGCGGCGGCGCTTGCCCTTTTCCACAATGGCGGCTTCAGCTACACGCTGGCGCCGGCGCCATTGGGGCGCGACAGCGTCGACGATTTCCTGTTCGGCACCCGCGAGGGCTTCTGCGAACACTACGCCTCCTCCTTCACGGTGCTGATGCGCGCCGCGGGCATTCCCGCGCGCGTGGTCACCGGCTACCAGGGCGGCTACTGGAGCCCGCTGGGCAACTACCTGCTGGTGCGCCAGTCCGATGCACACGCGTGGAGCGAGGTGTGGCTGGAGGGCCGCGGCTGGGTGCGCATCGACCCCACCGCGGCCGTACGGCCGGAGCGCGTCAGCCTGGGCGCCGCGGCGGCGGCCGGTGACCAGCTCGGCTGGGCGGAAACCAGCTGGCTGGCGTCGTTGCGAGACCGGTGGGACGTGGTCAACCACTGGTGGACCCAGGGCGTTATCGGTTTCGATGCGCTGCGCCAGCGTGGCCTGCTGACCCCGTTCGGCGTCCGCGACACAGGCACCGCGATGCTCGGCATGCTGCTGGCGATCGGCGTTGCACTGTTCGTGGCGATCGGCATCGGATGGGCCTTGTGGCGACGCGAGCGGCCGGAGCCGTCGCGCCAGGCACTGCGCCGGCTGGAGGCCAGGCTGGCCCGTGCCGGCATCACGCGCCGCCGCAGCGAGGGGCCGCAGCATTACCTGCGCCGCGCGGCGCGGGCGCTGCCGGCCCAGCGGGACCAGCTGGAGCAGTTGATGAACCGTTACCTCGAACTGCGCTATGCACACGACGAACCGGTGCCTGAACTGCTGCGGGAATTCCAGCAGGCGGTACGGGAATTCCGGCCACGTCGCGTGGTCAAATGATTATCCATGCGGTCGCTTCGGCGACCGTTTGTCCCAGGGAGAACCACCATGTCCTTTCCTTACCGCCCTCTGGCCCTGGCTACCGCCTTCGGCCTGCTGACCGCCTGCGCAACGGTGCCCCAGCCGCTGCAGGGCACCTACTCCAGCGTGAGCACCGCAAGCGCCCAGCAGGGCGGCGCCGGCGGTGCGAAGGTGCGCTGGGGCGGCGAGATCATCAAGACCGAGCCCGGCCCGCAGGAAACCTGCTTCTATGTGCTGTCGCATCCGCTGGACAAGCAGGCACGGCCCGAGATCGGCAACAGCGGTACCACCGAAGGCCGCTTCGTTGCCTGCCATGAAGGTTTCTACGATCCGGAGGTGTTCACTCGCGGCCGCGAGCTGACCGTCGCCGGCACCCTGCACGGTACCGTGACCAAGAAGGTGGGCGACTACGATTACGCGTACCCGAGGGTGGAAGCCGACGTGGTCTATCTGTGGCCCAAGCGTCCGGTGACGGTGCGCTATCCGTCCGGCTATTACGATCCTTTCTGGGGTCCGGGCTGGGGCCCGGGTTGGGGGCCGTACTGGGGCCCGTGGGGTGATCCGTTCTGGGATCGCCCGCGCGTGATCATCGTGCGCCCGGCCCCGGCGCCTGCCCCGAAGCCGACCGCGGGCCACAGATAGCCGCCTCTGGCTACGGAAACGCCGGCCCCTGCGGCCGGCGTTTTTTCGTGCCCGCCGGCCGTCTGGGGGCGATGGCGCCAAGGGGCGCCCTACAGTCTTGGCGTCAGCCCGGCGGCCAGCCCATCCGGCGGCCAGCCAGCAGGTGCACGTGCAGGTGGAAGACGGTCTGACCGCCATGCTCGTTGCAGTTGATTACCGTCCGGTAGCCCTGCCCGGCCAGCCCCTCCCGCCGGGCGTACTCGGCCGCGGCGAGCAGTAACCTGCCGAGCAGTTCCGCATCGCCCGGCTGCGCGTCGTCGAGCGTCGGCAACGCCTTCTTCGGAACGAACAGCACGTGCACCGGCGCCTGCGGATTCAAGTCACGGAAACCGACCACGTCGTCGTTCTCGAAAACGATGTCGGCGGGGATCTCGCGCCGGATGATCTTGCCGAAGATGGTGTCGCCCATGCCTGGCTCCTCGCGTGGATTCACAGGCGCAGCAGCATACCCCGGACGCAGGCCGGCGCGGGCTCGCCCCGGCTCATTCGAGCGCCTGGCGGCTGCCGAAGGCATGCGCCAGCGTGCCGCGGTCGACGTACTCCAGCTCGCCCCCGAGCGGCACGCCGTGGGCCAGGCGGGTCGGCTTCACGCCACCGGCATGCGCCAGCTGCGCCAGGTAGTGCGCGGTGGCCTCGCCTTCGACGGTCGGGTTGGTGGCGATGATCATTTCTTCGATCTCGCCCTCGCCCAGGCGGGCGCTCAACTGTGCCAGGCCCAGTTCCTCCGGACCCAGCCCGTCCAACGGCGACAGGCGCCCCAGCAGCACGAAGTACTGCCCGCGGTAGCCCGTCGCCTGCTCGATCGCGGCAAGGTCGGTCGGCGATTCGACCACGCACAGAACCTGGCGATCACGGCCTGGACTGGCGCACAGCGCGCACACCGGCTCCTCGCTGAAGTTGCGGCAGCGCGTGCAGTTGCCGATGCGCTCCATCGCCTCGCGCAGCACGCCGGCGAGCTTCAGCCCGCGCGTGCGCTCGCGTTCAAGCAGGTGGAAGGCCATCCGCTGCGCGCTCTTGCCGCCCACGCCGGGCAGGCAGCGCAGGGCTTCGATGAGGTCGGCGAGGAGGGGGGAGCCTGTCATGGAGCCTGGGTACGTGCGGTCGGTCGGTTGCGGGGAAGCCGGTGGCGTCGCTTGCGGCAAAGAGCTGGCAGGCACGGGCATGCGTCTCCGCTGCCCGCCCCCCAACCCGCGCGTCAGAACGGCATCTTGAAGCCGGGCGGCAGGTTCATGCCGGCGGTCACGCCGCCGAGCTTGCTGCGGCTGGCCTCGGCCACCTTGTTGACCGCGTCGTTCACGGCCGCCGCGACCAGGTCCTCGGCCATCTCGGGGTCGTCGGCGAACAGCTTGCGGTCGATCTGCACGCGGCGCACCTCGTGCGCACCGGTCATCAACACGGTGACCAGGCCGCCGCCGGCGCTGCCGGTGACTTCCATCCGCGCGATTTCTTCCTGCGCACGCTTCATGTCTTCCTGCATGCGCTGGGCCTGCTGCATCAGCTGACCGATCTGGCCTCTCATGACTTTGCTCCGCTCAACTTTCGATGGGTTTGATGGACTGCGGCACCACGCGGGCGCCGAATTCGCGCTTGAGCGACTGCACCAGCGGATCCTCCTCGATCGCCTGCTCGGCGGCGCTCTGCGCGCTCTCGCGAGCGGAGGCGGCACGCGCGGCGGGAGTTTCCGCGGCGCCGTGGCTGTCCGCGACGAAACGCAGCTTGATGCGCTCGCCCAGCACGTCGCCGATGCGATCGGCCATCTGGCCGACCATCGGTTCGACCGCCAGGTGCATGTGCGCCGGCTGCAGCGCCAGGACCAGCGTGTTGCCGTCGCGCTCGCGCAACGCGGCGTTCTGCGCCAGCTGGCCGAGCGGGCCGCGCAGGCCGGCTTGCTCGATCAGGGCATCCCAGCGCGGCAGGCCGCGGGCGTCGGTGGCCAGCGGCGGGCGCGGGGCGTGGGCCGGTGCCGAAGCACCGGGCGGTGCGGCTGAAGGGGCTGCACGGGCAACCGGAGCCTCGCCGCGGGGCGCGACCGGGGCCGGCCGCGGCGCGGGCGCGGGACGGGCCGCGCGCTCGACCGTCGCGGACTCGCCCGCCTCGCCCGGCCGGAACGCCAGCATCCGCAGCAGCGCCATCTCGAAGCCGGTGCGCGCGTCGGGCGCGAGCGCCAGGTCGCGCCGGCCGGTGGTGGCGATCTGGTAGTACAGCTGCACGTCTTCCGGCTGCATGCGTCCGGCCAGCGCGGCGAGGCTTTCGCCGTCGTCGCCCTCGCCTTCACCGTGGTAGCCCGGCACCAACTGCATCAGCTGGATGCGGTGCAGGGTGGCGGCCAGGTCATCGAGCACGCCGCCGAAGTCGGGCGAGTAGGAGGCGATGCGCTCGCACTCGGCCATCAGCCGTGCGCCGTCGCCATCGGAAAGCGCGTCGAGCACGCCCAGTACCTGGCCGCGTGCCACGCTGCCGAGCATGGCGCGCACGTCGTCGGCCTTGAGCGCACCGCCGCCGTAGGCGATCGCCTGGTCCAGCAGCGACAGGCCGTCGCGCAGCGAGCCGTCGGCACCGCGGGCCAGCTCGCCGATCGCCGCGTCCTCGTAGGCGATCTTCTCGGCTTCGAGGATGTGCCGCATCTGGCCGGAGATCTGCTCAGGCAGCAGGCGCTTCAGGTTGAACTTCAGGCAGCGCGACAGCACCGTCACCGGCAGCTTCTGCGGGTCGGTGGTCGCCAGCAGGAACTTCACGTGCGGCGGCGGCTCCTCCAGCGTCTTGAGCAAGGCATTGAAGGCCGGCTTGGAGAGCATGTGCACCTCGTCCACCAGGTACACCTTGAAGCGGCCGCGCGCCGGCGCGTACTGCGCGTTCTCGATCACCTCGCGCACGTCGTCCACGCCGGTGTTGCTGGCCGCGTCGATCTCCAGCAGGTCGACGAAGCGGCCGGCGTCCACCGCCGTGCAGACCGCGCACTCGCCGCAGGGATCGGCCGACTCGCCGCGCTCGCAATTGAGCGACTTGGCGAAGATGCGCGCGATGGTGGTCTTGCCCACGCCGCGGGTGCCGGTGAACAGGTAGGCGTGGTGCATGCGCCCGGTGTCCAGCGCATTGGTGAGCGCGCGCACCACATGCTCCTGCCCGACCAGCTCGACGAACTTGCGCGGGCGCCACTTGCGGGCGAGGACCTGATAGGACATGCGTTGGAGCCTGTTCTGCGGGCGGGGCCGAAGGCCCCTGCGTCAGTGCCGACGTGGGGGCGAAGACCGATTGTGCCAAGTCGACGGCGGCAAGTCAGCCGAGCGCGTCGGAGCCCGAAATGGCGGCGGCCCCGCCAGCCACACCCCGGCACCCGAATCATCCACTACCGTTGCTTCCTTCCGGACCTGGCGGGGTTTGCGGACTATCGTCGCGGGGGGACCGACGGGGCCACCATGGACGTTGGGCACGAGGCCCTAGATGAAACTGGCGGAGAGGGCGGGATTCGAACCCGCGATACGGGGATAAGCCGTATACACACTTTCCAGGCGTGCTCCTTCAACCACTCGGACACCTCTCCGGATCTTCCTTGCCGCCCGGGGGCTGGCAAAGAAGCGGAAGGATAGCGATACGCCCTCGCCGAGACAAGCGACCGACCCTGTTCCTCTCCCGCGCACCGCCCGGACGCGGCAAGGAACCGCTAGCCGGCGTCGGCCCGCGATGGCGACGGGATCGGCAGCGCGATCGCCTCGCCGGGCTGTGCGATGGCAAAGCCGCGCGCCCTCAGCTGGCCGCCATCGGCGGCACTGCCGTAGTGGTAGAGCACCAGCTGGCTCAGCAGGCGCGAGTCGTATTCGCGCTCCAGGTCATCGATGCCGCTGTGCGAGGGATTGCCGACCAGTCCGCAATCGTGCAGCACGCGCTCGTCGCCGGCCGCGTACTGCGCCAGCATCTCCGGCACCGGCCGGGTATCTCCGGTGAACACGAAGCTGCCGTGCAGCGCGAGGCCGAACGAGGTGTTCGGCCGGTGATGGCGCGTGGGGAACACGTCGAACCACCAGCCGTCCAGCCAGAACCCACGGCTGCACGGCACCAGGCGGAACGCCTCCCAGAAATTGACCCCGCCTTCGGCCAGCACGCCCGGGTAGTCGGCCACGCGCGTCTGCAGCCAAGGCAGCAGCGCCGCATGAGTGAAGACGCGCACGCTGCCGCGCAGCGCCTCGTCGAACCAAAGCCGGGTGAACAGCCGCTCCATCCCGCCGACATGGTCCAGATGGGTGTGGGTGATGTAGATCGCGCGCGGCAGCTCGCCGTAGGCGGCGAGGTAGCGGTCCAGCGTGTCCGGGCCGCAGTCGATCAGCAGCAACGGCACGTCGTCCCGTTCGAGTACCGCAGCGGAGGAGCCCAGTTCGACCGCGTGGGCGGCACCGACGCCGAGGAAGCGCAGCGACCAGCTCATGCGGCCATCGTCCGTTCGTAGCCATACACCAGCGGCCCCCAGATGGCGGCCTGGAAATCGTCGATCCGCCCGGTGGCGCCGAGCTTGACCAGCGAGCGGCGCAAACGCGCCAGGTTCGCCAGGCGCCATGCTTCCGCCGGCGACCGCAACGCGCCGCGGTCGAAGTCGATCAGGTACAGCGCCTCGGGCGTGACCAGCACGTTGTGTGCGTTCAGGTCGGCGTGCCAGATGCCCTCGCGGTGGAAGCGCGCGACCAGCGCGCCGGTCTCGCGCGCCAGGTCGGCGTCCAGCCGGCCGTCGGACAGGCACTGGGCCAGCGTGCGCGCATCGTCGATGCGGCGGGTGATGAGGTCGGCGGTGTACGACAGGCCGCGTCGGCGGTAGCGCGCCGCCACCGGTTGCGGCGCCGGCAGTTTCAAGGCGGCGATATGCGCCAGCAGGCGAAACTCGGCAAAGCTGCGCGTGCGCGCTGCACCCGTCCAGAGGTAGTGGTCGCGGTTGAAGCGCGCAATCAGTCCCCCGCGGTGGTAGTGCCGCAAGACGCAAGCGCCGTCGGGCGTCCCGATCATCGCCACGCCGCCGCGACCGCCGCCCTGCGTCTCGAGTGCGCCGCGGTTGCGCCAGTAGCCCGGATCGAACCAGTCGCTGCCGACCGCGCCCACGAGGGACGCGTCGGACAGTACGGCGCCGCCGTCTTCCTCGCGGATCTGCTCCTGCATCATCATGTGCGGTCGAAGGAGACGTTCATGCCGGTCGATTCTATCCCAAGCCCCCTGCCCGCTCCCGCCTCGCTGTGCCTTCTGCGCACCTCGGCGATCGGCGATGTCACCCACGTCGTGCCGCTGGTGCGCACGCTGCAGCAGGCCTGGCCGCAGACGGCGCTGACCTGGGTGGTGGGCAAGCTCGAGCGCAAGCTCGTCGGCGACATCGAAGGGGTCGGGTTCGTCACCTTCGACAAGGGCGCCGGCCGGGCCGGCATGCGTGCGGTGTGGGACGCGTTACGCGGGCGGCGCTTCGATGCGCTGCTGCAGATGCAGGTGGCGCTGCGCTCGAACCTGCTCAGCCTGGGCATCCGTGCGCACAGGCGTATCGGTTACGACGTCGCGCGGTCGAAGGACCTGCATGGCCTGGTCGTCAATGAGCGCATTCCCGCACGCACCGGCGAGCACGTTCTCGATGCCATCGGGAGTTTCTGCGAGCCGCTGGGCCTGAAGCAGACGCAGGTGCGCTGGGACATCCCGGTTCCCGAAGAGGCCCACGCCTGGGCCGGGCAGCAGCTGCCGGGCGGCACGCCCACCCTGCTGGTCAGCCCCACCTCCAGCCACGCCCTGCGCAACTGGCAGCCGGAACGCTACGCGGCGGTGATCGACCACGCGCTGGCGCGTGGCTGGCGCGTGGCACTGGTCGGCGGCCCGTCCCCGGGCGAGCGGACCATGGCCGATGCGGTGCTGGCCGCCTGCAGGCGCCAGCCGCTGGACCTCACCGGCAAGGACACGCTCAAGCGGCTGCTGGCGCTGCTCGGCCGGGCGCAGTTGCTGCTCACGCCCGACTCCGGGCCGATGCACATGGCCAACGCCGTGGGCACCAAGGTGCTGGGATTGCATGCGGCGAGCAATCCGGAACGCTCGGGGCCCTACTCGGACCGCCGCTGGTGCGTGGACAAGTACGACGAGGCGGCGCGGCAGTTCCTGGGCAAGCCGGCGAGCGAGCTGGCCTGGGGCACGAAAATCGAGCGCCCCGGCGTGATGGAACTGATCGGGGTCGACGACGTCGTCGAGCGGTTCGAGGCGTTCGCCCTGTCCCGGGGACTGGCCTGACCTGGGCCCCCGCAAAGGCGGGGCGCAGGTTTCCGGCAAGCGGTGGCGCTGCGCCTGGCCCGAGCTTCCGAGTCAGGCTCCGGACGGGCGGTAGTCCTGGTAGGACTTCTCTTCCACCAGCTGCGAGCCCAGCTTGAGGTTGATCTCGCGCTTGACCGCAGCGCGCTCGTCGTTGCGGAAATACACCGAACGCGCCAGCTCGACGAACTCGGCATCGAACGCCTGCGCCCTTTCCTTCAGGCGGATGCGGTCCTCGATGTCCCACAGCGCCTCGTTGACGGCGAGCAGGCGCGCGCGTTCGTCGGCGATGTCGGTCTGGGACGCCGGGTCGTTCGCCCAGGTCGCATTCAGCAGCTCCAGCTCATTGCGCACGTTGGCGAGCTTGGCCGGATCGGTGATCTGGCGCGCCTTGATCTCCAGGATCGTGATCTTGTCGATCAGCTCGCCATAGGAAACCGGGACTTGGATGAGGCTCATGGGGACTCCGGGAATTCAGGGGTAATCGACGAGGTCGGCGACCAGCCACGGATGGGCTGCGGCGGCGAACGCGCGTTCCTGCTGTAGGGCGCACGCGGCGCGGACGTCACCGTCCATCGCACGGTCGCGGTGCATGAAGGCGATGCGTTCGCGCAGCAGGGCGTGCGCCGTCTGCACCGCCGTACCGGCATGGAACTCCCCGCTTTCGGCCAGCGCCGCCATCAGCTGGCGCACCTCCCGCTCGAACTGGGCGTAGTGCGGGTGATCCTCGCGCGGTGCGTTGCCGATCTTGGCGGCCAGGGCGCGCCAGTCGCCACGTGCAGCCAGGCGGCGCGCGGCGTTGAGCATCTCGCGGCGGTAGTCCAGCGCCTGCGCCGCGGTGTAGAGCTCCAGCGCCAGCACGTGGCCGAGGTCCTCCATCATCTCGAGCACGTGGCGCGCCTCGTTGGCGCCCATCGAGACGTGATCCTCGGCATTGGCGCTGGTCGGGACCGAATACACGCTGGCCGGGTGCGCGCGGGTGGCCAGGTCGTTGACCAGTGCGGCGGCGGTGTACTGCACGATCATGAAGCCCGAGTCGGTGCCGTCCTCGTTGCCCGTGAGGAAAGCCGGCAGGCCGTCGTTGGTGGCCGGGTCGACCAGCTTGTTGAGGCGCCGCTCGGAGATCGAGGCCAGCACCGGAATGGCCGCCTTGACGTAGCTCATCGCCAGCGCCAGCGGCATGCCATGGAAATGGCCGGCGGAGATCACCTGCTCCTCGATGAACTGCGCCCCCTCGGCATCGGGGAAGATCAGCGGATTGTCGGTCACCGAGTTGAGCTCGATGTCGATCACGCGGCAGGCCTGCGCCCAGGCGTCGCGTACCGCGCCGTGCACCTGCGGCATGCAGCGCAGGCAGTAGGCGTCCTGCGGCTGGTGCTTCTTGCCGCCCTTGAACGGCAGGAACCGGTCGTAGAAGGCCTCGCGACCGTGGCGCTGGTTCGCGGGCACCCAGTCCCAGCCGATGTCGAAGGACAGCGCCTGGTCTTCCGGCAGCGCCCATGCCTCGGCCGACCACGGCTTGAAGCGCGGCACCAGGTGATAGGGAATGTCGAGGAGCGTCGAATCGGCCAGCAGCTGGCGCACGTGCGACGCCACCTCGACCTGGCCCGGGTGCGGGCGCAGTGCATGCACCTCGGGGCGCAGCGCGCCGCTGCGGCCGGCAAAGGCGTCCAGCGTCATCGCGGCGGCAAGGTTCGCCACGCCGAGCAGGTATTCCAGATCGTCCAGTGCCAGCACCGCGGTGGCCAGCATCTGCGCGGTGCCGTTGTTGAGTGCCAGGCCTTCCTTGAAGGACAGGCGGATCGGCTCCAGGCCCGCTCGCGCCAGCGCCTCGGCGCCGGGCAGGCGCTCGCCCTCGAAGAAGGCCTCGCCGCCGCCCAGCAGCACGATGGCCAGGTGCGAGAGTGGCGCCAGGTCGCCGCTGGCGCCGACCGAGCCCTTCTCCGGCACGACCGGCACCACGCCCCGGTTGAGCATCCCGGTGAGCGCCTCCAGCGTGGACACCCGGATCCCCGAGTGTCCGCGCATCAGCGTGTTGATGCGGATCACCAGCATGGCCCGCACCACGTCCGGCGCGAACGGTTTACCCACGCAGACGGCGTGGGTGACGATCAGGTTGTGCTGCAGTTCCTCCATGAGGCTCGCGCCGCTCCGGGCCGGATGGCGCGGGTCGGCCTGGTCGACGACCAGCTCGTCGCGCAGGCGATGCCCGCCGAGCAACTTGTCCGCATTGCTGCCGAAGCCGGTGGTGACGCCATAGGTCGGCTCGCCACAGCTGACCTTTTCGGCCAGGAAGTCGGCCGCATGCTGGACCCGCTCGAGCTGGGTCGGTTCCAGCTCCACCGCCGCGCCGCCGCGTGCCACGGCAACCAGCTGCGCGCGGGTGAGGCTGCGGCCATCGAGAATGATCTTGTCCACCGGTGCTCCGTCGTATCCGTGGGTGAGTCGGTGACTCACTGCCCCATTGCGGCCGCCTGTTCCAGCTCCACCCGCAGCACCTTGACCAGTTCGCCGCGCGCCACTTCGAACTGGTCGCCACGGCGAAGATCCTTGACCGTGGCCACGTCCTTGGCCAGCTCGTCCTCGCCCAGCACCACGGCGAAGCGGATGCCTGCGCGGTCGGCATACTTGAACTGCTTGCCGAGCTTGCCGCTTTCGAGCACCACCTCGGTCGAGATCCCGGCCGCGCGAAGCTCGCTGGCGATGCCGAGGTAGACGGGCAGCTGCGCCGGATCCATCTGCGTGACCAGCACGTCGACCGTGCTTCGCGCCGGGCCCAGCAGGCCGGCATCACGCAATTGCCAGAACAGACGTGTCAGGCCGATGGAGATGCCCACGCCCGGCAGCCTGGACCTGGTGTACTGGCTGGCCAGGTTCTCGTAGCGGCCGCCCGAGCAGATCGAACCGATCTGCGGATGGTCGTTGAGCGTGGTCTCGTAGACGGTGCCGGTGTAGTAGTCCAGGCCGCGGGCGATCGAGAGGTTCAGCGCGAAATGGGTTTCCGGCACACCGAAGTCGCGGATCAGGCCGAGCACTTCCTTCAGCTCCGCCCGGCCCTGCTCCAGCGCCTCGGACCCGTCGCCCAGCGCATCGAGCTTGGCGAAGGCATCCGCCAGCGAGCTGGAGCGCACCTGCACGAAGTCCAGGATCCTGCCCACCACCTCGGGCGCAAGGCCGAAGGCCTCGCCGGTCAGCGTGTCGCGCACGTAGTCCGCGCCGCGCTTGTCCAGTTTGTCCACCTCGCGCAGCACCAGCATCTGCTGCTCGGCATCGGCGACACCGAGGGTTTCGAAATAGCCTCGCATCAGCTTGCGGTTGTTGAGCTGGATGGTGAACGCACCGATGTCGAGCTCGCGGAACACGCTGTAGATCACCGCCGGCAGTTCGGCGTCGTAGCGCGTGCTCAGGCTGTCCTTGCCGATCACGTCGATGTCGCACTGGTAGAACTCGCGGAAGCGCCCGCGCTGGGCGCGCTCGCCGCGGTACACGCGCTGCATCTGGTAGCGGCGGAACGGGAAGCTGAGGTCGTGCTCGTGCTCGGCGACGTAGCGCGCCAGCGGCACGGTGAGGTCGAAGCGCAGCGCCATATCGGGCTTCTCGCCCTGCTCCAGCGCGCCGGTCGACTGCACGAAGTACACCTGGCGCTCGGTCTCGCCGCCGGTCTTGGTCAGCAGCACGTCGGCGAACTCGATCACCGGCGTCTCCACCGGCAGGAAACCGAAGCGCTCGAAATTGCGGCGAATGGTGTCGAGCATGCGCTGGAACGCGATCTGGTCCAGCGGCAGCAGCTCGAGCACGCCGGGCATGGTGCGGGCCGGGGTAAGCGCCATGGAATCCTCTGCTTTCGGGTAACGGAAGCGGCGCGCGGTGCCGCGCGACGGCAGCCGCCTAGGTTAGCAGATGGCCGCGCCCGCCCCGGCGTGCGCCGCGCGAAAAAAAGCCGCGGGGATGTTGCCAAGGCATCGTCGGCTCACTAAGATACGCGGCTCCACGGGGTGTAGCTCAGCCTGGTAGAGCGCTACGTTCGGGACGTAGAAGTCGCATGTTCGAATCATGTCACCCCGACCAAGGTTCGTGGAAAGGCCACCCCAGCGGTGGCCTTTTTCTTTGGTGATCCCTGGCCGGGCGAAGCATGCTGGGAACCCACTTGTGGGCGATGCTCTTGCGTCCGACGGCACCGCCCCAAGGCATCGCCCACAAGCGGGCTCCTACGAGGCAACGGCCAGGGCAGCCAGCT
>NZ_DASSES010000158.1:0-31326 GCF_035695185.1 Frateuria sp.
AGGATGGACGCAAGCGACGCCGCCGCGATGCCCTTGCCGAGCGAGGACACCACACCGCCGGTGACGAAAATCAGGGGGGTCATGGAATGCAGCCGTGCTGGAAATTCGGCATTTTAGCGGGTGACGGGCCCGGCGGCGAGAGATTCCGACCAGACGGTTCACGCTTGGCCCCACCTTCCGGCTGGACAGTGGCCAGGCTGAAGGCCTGGCGTCCCCGCGCCGTCCCTTCCTTCCGGGCGTGAACGGTTGAGGATGAAGGCGCTAGCATGGGCGGATGACCACCCCCATCCCTTCCCGCCTGGCCGCCCTGCGCCAGGCCATGCATGACCACGGCGTCGCCGCGTGCCTGATCCCGACCGCCGACCCCCACCTGTCCGAATACCTGCCGGCCCACTGGGCCGCCCGCGAGTGGCTGTCCGGCTTCACCGGCTCGGCCGGCTCCCTGGTGGTCACCGCGGACACGGCCGACCTGTGGACGGACTCGCGTTATTTCTCCCAGGCCGAACAGCAACTGGCCGGCACCGGCATCGCACTGAAAAAGCAGAAGGTCTCGCACGCCCCCGAGCACCTGCAGTGGATGCAGCAACACCTGAAGGAGGGCGACGTGCTGGCGGTGGCCGGCGACAGCCTGTCCATCGCCGCCCGCCGGCAGGTCCAGCGCCTGCTGGAGGAAGCGGGGGCGCAGGTACGCACCGACCTGGACCTGCCGGGCGAAGTCTGGACCGACCGCCCCGCCCTGCCCAGGGCGGTGGTGTTCGAGCACGCGCCCGGCTATCCGGGCAGTACCCGTGCTGAGCGGCTGGAGCGTGTGCGCACCAGCCTGCGCCGCCAGCAGGCTACGCACCACCTGGTCTCCAGCCTGGACGACGTCGCCTGGCTGACCAACCTGCGTGGCAGCGACGTCGAGTGCAATCCGGTCTTCCTGGCCCACCTGCTGGTGGAAACCGACGGCCCGACCACGCTGTTCGTCGACCGGGGCAAGCTGTCCGACCCGACGGTCGCCGCGCTCAAGGCCGACGGCGTCCGCATCGCCGACTACGCCACCCTCACCGATGCCTTGGGCGAACTTGGCACGGACGCACGGCTGCTGCTCGATCCGTCCCGCGTGGTCTGTGCCGTGGCCGATGCGATCGGCGTCGGCGCGGCGCGCGTGGAGGCCACCAATCCCTCGACTGCCTTCAAGGCGCGCAAGTCGGAGACCGAATTGGAACATATCCGCGAGGTGATGCGCCGCGACGGCGCCGCCCTGGTGCGCGCTTTCCGCCGGTTGGAAGAGCGACTGGCCGCCGGCATGACGCAGACCGAACTGGACGTCGACGCCCTGCTGCGCGAAGAACGCTCCGCGCAGCCGGACTTCGTCGGCGAGAGCTTCGCCACCATCGCCGGCTACCAGGCCAATGGCGCCCTGCCGCACTACCACGCCACGCCGGAGGCGCACAGCACGCTGCAGCGCAAGGGTCTGCTGCTGGTCGACTCTGGCGGCCAGTACCTGGGAGGCACCACCGACATCACCCGCGTGCTGGCGCTGGGCGAGACCACCGCCGAGCAACGGCGCGACGCCACGCTGGTGATGAAGGGGTTGATCGCGCTCTCCCGCGCGCGCTTTCCCAAGGGCGCCAGCGGCCCGCAGCTCGACGCACTGGCGCGTGCGCCGCTGTGGGCCAGCGGGCTGGATTACGGCCACGGCACCGGGCATGGCGTGGGCTACTTCCTCAACGTGCACGAAGGCCCGCATGCGATCCGCCCCCCGGTGCCCAACGGCGCACTCGTCGCGCTGGAGCCGGGGATGATCACCTCGATCGAACCGGGCCTCTACAAGCCTGCGCGCCATGGCATCCGCCACGAGAACCTGGCGGTCGTGGTGCAGGCGGACCAGACCGAATTCGGCGAATTTCTTGCGTTCGAGACCCTGACGCTGTGCCCGTTCGACCGCCGCGCGCTGGAGCCGGGCCTGCTCAACCCGGAAGAACGCGCCTGGCTGGACGACTACCACGCCACCGTGCGCGCAGCACTTGCACCGTTGCTGGAGGACGCCGACCTGGCCTGGCTGGAGCGGCACTGCGCACCGTTGTGAGCCCGCCTGAAAGAACCTTGACCCTGATGCCTCCCGCATTCCATCCTGCCGCGTTCACTTTCCCCAGATATCGCCCATGAGCAGTCGCTACAACGCCGCCGACATCGAAGTCCTGTCCGGCCTGGATCCCGTCAAACGCCGCCCCGGCATGTACACCGACACCTCGCGCCCGAACCACCTGGCGCAGGAAGTCATCGACAATTCGGTGGATGAGGCGCTCGCCGGCCACGCAAAGGCGATCGTGGTGGTGCTCCACTCCGATGGCTCGATCGAGGTGAGCGACGATGGCCGCGGCATGCCGGTGGACATCCATCCGGAGGAGGGCGTGCCGGGCGTGGAGCTGATCCTCACCCGTCTCCACGCGGGCGGCAAGTTCAGCGGCAAGAACTACAACTTCTCCGGCGGCCTGCACGGCGTCGGCGTCTCGGTGGTCAATGCGCTGTCGCAGCGCGTCGAGGTGACCATCCGCCGGGACGGCAGCGAATACCGCATGGCCTTCGAGCATGGCGATCGCGTCAGCGAGCTGGAGGTCATCGGCTCGGTGCCCAAGAAGAAGACCGGCACCACCGTGCGCTTCTGGGCAGACCCGAAGTACTTCGACTCACCGAAGATATCGGTCCCGAAACTCAAGCACCTGCTGCGCGCCAAGGCCGTGCTGTGCGCGGGCCTGAGCGTGAAGCTGGTCGACGAGGCCAGCGGCGAGACCAGCGAGTGGTACTACGAGGACGGCCTGCGCGACTACCTGCGTGGCGAGCTGGACGGCGCGGAGGCGATCCCCGCCGAGCTGTTCGTGCACCACGTCGCGCGCGACACCGAAGGCCTGGACGTGGCGCTCACCTGGCTGCCGGAGGGCGAACTGGTACAGGAAAGCTACGTCAACCTGATCCCCACCGCGCAGGGCGGCACCCACGTCAACGGCCTGCGCAGCGGCCTGACCAACGCGATCCGCGAGTTCTGCGACATCCGCAACCTGCTGCCGCGCGGGGTCAAGCTGGCACCGGAGGACGTATGGGAGCGGCTGGCCTTCGTGCTCAGCGCCAAGCTCCTCGACCCGCAGTTCGCCGGCCAGACGAAGGAACGCCTCTCGTCGCGCAACGCCGCCGCCCTGGTCGAGGGCGTGGTGCACGATGCCTTCAGCCTGTGGCTCAACCAGCACGTGGACCTGGGCGAGAAGATCGCCCAGCTCGCCATCGAGCGCGCCAGCGCGCGCCTGAAGGCGGCCAAGCAGGTGGTGCGCAAGAAGATCACCCAGGGGCCCGCCCTGCCCGGCAAGCTGGCCGACTGCACGGCCACCGACCTCACCCGTACCGAACTCTTCCTGGTCGAGGGCGATTCGGCCGGCGGCAGCGCCAAGCAGGCGCGCGACAAGGAATTCCAGGCGATCCTGCCGCTGCGCGGCAAGATCCTGAACACCTGGGAAGTGGAATCGACCTCGGTGCTGGCCTCGGAAGAGGTGCACAACCTCGCCGTCGCGATCGGCTGCGATCCGGGCAAGGACGATCTCTCCGGGCTGCGCTACGGCAAGGTCATCATCCTGGCCGACGCCGATTCCGACGGCCTGCATATCGCGACGCTGCTTTCCGCCCTCTTCCTGCGCCATTTCCCCGCGCTGGTGCGCGAGGGACACGTGTTCGTGGCGATGCCGCCGTTGTTCCGCGTCGACGTGGGCAAGCAGGTGTTCTATTGCCTGGACGAGGCCGAGAAGCAGTCGATGCTGCAGAAGGTCGAGCGCGAGAAAATGAAAGGCGCCGTCTCGGTGACCCGCTTCAAGGGCCTGGGCGAGATGAATCCGGCGCAGCTGCGCGAGTCGACCATCCACCCGGACACCCGCCGCCTGGTGCAGCTCACCGTCGACGACGACGACGCCACCGCAAGGCTGATGGACATGCTGCTGGCCAAGAAACGTGCCGGCGACCGCAAGAGCTGGCTCGAGGAAAAGGGCGACCTGGCCACGCTGGAAGTCTGAGCAGCCCAGGCAGGGTGCACCTGTGCGCGACCGTGAGCCTGGCGGTCGCGCAAGGTGCGCTCCTGCAGGGCGGCGGTCCGACGCGCTAAGGTAACGTCTCCCGAAATGCCGAGCGCAGCCATGGCCCTGCTCCCGCCCGTCGACCTGCAACGCTGGATCGACGAACACCGCCACCTGCTCAAGCCGCCGGTCGGCAACAAGTGCATCGTGGACGGCGACTTCATCGTGATGATCGTCGGCGGCCCCAATGCACGGACCGACTACCACTACGACGAAGGCCCCGAGTTCTTCTACCAGCTCGAGGGCGAAATGGTACTCAAGGTGCAGGACGAGGGCGTCGCGCGCGACATTCCCATCCGGGCGGGCGAACTGTTCTACCTCCCGGCGCGGGTGCCGCATTCACCCCAGCGCATGCCTGATTCGGTCGGGCTGGTGATCGAGCGGCGACGCCTGGCGGGCGAGCAGGATGGCCTGCTGTGGTTCTGCGAACGCTGCAACCACAAGCTGTACGAAGAGTACTTCGTCCTGCACAACATCGAGCAGGACTTCCCGCCGGTATTCGAGCGCTTCTACCGCTCGCGCGAGGCCCGCACCTGCGATGCCTGCGGCCACCTCAACCCGGCTCCGGCGCGCTACGAATCGACCTGATCGGCGAGCGTGCTCCGGCCCGCCCACCTGCCCCCACGCAGGAAAACCGGATCGACCGCCCAGGCCATCTACGGGCCGCGGGCCAGCCAGCGCTGCGCCATGCGCCGCATCGACGCATCCGCCTGCAGGTCGTCCGCCATCCCGCGGATGGACTGCCAGGCCAGGTCCAGCGACTCCTCGCCGACCGCGAACGCCTCGCTGCCGGTGGCTCGCACCACGTAGCGTACGTCGTAGTGCCAGTGCGCCGGCTCCTCGCCGCGTGCCGGGATCAAGTGCCGGTCCAGATCGAAGATCTCCGGCTCCACCAGCAGATCCTGCAATCCGGACTCCTCGCCCGCCTCGCGCAACGCCACGCGGGCCAGGTCGGGGTCACCGTCGGCGTGGCCGCCCAGCTGCAACCAGCGGCCCAGCTTGCGGTGATGGGTCAGCAGCACGCGTTCGCCATCGGCGCTGACCAGCCAGGCCGAACCGGTGAAATGCCCCGGCGCGTGGGTACGCTCGAACACCTCCCGTGCACTGGCCAGGAACCTCAGAAACTCGCCCACGACCGGGGCCTCCTGGCTGCACAGGCCGTATCGGCGCAAGGCATCGCCGAGCCGGTGGGAGGATGTTTGGGGCATGCTGTTTCGCCGGGTCAAAAGGGCATTCTAGCGGCGCCCCATCCGTGCCTTGTGGCGCTTGTACCCCCAGTCACGCTCGGCTAAGGTTGCCCGTCACATCGGCTCGACGCGTGGCTAACGCAAGGGTCGGGGAGCACGCCGTCTTTCCATGGGGAACGCTATGCTGTTTAAGCGCGTCAAGCCGCTCGACCAGATTCTCGCCACCGCCGAAAAGAAATCCCTCATCCGTCAGCTCGGCCCCTTCCAGCTCACCATGCTGGGCATCGGCGCGATCATCGGTACCGGCATTTTCGTGCTCACCGCCGAAGCCGGCCAGAAGGCCGGCCCGGGCATGATGATCTCCTTCGTCATCGCCGCCGTCGTGTGCGCGCTGGCCGCACTGGCCTATGCCGAGCTCGCCTCGATGGTGCCGGTGGCCGGATCGGCCTACACCTACACCTACGGCGTGCTGGGCGAAGGCACCGCCTGGGTGGTGGGCTGGGCGCTGGTGCTGGAATACACCATTGCCGCCAGTACGGTATGCGTGGGTTGGGCCGGCTACGTCAACGGCCTGCTCACGCACGCCGGATGGGGCCTGCCGCACTTCCTGCAGGTGGGACCGATGGACGGCGGCAGCTTCAACCTGCTGGCCTGCCTGATCGGCCTGGCGGTCACGCTGCTGCTGGTACTCGGCACCTCCAAGTCGGCCAAGGTCAACACCGTGCTGGTGCTGATCAAGATCGCCGCCCTCACCGCCTTCATCTTCGTCGCGGTACCCGCGGTGAACGACCAGAACTTCACGCCTTTCGTGCCCAACGGCTGGGGCAGCCCGATGGGCGGCATCGGCGTGCTCGGCGCAGCCGCTTCGATCGTGTTCGCCTACATCGGTTTCGATGCCATTTCCACGGCGGCCGAGGAAACCAAGAACCCCAACCGCAGCATCCCGATTGCCCTGATCGGTTCGCTGGGCGTGTGCACCATCTACTACCTGCTGGTGAGCTACGGCGCGGTCGGTTCGGTGGGCGCGCAACCCATGCTGGGCCCCGACGGGATCGCGCTGGAGCCGGGTACGCCCGCGTTCGCGGCCGCCTGTGACGGCTCGCAGGCGCTGGTGTGCAGCAAGGAGGCGCTGGCCCACGTGGTGCGCCTGCTCAACCACAACACCATCGGCGCCTTCATCGCGTTCGCTGCCGGCATCGCGCTGCCGTCGGTGATCCTGACGATGACCTACGGCCAGACCCGCATCTTCTTCACCATGTCCCGCGACGGCCTGCTGCCGGGCTCGCTGGCGAAGATCCACCCGCGCTTCCACACGCCCCACGTGATCACGCTGATCACCGGCACTTTCGTGTCGCTGTTCGGTGCGCTGTTTCCGGTGGGCATCCTGGCGGACATCACCAACTCGGGTACCCTGTTCGCATTCATCATGGTGGCGATCGGCGTGCTGATCCTTCGTCGCACGCAGCCTGATCGCCCGCGCCCGTTCCGCACCCCGATGCCGTGGCTGATCTGCCCGCTTGCGGTCATCGGCTGCCTGCTGTTGTTCCTCAACCTGTCGAAGGAGGCCAAGCTGACCTTCTTCGTGTGGGGTGCGATCGGGCTGGTGGTCTACTTCCTCTACGGCTACCGCAAGAGCCATCTGGCCAACGGCACCGAACCGGCCTGACCCCTCGCGCCGACGCACCCTGTGAACCCGCCGGCACGGTGAAAACCGTGCCGGTTTCATGTCCGGAACGCCCATGCTGAAGCAACTGCTCGCCCGCAAGACCGACTTTTCCAACGTCGACGATTCCCATGGTCCCGCCCTGCGCCGGACGCTTGGCCCGTGGGGACTGACCGCATTGGGTATCGGCGCGGTCATTGGCGGCGGCATCTTCGTGATCACCGGCCAGGCGGCCGCCGAACATGCCGGTCCCGCGGTGATCCTGGCCTTCATCATCGCGGCGGTCTGCTGCAGCTTCACGGCGCTGTGCTACGCGGAGTTCGCCACGCTGATCCCGATGTCCGGCAGCTCGTACTCGTATGCCTACGCGACGCTGGGCGAGCTGGTCGCCTGGTTCATCGGCTGGAACATGGTGCTCGAATACGGCGTGTCCGCTTCCGCGGTGGCGGTCAGCTGGACCGGGTATTTCGTCAGCCTGCTCGACCATGTCGGCGTCCATCTGCCTGCCGTCCTCACCAATGCCCCCCTGGCCTACCAGGGCGGGCACCTGGTGAGCACCGGGGCGCTGTTCAACCTGCCCGCGGTAGCCATCGTGCTGGCGCTGACCTGGCTGTGCTACGTGGGCATCCGCGAATCCAGTGGTGCCAACATCGCCATGGTGCTGCTCAAGGTAGGCCTGATCGTGGTGGTGATCGTGGCCGGCTGGCGCTATGTGAACCCGCAGTTGTGGCATCCGTTCATCCCCGCCAGCGAAGGGCCGGAGGCATTCGGCTGGTCGGGCATCATGCGCGCATCGACGCTGGTGTTTTTCGCCTATATCGGTTTCGAGGCTACGTCGACCGCCGCGCAGGAGGCGAAGAACCCGCAGCGCGACCTGCCGATCGCCACGATCGCCTCGCTCGCCATCTGCACCGTCCTCTACGTGGGCATGGCGGCGGTCATCACCGGCCTGCTGCCATTCAAGTTGCTGGGCACGGCCGAACCGGTGGTCACGGCGGTCAAGGCGCATCCCGAGCTGGAGTGGCTGCGCTGGCTGGTCGAGGTCGGCGCCCTGATCGGCCTGTCCTCGGTGGTGCTGGTGATGGTCATCGCGCAGCCGCGCATCTTCATGATCATGGGACGGGACGGTCTGCTGCCGCCGGTTTTCGCCAAGATCCATCCGCGCTATCGCACGCCCCACATCAACACGGTGATCACCGGCCTGGGCATCGCCGCGCTGGCGGCGGTGTTCCCGCTCGACATCCTCGGCGACCTGGTCTCGATGGGTACCTTGATCGCCTTCGTGGCGGTGTGCGCCGGCGTGCTGATCCTGCGCCGCACCCAGCCCGACCTGCCACGCACCTTCCGCGTGCCGTGGGCGCCAGTGGTCTGCACGCTCGGCGTGCTGAGCTGCCTGACGCTGCTGTACTGGGAGAACTGGTACCAGTGGCTGCTGCTCGGCATCTGGACCGTGATCGGCCTGGCGATCTACTTCGCCTACGGCCGCCGGCACAGCCAGCTGCGCAAGGCCGCAGCGCCCGCTCCGCGCTGACAGGCCGGCGGGCGGCTGGAGAGGCCACAGGGAGGTCCACCGGACCTGCCGCAAGGAAACGTGCGGGCGTGGCCACAGCCCCGACCGCCCTGGAACGTTCGCCGACGTTCGCCGGCGGACGCCACAATTAACGAAAAATTTGCAGACGCCAGAATTCGACCCGCCAACATTTTTCGCCAGTAAGCCGTTGAATTTAATGGATTTAACGGAAGTTTTTCGAGAAAAACCTGGCTACCAGCCACCCGAACTGGCCCCCGCGGGAGTATCATTCCAGCTCCGAGGGTTGATCACTTGGCAGTGGGCCCCGGATCGCCGCCCGGCGCGTCAGGCGGGTCAGCTCCTCAGCCTGACGCGTCTGGGCAGCACTTTTCAGACCGGCCGTTCGGCCGCTTTCCACCCCCGCAGATCGTCCAACGCGCCTCGCGCGTCGAGCGCGCGTGGACTCACTCAGGCCTTCCTGGCCGTATGCGAGACGCACCAGCCCTTGGCATTCACCGCCTTGCCGGGGAACAGCTGGCAGGGGCCGTAACCCTTGGCGGTCGGGTCGGTGAAGAACTGGCAGTTCGCGCAGACGGCACCGGGCGTGTGCTTGGGATTCTTCGACTTGCTTGCATCCTCGACGTAGTCGAGCGCCTTGGCCGTGGGATCGGATTCCGACACGTGGGGCAGGTCCGCGGCGCGTGCCAAGCGCGGCAAGCCGCCGACCACGGCAGCGGCCGCCGCCGTACCCGCAGCCACCTTCAAAAAGCGACGGCGGGATTCGACATCTTTCTCTTGCGACATGATGGATCTCCGTTGTATCCGCCGCCGCGAATGCGGCAGCCTGCCTCGATGTTACGCTCGAAACGTCAATTCCACCTGACTTGCGAGAACGACTCGCATTTCCCTCCGGCAGCGCGTAGCCACATGCTATAGTCGCCCATCGTTTGGACGTCCAAATTCCCATGCAGGAACTTCCCTCCTCCGTCGAGCCCGCCCGCTTCGCGCTTTGCGCCGACGCCATTGCCGAGGCCGCGCGCGAACTCGCGTTGCTCGGCTGGACGCCGGCAACGAGCAGCAACTTCTCCATGCGCGTGAACGAGGAACTCGCCGCCGTCACCATCTCGGGGCGCGACAAGGGTCGCCTGGGACGCGAGGACATCATGCTGGTGGACATGGCAGGTCACGCGGTGGGCACCCGCGCCCGCCCCAGTGCCGAGACGGAGCTGCACACCCAGGCCTACCGGCGCCTGCCGCACGCGCAGGTGGTGCTGCATACCCACTCGCGCACGCAGAGCGTCGCTTCACGGCTGTTCGCGCGCGAGGGCGTGGTGCGGCTGGAAGGCTGGGAACTGCAGAAGGCCATCACCGGCTACACCACCCACGCGAGCGTGCTGGAGATTCCGGTGTTCCCCAATACCCAGCACATGCCCGAGCTGGTCGAACGCGTCGATGCCTGGCTCGATGCCGGCAAACCGCTGCATGCCTACCTGATCGACGGCCACGGCATCTACACCTGGGGCGCCGACATGGCCGAGGCGCGGCGCCACCTCGAAGCACTCGAGTTCCTGCTCGGCTGCGAACTCGACCTGAGGAGACTGTCCGCATGAGCCGCCTGCGCATCTACGACGAGGCCCGGCCGTCCACGCCCGCTTCCGTGCACACGTCGCCCGCCGAGATTGCTCATGAGCTCGGCCGGGTCGGCGTCCGCTTCGAGCAATGGGAAGCCAGCGCCCCGATCGCCCCCGGCGCCAGCCAGGACGAAGTCATCACCGCTTACCGCAGTGACATCGACAGGCTGATGCGCGAAGAGGGTTATCAATCCGTCGACGTCATCAGCCTGGCCCCGGACCATCCGGATCGCGCCACGCTGCGCCGGAAGTTCCTAAGCGAGCACACGCACAGCGAGGATGAGGTGCGCTTCTTCGTCGCCGGCAGCGGCCAGTTCACCCTGCATATCGGCGGCAGGGTCTATGACGTGCTTTGCGAGGCCGGCGACCTGATCGGCGTGCCCGACGGTACGCCGCACTGGTTCGACATGAGCGAATCGCCCTATTTCGTCGCCATCCGCCTGTTCACCAACAAGGAAGGCTGGGTCGCCAACTTCACCGGCACCGACATCGCCGAGCGCTTCCCACGGATGGAACCGGCCCCGCGCTGAGATCGCAGCCGGGGGTCTTCCAAGGGCGGAAGCGGCCAAGGAACGGCCAGGCTTGAAGCCACCCCGAGGTAGCCCTCGGCTATGCTTGCGGGTCTCCCAGAATCCATGCCGCCCATGACCTCCATCCGCGCCATCGTTACCGACATCGAGGGCACCACCAGCTCGATCGATTTCGTCAAGGACGTCCTGTTCCCGTACGCCCGCAAGCGCCTGCCGGCTTTCGTCGAAACGCACGCGGACCGGCCCGAAGTGCAGCACTGGCTGCACGAGGCGGCCAAGGAGGCCGGCATCATCGAGGCCAGCCGGCAGGAGATCATCGAACTGCTGCTGGGCTGGATCGACCAGGATCGCAAGTCCACCGCGCTCAAGGCGCTGCAGGGCATGATCTGGAAGGAGGGCTACGAAGCCGGCGAATACCGCGCCCACGTCTACCCGGAGGTATCCGCGCGACTGCATGCCTGGCGCGCCGACGGCCTGCACCTGTACGTCTACTCCTCCGGCTCCGTGCCGGCGCAGCAGCTGTTCTTCCGCTACAGCGATGCCGGCGACCTGACGCCCTTGTTCGCCGGCTATTTCGACACCGAAACCGGCCCCAAGCGCGAGGCTGGCTCGTACACCAGGATCGCCGAAGCCGTCGGCGAACGACCGGAGCACATCCTGTTCCTCTCCGACATCGTCGAGGAACTGGACGCCGCCCGCGCCGCCGGCCTGCAGACCGGCTGGCTGTTGCGCCCGCCGCAAGCGGCGCCGGCCGGGGCGCGCCACCCCACGTACGGCGATTTCGACGCCATCACGCCCTGAGTTCCCGATCGATGCGCACCGGCCTGACCGCCCTGCTCGCCTTTGCCGCCGGCATCCTCACGATGCTGCTGGTGCACGGCTGGCTCCCGCGGGACCCGGCCGCGCGTGAGCTGCGGATGCAGCCTGTCGCTCCGAGCAGCCTGCTGTCGCCACTGGATGATGCGGAGGCCCCCGCACCGCCGCAGGACGACTGGCCCGAACAGGCCCCCACGCCCGAGCAGGTGGCCTACGCCCAGCCCCGGTTGCTGGACGCCGCGCTCGGCAAGCTGGGGCCGCGCGTCCCCGGCAGGCCCAACCTCTACCTGCTCGCCTTCGCCGGCGACGGCAGCGAGGATGTCTTCCACAACGAGGCCGAGTACGCCGCGCGACTGTTTACCCGGCACTTCGGTCCCACCGCGCATGCGCTGGTGCTGGAGAACTCGCCGGACACCTTGTCCACCCGTCCGCTGGCAACCTGGAGCAACCTGGAGAGTGCGCTCGACGGCCTGGCCGACCGGATGGATCCGCAACAGGACATCCTGCTGCTCTACCTGACCACCCACGGCAGCGAAGACCACACCCTGCTGGTGGACATGGATCCGCTGCCGCTGGATCAGATCGGCGCGCAGGACCTGGGCGCGATCCTCGCGGCGCACCCGTTCAAGTGGAAGGTCGTCGTGGTCAACGCCTGCTATTCGGGCGGTTTCATTCCGCCATTGCAGGGGGACGGCACCCTGGTGCTCACCGCGGCACGTAGCGACCGCAGTTCGTTCGGCTGCGGGAACGATTCGGCGGCCACCTACTTCGGTCGCGCGTGGCTGGTCGATGCCTTGAACCGCACGCCGGACTTCGTGGCGGCTTTCGAGCGCGCCAAGGAGGAGATCTCCAAGTGGGAGCAACAGGACCGGCTGCTGCCGTCCCAGCCCCAGATGGCCGTCGGAAAGGGCATTGGCGAGCAACTCGCGCACTGGCGTCGCGGCCTCCAGCCAGGGCCGGCGGTGCCGTTCCGCCCGGCGCCCGAACGTCGGGTGCCGGTCACCGCGGGCCGTTGAACGGCGCGTCGCAAGTGCGCGCCCAGCGGGAAGGTTCCGGCCGCTAGCGCCGCGCGTGCCGCTCGGCCAGCACGGCTACCACGTCGGCCAGGCCCAGCCCGCGCGCGCGAAGGGCGACCGTCAGGTGGAAAACCAGGTCCGCCGCCTCGCCCAGCAGCTCCGCGTCGCCCTGGACCACCGCCGCCAGCGCCGTCTCGACGCCTTCCTCGCCGACCTTCTGCGCGATCCGGCGGATGCCGCCTTCGAACAGCCCGGTGGTGTAGCTGCCGGCCGGCCGCTCGACAGCGCGCCGGGCGACAAGGGCATCGAGCTCGGCAAGAAACCCCAGCGGCGGCGGCGCGTGATCGAAGCAATTGGACGTGCCGCGATGGCAGGTCGGCCCGGCCGGCTCGGCGAGCACCAGCAGTGCATCCGCGTCGCAGTCGGCGTGCAGGCTCTTGAGGCGCAGCACGTTGCCGGAGCTCTCGCCCTTCGTCCACAGGCGCCCCTTGCTGCGGCTGTGGAACGTCACCAGCCCGCTCGCGCGCGTGACGGCGAGCGCCTCGGCATCCATGTAGCCGAGCATCAGCACCTCGCCGCTCAGCCAGTGCTGCACGATGGCGGGCACAAGCCCGCCGCCCTTGGGGAAATCCAGCTCGTCGGTCATCGCACTGTCTCCGGCTCCTTTGGCAGCGACAGGCGCACCGCCACGCCCTGCTCCGCCAGCCACCGCTTCAATACCGGCACTTCGATGGCGCCGGAATGGAACACGCTCGCCGCCAGGGCGCCATCCACGTCCGCCAGGTCGAACACCTCACGGAAATGCGCCGGCGCACCGGCCCCGCCGGAGGCCACCAGCGGCACCGTGCAGAGCGCGCGCGCCGCGGCCAGCTGTGCCACGTCGTAGCCGGCGCGTACGCCATCGCTGCCCATGCAGTTGAGCACGATCTCGCCCGCGCCCAGCTGCTGCGCCTCGACGATCCAGTCCAGCGTGCGCCGTGGCAGCGCCTGCATGCGCGACGGATCCCCGGTGTATTGGCGCACGCGCCACTGCCCGTCGGCATCGCGCAGCGAGTCGATGCCCACGACCACGCACTGCACGCCGAAGGCCCCGGCGAGCTCGCCGATCAGTGCCGGCCGCTCGAGCGCGGGCGAGTTGATGGAAACCTTGTCTGCCCCGGCATGCAGCACCGCGCGCGCATCTTCGACGCTGCGGATGCCGCCAGCCACGCAGAACGGGATGTCGATCTCCCGCGCCACCCGCTCGACCCACGCCCGGTCCACCGCACGCCCCTCGGGACTGGCGGTGATGTCGTAGAACACCAGCTCGTCCGCGCCGGCGTCACGGTAACGCAGCGCCAGTTCGACGATGCCGCCGACTACGGCGTGATCGCGGAAGCGCACGCCCTTGACCACCTGCCCGTCGCGCACGTCCAGGCAGGGAATGATGCGGCGGCTCAGCATCGGGCACGCACCCCGGTCTTTCCGGCACGGCCCAGGCGGGTCGGTTTCACGCGGCATGCCGGCAAAAACGCGTTCATGCGGCCAGGGCCTCCGCCACGTTGAGGCGACCCTCGAGAAGGCTCCGCCCCAGGATCACTCCGCTGGCACCGGCCTCCGCGGCAGCGCGCACGTCATCCACCGAGCGCACGCCGCCGGAAGCCTGCACGGCGAGCGTGGGTGCGATCGTCGCCAGATGGCGATAGAGCGCAAGGTTGGGACCGGCCAGCATGCCGTCCCGGTCGATGTCCGTGCATAGCAGGTGGCGCGCGCCGCGGGCCGCGTACCAGGGCGCCAGCTCATCCAGCGTACGGCTTTCGGTACGCGTCCAGCCGGCACTGGGCAAGGTCCACCGGTCGTCGATCCAGCGCGTGTCCAGGGCGAGCGTGAAGCGCTGGGCGCCATGCCGGTCGATCCATCCGGCCACCCGCTCCGGATCGCGGATCGCGACGCTTCCGACCACCACGCGCTCGACGCCGGCGTCCATGAGCCGGTGCACGTCGGCGACGCCGCGCACCCCGCCACCGGCCTGCAGGCGCAGCCCGGCGCGTGCCAGCGCTTCGATCACCGGCAGGTTGGCGAATCCGCCGGCCTGCGCCCCGTCCAGGTCGACCACGTGCAGCCAGCGCGCGCCCGCCGCCGCGTAGCTGGCGGCCAGGGCAATAGGGTCGTCGGGGTAGGTCGTCTGGCGGGCGTAGTCGCCCTGGGCCAGGCGTACGACACGGCCCGCGCGCAGGTCGATGGCAGGAATGATGTCAGGTTTCATAGGTCGAGAAAGTTGCGAAGCAGGCGGGCGCCCACCGCAGCCGAGCGTTCCGGGTGGAACTGCATGCCGAAGAAATTGCCGCGGGCGACCACCGCCGAGAACGCATCGCCGTGTTCGGCCGATGCCAGCGTGTAGTCGCCAAGCGGCACCGCATAGCTGTGCACGAAGTAGGCCTGTGCATCCCGGTCCAGCCCGTCGAGCAGCGGATGGACGCCGCACGCATGCAGCCGGTTCCAGCCCATGTGCGGGACGCGAAGCCCCGGCGCGGGCGACAACCGCCGCACCACGGCGGAAACGAGTCCCAGGCAGTCGACACCGCCCTCTTCCGAGCTCGTGCACAGCAACTGCATGCCCAGGCAGACGCCGAGCACCGGCCGGGTCAGCCCGCGCAGCACATCGACCAGGCCGAGCGCACGCAGGCGGGCCATGGCCGGGCCCGCGGCACCGACACCGGGGAGGATCACCTTGTCGGCCGCGCGGATCGTCGCCGGATCGGCGGTCAACGGCGCCTCCACGCCCAGCCGCTGCAGCGCGTAGCGCACCGAACCGATGTTGGTGCCGCCGGCGTCGACGAGCACGACCTTCACAACGCCCCCTTGGTACTGGGCAGCTCGCTGCCCTCACGGCGAATGGCCTGGCGCAGCGCCCGCGCCACGGCCTTGAAGCAGGCCTCGACCATGTGGTGCGCGTTGTCGCCGCGAACCGACAGGTGCAGGTTGGCGCCCAGCGTCTCGCACAGCGAACGGAAAAAGTGCACGACCAGCTCGGTCGGCAAATCACCCACGCGCTCGCGCGGAAACTGCCCTTCGAACACGAACCAGGGTCGCCCGGACAGGTCCAGTGCTGCGCTGGCGAGCGATTCGTCCATGGGCAGGGTGAAGCCGTAGCGACCGATCCCGCGCTTGTCGCCCAAGGCCTGGCGCAGGGCCTGGCCGAGCGCCAGCGCGCAATCCTCCACCGTGTGATGCTCATCCACCTGCGTGTCACCGGCGCAGCCGAGCGCGAGCGCGAAGCCGCCGTGCTTGCCGATCTGCTCGAGCATGTGGTCGAAAAAGCCGAGCCCGGTAGCCACTGCGGGATCGCCCGCGCGATCCAGGTCGACGCGCACGTCGATGGCGGTCTCGCGGGTGCGCCGGGTCACCGAGCCGATGCGTGGCGCATCCAGCAACCGGTGCGCTACCGCCTCCCAGCTTTCACCCTGCGGGCCGACGCGCAAGCCGCGCACGCCCAGGTTGGCCGCCAGTTGCATATCGGTTTCGCGATCGCCGATCACTGCCGACATGGCGCGGCTCCAGCCGTCGTCGGCCAGGTAATGCCGCAGCAGGCCGACCCCCGGCTTGCGCGTATCGCGCCCCTCGTGCGGGAAGCTGCGATCGACCAGCACCTCGCGGAAGGTGATGCCCTGCGAAGCCAGCAGGCGCAGCAGCAGCGCCTGCGGCCCGAGAAAGGTTTCCTCCGGGAAGCTCGTGGTCCCGAGCCCATCCTGGTTGGTCACCATCACCAGTTCGTACCCGGCGGCCACGCAGCGCTGCAACGCGGCGATCACGCCCGGCAGCAGGTCGAGCTTGGCGTAGCTGTCGATCTGCTCGTCCGGTGGCTCGACGATCAGGCAACCATCGCGATCGACAAAAAGCACTTTTCGGCTCATACGCCCCCCACGCAGCAGCGCACCCCGTGCGCGATCGCCATGTGGCGACCCGCAAGGAATCCCGCGCAGAGCTCGCGGCCACCACCCAGGACGTTCATGCCCCATCCCCCAGCACAGCCAACACCCGATCGTTCTCCTCCGGCGCGCCAACCGTAATGCGCAAGGCATCCTGCAACCCCGGGTAGCGCCGTACGTCACGCACCACGATGCCCGCCTGGAACAACCGCCGGTAGGCAGCACCCGCGTCATCGAAGCGCACGGCGAGGAAATTCGCCTGCGAAGGAAGCACCGCCCGCACGCCGGGCAGCGCCCCCAGCCCCACCACCATCCGCGCCCGTTCGGCACGTACCACCTCGACGCGATCGCGCACCGCCACCTGCCCGGCCGGCGACAGCGCCTCCAGGGCGGCCGCCACGCACGGCCGCGGCAGCGGGTACGGCGGCAGAATGCGCCGCAGCAGCGTCACCACCTCCGAATCGGCCAGCAGGCAACCGATGCGAGCACCGGCCAGCGCCCACGCCTTGGACAGCGTGCGCAGCACGGCCAGGTGTTCGTAGCGGTCGAGCAACGTCGCGGCGCTGGCGCCGTCGGCAAACTCCCCATACGCCTCGTCCACCACCAGCAGTGCCCGCCCGGCCAACCGCCGCGCCAGGTCGTCGATAGCCTCCAGCGACACGCCCGCACCGGTCGGATTGTTCGGCGCGCACACGAACACCAGCTTGACCGCCGGCGTCACCGCCGCCAGCACCGCCCCGGCATCCAGGGTGAAGTCCGCCGCCAGCGGCACCTCGACCACGGCCGCGTTCTGCACGTGCGCGCACACCGCATACATGCCGAAGGTCGGTGGCTGCACCAGGATGGCGTCCTCGCCGGCGCGGCAGAACGCGCGCACCAGCAGGTCGATCGCCTCGTCGCTGCCGCGCCCGACCAGCAGCTGCGCGGGCCGCACGCCATACAGGGCGGCAAGCCGCTCGACCAGCGCCGCCGGCTGCGGATCCGGATAGCGGTGGCAGCCCAGGCCCGCGTCACCGAACGGCATCCAGGCGGACTCGTTGGCGTTAAGCAGCGTCGCGCCGCCCGCGGCCTCCATGCGCGCGGAGGAATACGGCACCAGCGCGCGGATCTCCGCGCGCGCAAGCTCCAGCACGCTCATGCGACGGGCACCTCCGCATTCAGCGCGGCAAGCCGGAAGGTCACCGCGCGTCGGTGCGCCTCCAGTTGCTCGGCCGCGGCCAGCGTCACCGTGCACGGCCCGATCGCCCGCAGGCCGTCCGGGCTCAGTTCCTGCACGCTGATCTGCTTCTGGAAACTGGCCACCGACACGCCGCTGTGGCTGCGTGCATAGCCGTAGGTCGGCAGCACGTGGTTGCTGCCGCTCGAATAATCGCCCACCGACTCGGGCGTCCACGCGCCCAGGAAGACCGACCCGGCGCTCTCCACCCGGGCGAGCCAGCCGCGCGGTTCGGCCACCTGCAGGATCAGGTGCTCGGGCGCGTAGCGGTTGCTCACCTCGAGCGCCTGCTCCAGCGAGTCCACTTCGATCACCCGGCTGTTGGTCAGCGCCTGGCGCGCGATATCCGCCCGCGGCAGCGCTGCGCACTGGCGTTCGACCTCCACCGCCACGGCATCGAGCAACGGCGCCGAGGGACTCACCAGCAGCACCTGCGAATCGGGGCCGTGCTCGGCCTGCGACAGCAGGTCCGCCGCCACGAACGCGGGTTCGGCCTGCGCATCGGCGACCACCAGCACTTCCGACGGCCCGGCCGGCATGTCGATGGCCGCGCCCTGCGGGTCGGTCGACACCTGCACCTTGGCCTCGGTCACCCAGGCGTTGCCCGGGCCGAACAGCTTGTCGCAGCGCGGCACGCTGGCGGTGCCGTACGCCATCGCGGCAATCGCCTGCGCCCCACCGAGCTTGAACACGCGGTGCACGCCCACCACGCGCGCCGCGTACAGCACGGCCGGATCACACCGGCCATCCGGCCGCGCCGGCGAGCACAGCACCACCTCGCGGCAGCCGGCAACGCGCGCCGGCACGCCCAGCATCAAGGCCGTGGACGGTAACGGCGCGCTCCCGGCCGGCACGTACAGCCCGACCCGGCTGATCGGGCGCAACACCCGCTCGACGCGCACGCCGGGGGCCGTCTCCACGGCCACGGGAAGCGGCGCCGTCGCACGGTGGAACGCCTCGATCCGCCCGGCCGCCTCGCGGATGGCCGCCTTGAGTGCCGGATCGAGCGCAGCCTCGGCCTGGTCGAACTCGCGCGGCTCGACCTCGATCCGCTTCAGCACACAACGATCGTACGAGGCGGTAAAGCGCAGCGCCGCCTCGTCGCCGTGCCTGCGCACCTCGGCCACGATCCGCCGGACCACTTCACGCAGGTTGACCGCCTGCACCTGCACCGGCCGCGCCAGCGCCGCCTCGCGCCCCGGCTCGTCCAGCGCATTCCAGACCAGCCGCCTCATGCCAGCATCCTCTCCACCGGCAGCACGAACATCTCGCGCGCGCCGGCCTTCTTGATCTCTTCGAGCTGGCGCCAGCTCACCTCGCCGGCGCACAGCGCCTGCAGCATCACCTGGTCGGGTTGGCCGGCCAGCGGCAGCAGCGTCGGCTGCGGACCACCGGGCAACAGGCGGGTGATCGCCTCCAGCGAACCGCGCGCCGCCTGCAACAGCAGCAGTCGCGACTCGCGCACCTGGATCACGCCATCGATGCGCTTGAGCAGCAGCTCGACCAGGTCGCCGCGTTCGTCCGCCGGCAGCACCTTCGGGCCGACCAGCAGCGCCTCGCTGTCGAGCACCACCTCGACCTCGCGCAGCTGGTTCGCCACCAGCGTGCCGCCGCTCTGCACCAGATCGCAGATCGCCTCGGCGGTGCCCAGCCGGGGCGCGATCTCCACCGAACCGGCCAGCGTCACCACTCCGGCCTCGATGCCCTGCGCGCGCAGCCAGCGGCCGAGCAACCCCGGATAGGACGTGGCGATGCGACGCCCGGCAAGGTCCGCGGCGCCGGCATAGTCCATCTCCTGCGGCACCGCCAGCGACAGCCGGCAGCTCCCGAAGCCCAGCCCGCGCCACTCCGCCAGGGCCACGTCATCCTCGCGCCCGGCGGTGAGTTCGTACTCGTTGAGCACGTTGCGCCCGACGATCCCCAGGTCACACACGCCCTGCGCGATCAGCCCGGGAATGTCGTCATCGCGCACCAGCAACAGGTCCACCGGCTCGCCCTCGCCGAAGCAGAACAGCTTGTCGCGGCTCTGCCGGAAGGTCAGCCCGCAGCGCGTCAGCAGCTCCTGCGCCGGCTCGGTGAGCCGCCCGGACTTCTGCATCGCGATGCGCAGTCGGTCGCGCGGCCTCATGCCGGCACCTTGGCGGTCTTGCGCTTGCGAGCCGCGCGCGCCGCCGCGGCGAGATAGCCGCCGTTGCCCTGGTTGAGGTAGCGCGCCACCCGCCCGATGGTGGTGATGCTCACCCCCGTGCGCTCGTGGATCTCCCGGTACGGCAGCCCCTCCTGCAAGTACGGCACCACCCGCCAGCGGTCCACCATCGCCTCCAGCTCCGCCGGTGTGCACAGGTCGTGCAGGAACGCCTGCATCTCGTCCACGTCGCGCAGCGCCAGCAGCGCCTCACATAGGCTGCGCTCTACCGACTCGTTGGGGGTCTCGGGATCGATCGCTCGTCGCTTCATAATGTACTAACGCGCTAATACGAAAGTCGGCACTATAGGCGGACTTGGACCTCTGTGCAACCCGCCACTGGGCCCACGAGCGCAGGCACACGGCGACCATTCGTCTGCTCGTAGGGCTTCTCCCACGCCGAAGAGGTCAGGCGGACGACGTCATAACCCGAACCATTGAGCTTGTTGCTGCGCAATGGGTGCGGCTCTAATGAGCCTCGTTCAAATGACGTGAACGCTGCTTCCAGTAGGTCGCGAGCCTCGCCCGCTGAAACCTGCTTGAAGGCGGACTAGACAGGGGAGTCTGATGGATGCACGAGACACGCGACGTGCCAGCGCATCCGTTCGCATCTCGCCTCGCTCATTGAATTGCCCCGTTGACTGCCGTGTACGCGCCGTGCCGGCGCGTGAACCGGCAGCCTTACGCACGCGGCAAACAGCCGCCTCGACCTGCGAGAACCAAGTGAACAAGGCCCCGCCCAACCGGATCCTGGGAACCCTGTTGTTGCCGGCGCTCCTGCTGGCCGGTTGCGGGACACCTGCCGCCAAGGACTTCGGCGGCCGCTGGAAGCCGATCAACCGCCTGCAGTCGACCACGACCGAGATTCCGCTCAACCGCGCCTACACCTACTACGCCGCCCCCATGGATGAAACCCTTCGGAACATGCTGGTTCGTTGGACCGGCGACACCGGGATGACGCTCGTCTATCGCATTCCTTCCGACTACACATTGTTCGCACCAGTTGCGCGGGTGCGCACAGCCGACCTCCGGGAGGCCGCCCGCGAATTGAGCGAGATCTATTCGGCCCAGGGTGTCGTTGTCACCCTCGCGGAGGGGCGCCTCCAGGTCGATCGGGCAAGAACACCCGGCTCGGCTGTCAATCCAGTCAAGACACACTCGCTGACCGCCGGGCAGAAAGCGGAGGGAATCCGCTGATGCGTTTCAGCAAGAACCGCTCCGACAAGGTCGAGGATGCGGTACGCAAGGCAGTCAACTACGAGCTGTCAATCGCCGACATCGCTCGCCGCAGCGAGCGGCGGGCCTGGCGGGTGGCATTCGGTGCCGTCGGCATGTCGCTGATCCTCGCCAGCGGTTACTTCTACATGTTGCCGCTCAAGCGGAGCGTGCCCTACCTGGTGATGGCCGATGCCTATACCGGTACCAGCACCGTGGCGCGCCTTACCGGGGACTTCACTCATCGCCGGGTCAGCACCAGCGAAGCCATCAATCGCAGCAACGTTGCGCATTTCGTAATGGCCCGCGAGTCCTATGACCTCGCGCTCCTCAACCTTGGCGACTGGACCACTGTGCAAACGATGGCTTCGCCCGGAGTCAAGGCCGATTACACGCGACTCTACTCGCCGATGAATCCCGACAGTCCCTACAAGACTTACGGGAAAGACAAGGCCGTCCGCGTCAAGTTGCTCAGCATCGTATTGATCGGTAGCGGCCCGGGTCGCACCCCGACCGGTGCCACGGTCCGCTTCCAGCGCAGCCTCTACGACAAACGGAGCGGCGTCACGCAGCCGCTGGACAGCAAGATCGCCACGATGGAATTCACGTACAAGGCGAACCTGGAAATGGACGACCGCAACCGCATCGAGAACCCACTGGGGTTCTGGGTGACCAGCTATCGCGTGGACAACGACTACGCTACGCCGGCGCCTGCCGAGGTCGCGGGTGCCGCTAACGCGCAAACCATGACCCGCCCCACCTCACCTGTCGACAGGTCGGTGATTCCGCCTCCGCCGGAACAAGGATCTGGGGCGGGGACCGATGCGGGGTCGAATGCTCCTGCCAGTGGAGCGGGCCGATGAGCCGGCGCCTCCTGGGCCTCACGGCACTCCTGTCTTGCCTGGGTGCCCTTGCCCTTCCGATGCGCGCAAAAGCCCAGGTCGTACAGCAGTATCAATATCAGCCCGACCGCATCTATCCGGTGCGCACGGGCCTTGGCATCACCACCCAGATCGAGCTGAGCCCCAACGAGCAGATACTCGACTACAGCACAGGCTTCAGCAGCGGCTGGGAGCTTACCCGGCGCGACAATGTGTTCTACCTCAAACCAAAGAACGTGGATGTGGACACCAATATGATGGTGCGCACGGCCACGCACTCCTACATTTTCGAGCTGAAGGTCGTCGCCACCGACTGGAAGGCGCTGGCCCAGGCCAGGCGCGAAGGCGTGCAGTACAAGATCACCTTCGCCTACCCGGCCGACGTCAGCTTCTCGAGGGAAAAGAGGAAGGCTGCGCAAGTGCCTCCTCTTGATACCCACCTGGTTCCCGGGCGCAGTTACGACTTCGACTACGACTATGCCACCCGAGACACGAGCACACCGTGGCTCGTGCCGGCGCACGTCTATGACGATGGCCGTTTCACGTATATCGCGATGAGTGATCTCAAGCGTTTTCCCACTGGTGATTTTCCGGCGGTCTTCATGCGCGAAACCGAGCACGGTGAGGACTCCCTGGTCAATACGACCGTCGAGGGCAACATCATCGCTGTACACGGGACCTACCCCTACCTTGTCATCCGTCATGGGGACAACGTTGTCGGCCTGCGAAGGAACGCCCGCAAGTGAGCACGCAATCCCCCTACCAGTCGCCTGCGGGCGCGGACGCCGGCCATGACGAAGCGTTGGCGCACAACCCCTATTCCACTCGCTACCACCAGTCCGAACCAGACCTGGATGCCGGCGCGCCGCTGCTGAAACCAAACGAAATGCGGCGCGTCAACCGCCGCGCCTTGCTGATGCTTGGTTCGGCAGCCGCGCTGCTGTTGTTCCTGTCTTACTGGATGATCAGCGTCGCTACCTCCCATCATCAGCCGAACAAACCACGAGAGGAAAAGGTCACTGTCGTCGAGGCACCACCAGCCCTGACCCTGCCCGCTGTCCACCGTGGATCCGAACCGATTCCCCTGGTCCAGCACTCCGTTCTTCCACCCCTGCCCCCACCCCAGGCAGCCAGCGCGTCGTCCCAGACCCCGCTGACTCATGCGCCGCGTGCACCCACTCTGGTCGAGCGCCGCATCGCGGGCACGTCAGGCTCGACGCCGAATCTTTCGAACACGGCCGCAGGCGCACCATCCGAGGGCATTGGCACGCCGCTGCAACCTCGCCGTGCGATTGCGACCAAGGCCAAGCCGCTGGAACACGCCGATGCGCTGATGCAGCGAGGCACCTACATCCGCTGCGTGCTGGAAACGCGGATCGTCACAGACGTGCCGGGCTTTACTTCCTGTCTTGTCACCGAGGCGGTGTATTCATTCAACGGCCGAACACTTCTTCTGCCCAAGGGATCCAAGGTACTTGGCGCCTATTCCAGCGGCCCCAAGGGTCGCCGCGTTGCAGTGGTGTGGGACCGCATCATCACTCCCACGGGCGTGGATGTGGACATGAGCAGCAAGCCCAGTCCCGGCATCGACAACCTGGGTGGCGCCGGGCTCCCTGGTCACTACGACGCTCATTGGGGAAGCCGGATCAGCGCAGCGCTACTCATCAGCATGCTGAGCGATGCCTTCAAATATGAAGCTGCAAAACACGGCCCTACGACCACCTCCATCGTCTCCGGCGGCATCGCCGTACAGGAACCGCTCGAGAGCAATACCGCGCGTACCGTCCAGAACCTGGCCGACACGGCAGTACGTGAAGCGGCCAACCGGCCTGCCACGGTCACCATCAACCAGGGCACGGTGATCTATGTCTACGTCGCGCGCGACGTGGATTTCACCGATGTCGTCGCCCGCCTCTGAGACAAGGTAATGGAAGACACCATCGCCCTTGTCTCGAACGAGTTCCTCGACTACCAGTATGAGGTTCTGGGTGTACGAGACTTCATGGCCTCACCGGACGTCACTGAGATCTGCATAAATCGACCGGGCGAGCTCTACCTCGAGGGTAACTGCGGTTGGCAGCGTGTCGAGGTGCCGACGTTGACTTTCGAGCGGGCTCGTCACTTTTGCACCGCCGTGGTCAACGAAAGCAATACCGGTCAGCGCATCACCGACGTCGACCCTGTGGTCTCGCTCACCTTTCCAACCGGCCAGCGGGCGCAGTTCGTCGTTCCGCCCGCCTGCGAGGCGGGCAACGTATCGATCACCATCCGCCTGCCGTCGAAGCAGGTCAAAACCCTGGACCAATACCAGGCGGATGGCTTCTTCGACCAGGTTATCGAGGAGGCACGCGACCTGAGTGAAGAAGACCGCCAGCTGCTCGACCTGCGAGCCCACCGACACTATGCCGAGTTCTTCAAGGCGGCCGTTCGAAGCAGGAAAAACATCGTGGTATCGGGCGCCACCGGAAGCGGCAAAACCACATTCATGAAGTCCCTGGTCCACCACATCCCGCCCGAAGAGCGGTTGGTCACCATCGAGGACGCCCGCGAGCTCTTCATCAGCCAGCCCAATGTGGTTCACCTGCTCTACTCCAAGGGCGGCCAAAGCATCAGCAAGATCACTGCCAAGAGCTGCATGGAAACGTGCCTGCGCATGAAGCCCGACCGCATCATCCTGGCCGAGCTACGCGGCGACGAGGCCTTCTATTTCATCCGGAACTGCGCATCGGGGCATCCCGGCTCGATCACCAGTTGCCACGCGGGCAGCACTGAGCAGACCTGGGACCAACTCGCCCTGATGGTCAAGGCCTCGGCAGAGGGAGCCGGCCTGGAGTTTGCGACCATCAAGCGGCTGCTCCGGCTGACCATCGACATCGTCGTTCACATCAAGGCACACGCGGGGCGGCGGCACATCACGGGTATCGACTTCGATCCGCGGCGTCGGTATCTGCAGGACCTGCCAGCGCAAACGCGCTGACCGAAGAGGACACAAGGAATGGTCCCTGTAATCAACCTGATGTCCTGCCCACGCCTGCCCGTCCCGGCAGATGTCATGCAGCATGTCGCCCAGATCGAGTCCAGCGGCAACCGGTTTGCCATAGGGGTCGTCGGGGGCCAGCTCGAGCACCAGCCGCGCAACCTTGGTGAGGCAATTGCCACCGCACGCATGCTCCAGTCGCGCGGATACGACTATTCGCTAGGGATTACCCAGATCAACCGAAACAACCTGCTGCGTTATGGACTGGACACTTACGAGAAGGCGTTCGACATCTGCGCCAACGCCACCGCCGGTGCATACATTCTCGCGAAGTGCTATGGACGCTCAGGCGGCGATTGGGGCAAGGCCTTCAGTTGTTACTACTCCGGCAACTTCAGTACCGGTTACAGGGATGGCTACGTCCGGCGAATTCTCGATTCGCTCAACGCCGCCAGCACCTCCGCGGCCATACCTATTCACCCACAGGTGGCACGCCTTCGCGCGAACCGAGCGTCGGCCGACCTCATCGCGGAGCGCGGCAGTCCCGACTACCGCGTGTCGATCCGGTCCATCGCCATGCACGCGGCTGCAGGTGCACTGGTTCCGGCCGCCCCCGGGGAAACAGGCTCTGCGAAGAGTCCAGTCTCCGAAAGGCAACCGGATTCGGCAGGCCCCGGGCCGGTTGCCATAACTCCTTCGGTCTCCGCGCCCCACGCGACCAGTCCTCGCGACTTCTCCGGCCGTGCCTCCTTTCCGTTAACGCACACCGCAAGCGATCAGCCCTCGACTGACGCACCCGCCACCGATGCCGCCTTCGTCTTCTAACCGGCGGCGCCCGTACGGCACCGCCCATCCGCCGATCCGGCTGCCGTACGGGCAGCCACCCACGGCACGCCCATTGCCAGATGGTCGCCGCCGTCCACCCATCCAAGGAAAAACGATGATGCCCCGCAACAACCTGTCCGCACACCCGAACGCATGCCACCCGATCCGGCGCGGCACTGCCTTGTTCATGGCTCTCGCGATATGCACGGCGCTCGTACTGCCGACCATCGCTTTCGGGCAGGATGTCACCGACACCATTGCGACCACCTGTGGTTTCGCAAGCAGCGTCAACAAGATCCTCAACGCAATTTCGATCATCGTGGTTACGATCGCGATCGTCTTTTCGGGCTACCAGATCGCGTTCGCGCACAAGCGCATCTCGGACATTTCCCCGGTACTTATCGGCGCTGTCCTGATCGGAGCCGCCGGACAGATCGCCAAGATGTTTCTCGCCGGCAGCACCAGTGCTTCCGGTGCCACCGCCTGCACCGCAAGCCTGATCACCCACGCGCTCAACTTCCATGCGTAAGGATGCATTGTTCCGTGGCTGCACGCGGCCGCCCATGTTCATGGGCGTGCCCTACGTGCCGTTCTTCATGGGCGCGGGCGGATGCTTGTTGCTCGCGCTGTACTTCAACCTGTTTTTTCTGCTGCTGATTCCGCCCGTCATCTTCGTGATGCGCCAGATGGCCAGGCGGGACGAAATGATTTTCCGCCTGCTCGGTTTGCGGCTTCAGTTTCGCAGCAAGGTCAAGAACCTCGGCGAGAACGACGGCATGTGGGTGTTCACCCCCAACCTCCACCGCGGCCAATCGAAGGCCAACCAGTAAACGTCACAGCCACCTGGCTTCGCAGCCGGGGCGACCACCGGAGCCTGCGCCATGTCCAAGCCCGCCTTTTCGCCGGATACCCCCATCTGCGAGTTGGTCACGCTTTCCACTCATGTCTCTCCAACGGTCTTGAAAACCACCGGCGGAGATTTCCTGATCGTGTGGCGCCTTGGCGGCATGCCGTTCGTCGGGCGCGAGGAATGGGATCTGGAACACCGCCACGCCACCTTCAATCGCATGCTGCAGACCTTGCGCGCGCCCGACTTCGTCAATGTCGCGTTCTGGGTCCACGACGTGCGCCGTCGGCGCCGCATCGCAGACCGGGCGCGTTTCCCCCAATCGTTCAACCAGGCTTTGTCTGACGCCTATTACGACGCGCTGTCAAACCAGAAGCTCATGCAGAACGAGCTGTATCTCACCATGCTCTACCGGCCAGTAGTCAGTGGGAAAAAGCTTGCCGAAAAGTCGAGCCATCTGGGCCGGCTTGAGGCCGAGCAGCAGCAGGCTGTCGACACCATCCTTGAGTTGGCGGGGAACGTCGAGGCAGTCCTCAAGGATTACGCGCCCAGTCGCCTTGGCATGTATGAAGCAGCCAACGGCGTGGTTTTTTCCGAAGCACTGGAGTTCTACGGCTACCTGCTCAACCGATTGGACGAACCCGTGCCTGTACTCCCTGCGCCGGTCTACAACTACCTGCCGGTGAGCAAGCAACGTTTCTCCGCCAAGACCGGTGACTTCGTAGTCACCACACCTCAAGGGACGAGCCACTTCGGCGCGATACTGAACATCAAGGAATACACGGACGGAACCTATCCGGGCATTCTCAACGGCCTGAAGTATCTGGGCTTCGAGTACGTAATCACGCACTCCTTCACCCCCATGGGGCGGCAGGATGCACTCAAAGCGCTGGACCGGACGAAGGGCATGATGGTGTCCTCGGGCGACAAGGCGTTCAGCCAGATTGCCGAGCTGGACCTCGCCATGGACCAGCTGGCATCCGGCAATTTCGTGCTCGGTGAATACCACTTCACCATCGCTATCTATGCTCCTGGCCAGGAAGCCCTGTCTCAGCAGATCGCGGCAGCCCGCGCGGAGCTGTCAAATGCCGGTTTCGTATCGGTCAAGGAAGACCTGGCCGTCACCGCCGCCTTCTACGCACAGCTTCCCGGCAACTGGAAGTACCGGACCCGCCTGGCCAACATCAGCTCGCTCAACTTCCTGGGCCTGTGCCCTCTGCACAATTTCGCGATGGGCAAGCGGGAGAACAACCCGTGGGGCGAGTGCGTCACCACCCTGCAAAGCACCAACGGGCAGCCCTACTACTTCAACTTCCACGCTACCCACCCAAGCGAGAACTCGCTTGGCGAGAAAGCCATCGCCAACACGATGGTTATCGGCAAATCGGGTACCGGCAAGACTGCGCTCATCAACTTCCTGCTCAGCCAGGTACAGAAACTCGAGCCGGCTCCGACCATATTCTTCTTCGACAAGGACCGCGGCGCCGAGATCTTCGTGCGTGCCTGTGGCGGCAACTACCTCGCCCTGGAGAATGGTCGGCCAACCGGATTCAATCCCTTTCACTGCGAGCGAACCGAAGCGAATGTGCAGTTCCTGGCTGACCTGATCAAGGTACTGGCCGGCAAGAGCATTTACAGCTCCCGGGAAGAGGACGACATTTTCCGCGCCGTGCAGAACGTCCTGGATACGCCGATGCGCCTGCGCAACATGACCAATTTTCAGAAGAGCCTGCCGAATCTCGGCGACGACGGGCTCTTCATTCGCATGAAGAAATGGACAGCCGGAAACTCGCTGGGCTGGGTGTTTGACAACCCGAGCGACACGATCGACCTCGCAGAGGCAAACATCATCGGCTTCGACTACACCGACATCATCGACAACCCGGAAGTTCGGGTGCCAGTGATCAACTACCTCTTGCACCGCCTTGAAGCGTTGATAGATGGCCGCCCGCTGATCTACGTGATGGACGAGTTCTGGAAGATCCTGGACGGCGAGGGTGGCCTCAAGGAATTTGCGAAAAACAAGCAGAAGACGATCCGCAAGCAGAACGGACTGGGAATATTCGCCACGCAGAGCCCAGAGGATGCACTGGCTAGCGGCATCGCCGCGGCCCTCGTCGAACAGACCGCCACGATGATTTTGCTGCCCAACCCGAATGCCAGCCGCGAGGACTACATCAACGGCTTGAAGTTGACCGAGGCGGAATACCAGGTGGTCGTCAGCCTGGACGAGCGCTCCCGCTGCTTCCTGGTCAAGCAGGGCCACGCCAGCGCCGTATGCCAGCTCAATCTGCGGGGCATGGACGATGCTCTGGCGGTTATCTCGGCCTCCACCGACAACATCGAGATCATGCACCGCGTCATGCGCGAGTGCGCCACAGCCAAAGGCACGCCGCTCGATGCCTTGCAACCTGAGCACTGGCTGGATCTGTTCTATGCGAACCGCAAGGGCAGTGGCAGGCCAATGACCATCGCACCACCAGTCGCCCGCGCATCTTGTGCAACCGCAAGCTAGTCCCACCGTCATTTGCGAAAGGAATGCGCCATGACAGACGCCCCTACCCACTCGATGCTGCCGCGCCTGTGTGGCCAGATCGCCCTGATCCTGACCGTCCTGTGCATTCCCATCGGCGCCGCCCAGGCCCAGGTACTGGTCACCGATACGACAGCCATTGCTGCCAGCGAGGAGGGCTTCAAAGCTCAGTTGGCGCAGAGCGTTGTGCAGTACACCAGGCAAGGCATGCAATACGCCAAGCAGCTCGAGCAGTACTACCAGCAGGTCGAGCAATACAAGCAGTTGCTCATGACCGTGAAGGGTCTCGGGACCGATATTTCGATCTCCCCTACGAGCCTGAAGCCCATCGTCGATCCTACCGATCTCGTCGCACAGAATTGCCCCGGCGCCTCCGGCAGTTCGGTCGTTCCCGCCCTGGTGACCTCCTTCGCATCGACCATAGGTGGCGACACGCCCATCACCCAGGCCCAACAGACGATCTGCGCGGACATCACCATGCTGCAGATCGATCAGTACAACCGCACGGTGGCCATGCTCACCCGGTTGGACCAGTACGGCGGCACGCTGAAAAAGCTGAACAAGCTCGCCAATGAAGTAAGCACGCTCGGATCGACCAGCGGGGCCACTACACAGGCCGCCACTGTCAGCGCGACGACCGCCTATGCCATGCAGGACTGGCAGACCGCCATCGCTGGCGACGAGGCCATCATCCAGGCGCTCAACAAGCAACAGTCGATCCTGGCGAGGGTAGCGCTAAGGGGCCAGAGCGTGCTTGGAACCGTGGTGCAGGCAGCAGCGCTCAAGGCCGCATTCTCGGTTGACTGACGGCGACGAGCGCTCCCGAACGCTCGGGACCGCACTCACGAAAGGAATCAGGCGCGATGCCGACAAACCTTGCCGATTTCGTTTACTTCAGGCTGGTGTACGACTACCTGAGTAGACAGATCAACACGTTCGGAATGGACCTCATGGCGGCCTTCATGACCTGGGCGAGCGCTCTGGCCCTGGTTATGGTCACGCTGTGGATCATGATCCAGGGCTATCGCCTGATTACTGGGCAGTTGCACGAGTCGCTGATGGCCATGGTGATGAACATGACCCGCATCGTCATCATCGTCACCGCCGCGACGACCATGTCGGTCTTCGGCTCCAGCCTGCAGCAGTTGTTCACCACCGATCTGAGTACCGGGATCAACCAGATGTTCACCGGTAACAACGACACTGCTGCGGAAACCATCGACCGTAACCTGGCGTGGACCCAGCTCGCGCTCGGCGCAATCGATGCGGTACAGGTCGCGCCCGGCGACATGGAAACCACCGAACGTAAGGCACACGCCATGCTCATCGCCGGACTGGGGACCGCGAGTCCGCCAATGGCCGCTGGCGCCATGCTGTTGCTCTATCAGGCCACTATCGCCCTCTTCATCGGTATGGGGCCGCTGTTCATCCTCTGCCTGATCTTCGCCCAGACCAAGGATCTCTTCCGCAAATGGCTGCTTTACGGGATTGGAACGATCTTTTCCATGGCTGCGCTGAGCTTCATCAGTTCGCTGGTGTTGCAACTGACCTTGCGCGTCGCCGCCGCATTGTGGTCAGCGAACCTGATCAACCAGATGACCAGCCTCGGAGCTGAAGGCCTGTCCAGCCAGGCTTTGCAGCAAGGTGGTATCGGCCTTTTGATGACTGTGTTGATCATCAGCGTGCCACCTTTGGCCGCTTCGTTCTTTCAGGGCACGGTCGGGAGTTTCATGCACTACTCCGCCTTTGGCGGCGGCCCCGGTAGTCGCCCCGGACCGCAAGGACAGCCACCGGGATCTTATGGTGCCTCGTATGGGCAGCAACCTGCATATGCAGGGCAGCCAGGCTTGCATCAGCAAAACGGCACAGGGCACAGCGGCCCCCAGCCTCTTTCCGGCACGCGCATGACCGCCACGTCACCTATCCGTCAGGACATGGACATCCCCGTTCGGCGGCATCCGCCGGACAGGGATCGATCGTGAGTCGGCGTCAGTCCTTGCCAAGCAGCAGGAGGTCATCGTGATCCTACGCACCCGTTCGACTCTCCTTGCGCTCGGCCTGGCTGCCTCTGGCCTGGCCACGGCGCCCGTGCGCGCGCAGAACGTGGATCCCTGCACGGTCTACCTGTGCATGGCCGGTATATCCGGCGCGGGGGCAAGCGGCGGCCCTGCCTGTGTCCCGGGGACCACTTATTTCTTTAGCCTCGTCGTGTTCGACCCGACGTTCGACGCACCGGCCACCAGTCAGCTGCGGAGGACTTACCTGATGACCTGCGCCGGCGCGAAC
>NZ_DASSES010000159.1:0-5025 GCF_035695185.1 Frateuria sp.
TGCCACCCGCCACAGGTTGCCACCGCGACCGGGCTGGAACTGGCCCTCGTAATGGCCATCCAGCGCCTTGCCCCGCACTGCGGCCGGCCGGTTGGAGACGAAAAGCAGGAACGAGCCGTCCGGCGCCATCGCCGGCTCCAGGTCCATCCAGTTGCCGCCCGAGAACGGCGCCGGCGCCGGCATCGACCAGCGGCCGCCCTGGCGCGTGGCAACGAGCAGGCGGCGTGTGATGCCGTGGCCCCGGGCGAACACCACGGCGTCGCCATCGGGCGAGAAGGCGGGCGAGGCGTCGTGCGCCAGCGCCCACGGCCCGGGCGCCGGCGCGTCGACCTCCGTGGCGATGGCGGCGTGGGCCGGGGATGTGGCGGCGAGCCCCAGCCCGAGGGCAAGCGCAAGGACGACGATCGGGGGTCTGCTGTGCATCGGAAGTTCCTCGGGGTGGCGTCGATACCAGGCTGGCGCCATCGCGCGGGTGTGTCGCGCGGCGTGTGACGGGCGGCGCGCCGCCGGCCACCAGCGGCCGGCGCCCGCGGGCGGGAGGCACGCGCCGCCGCTGGTGCGCGCCAGTCGACCGCCGGTCCCCGGCGTGGCGTCGTTGGTCCCGTTCCGGCGGCGCCGGCGCGTCGCGCAAGGCAGTCTGGCGTGCGGCACTGCTGCCGCCGCTGACGAGGACCCGCGATGGCTTATCACTCCCTGCGCCTCAATCCCGCACGCCTGGTCGGTGCCGGGCTCTGGCTGGCCGCTGCCGCAGTCGCGGCGCAGGCGGCGGTCAACGCCCACGAGGGCTCCATGGACGAGACCGCCAGAAGCGCCGCGGCGGTGACCGCGGTCGACCAGCACTGGCTGGAGGCCGAAACCGGCGGCGACACCGCCTGGCTGGAGCAGATGCTGCTGCCCGAATACCGCTCGGTGAACGACCGCGGCGTGGCGATCGGCAAGGCCGATATCCTGGCGCACGCAGCGCGCAACCGTGGCTCGGACGAGCAAAGGAAGCGCGTCGCGGCCTGGCTGAAGGCGCACCCGTCCGGGCAGCGCGTGGTGCTGCACGGCGATACCGCCATCCTCACCTTCTACGACCCGAAGCTCGGCCCGCAAAACGGCGTGCGCTCCTCGGACATCTTCGTCTACGAAGGCGGCCGCTGGCACGCGCTGTACTCGCAGCACAGCGGCATCGCCGGCGGCTGACGCGCCGGCTCAGGCGTCGGCCACGCACACCAGCCGCTTGCCCATCGCGTCCGGGCTGGCAAGGCGTGTGCGGTGCCGTCGCTCTCGCTCAGGGCGCGCGCACCAGGGCGCCGTACCGCTCGTCGCCGCAGGCCTGCCAGCCGCCGCCCAGCGCCTTGTAGAGCGCGATGGCGCGCAGGTTGATGCCGGCTTCGGCTTCGGCCAGCTGGTCCTCGGCGGCGAGCTGGGTGCGCTGGGCGTCGAGCAGTTCCAGGTAGTCGACGGCGCCGGCGTCGTAGCGGATCTTCGCCAGCTCCGCCGCGCGTTCGCTCTGCCCGGCCTGTTCGAGCAGGTGCTGCACGCGCACGCGCTGCTGGTTGTAGCCGACCAGGGCGCTGTCGACGTCCTCCAGCGCGCGCAGCACGGTGCGCTGGTAGCTGGCCCGTGCGGCGTCCGCGCGCGCTTCGCTTGCCTTTACGCCGGAGCGCACGCGCTGCACGTTGAGGCCGGACCAGCTGATGCTGGGCGCGATCGACCAGGCACGCGTGGCCGGGCTGCCGAAGTCGTTGCTGCGCCCGGCCAGGAAGCCGAGGAAGCCGCCGAGCCGGACGTGCGGGAACCAGTCGGCCTTGGCCACGCCGATGCGCGCGGTGGCGGCGGCCAGCTCACGCTCGGCCATGCGGATGTCCGGCCGCCGCTCGAGCACGTCCTGGGCGTTGCCGATCGGCAGGGTGGTGTCGATCGACGTGAAGTGCGCGCTCGAGAGGTCGATGTCCAGCGCGCCGGGCCGCTCGCCCAGCAGCACAGCGAGGCGGAAGCCGTCCGCCTGTGCCTGCGTGGTGAGCACCGGCAGCGTCGCCTCGACGCCGGCCAGGCGCGCGCGGGCGCTGGCCACGTCCTGTGCCGAGCCGGTACCGAGTGCGGCGCGGCTTTCGATCAGCTCCAGCGCCTCGCGCTGGTTGGCGATGTCGCGCTGCGCGACATCGATGCGCAGCTGCGTACCGCGCAGGTCGAAGTAGTTGCGTGCGACCTCGGCGAACAGGGTGACCTGGGCGTCCTGCAGCGAGGCGGCGGCTGCCTCGCTGTCGGCCCGGGCGGCTTCCACCTGGCGCCGCACGCTGCCGAACAGGTCGAGTTCCCAACTGGCGTCGAAGCCGGCCTGGTAGGCGGTCGTGGTGGTGCGCTGGTCGCTGACGCCCGGCGTCTGGCCGCGGCTGCGCGTGTAGCTGGCACCGGTCTCGATGTCCGGCCACTGCCCGGAGCGCGCGGTGCCGAGCAGGGCGCGTGCTTCGTTGAGGTGAGCCAGCGCGATCTTCAGGTCCGGCGCGTTCTGCGCCGCACGGGTGATCAGGGCGTCGAGCGTGGGGTCGTTGAACTGCTTCCACCAGTCGGCCTGGAATTCGGCGCTGGACTGGCGTGCCGTATCCACGCCCTGCAGCGCGACCGGCTTCTCCGCCGGGTGGTGGTAGTCCGGGCCGACGTTGATGCAGCCGGCCAGCAAGGCAGCCAGCGCCACGGACAGGATGCGGAGCGTGCTTCTGGCGCCCTCTCCCCTTCGGGGAAAGGGCTGGGGTGAGGGGACGGGGCTCACGGGGGAATTGATCAGAGCGTGCCTTGATGCAAGGCCGCCGCCAGTGACTTTGGACATCTCAATGCTCCTCGATCGCGACCGGCAGCGCCGCGTGGCGCGCGGCACGCCGCGCCGCCGCACGCTCGCTCCAGCCGCGCACGATCACGTAGAACAGGGGGGTGAACAGCAGGCCGAAGAAGGTCACGCCGAGCATGCCGGAGAACACCGCCACGCCCATCGCATGGCGCATCTCCGCGCCGGCGCCGTGCGAGGTCACCAGCGGCACCACGCCCATGATGAAGGCGAAGCTCGTCATCAGGATCGGGCGCAGTCGCAGCCGCGCCGCCTCCAGCACCGCCTGCCGGCGGTCCAGGCCTTCGTGGATCTGCGCCTCGCGGGCGAACTCCACGATCAGGATGGCGTTCTTGCAGGCCAGGCCGACCAGCACGATCAGGCCGATCTGGGTGAAGATGTTGTTGTCGCCACCGGACAGCCACACACCGGCGATCGCGGACAGCAGCACCATCGGCACGATCAGGATCACCGCCAGCGGCAGGGTCAGGCTCTCGTACAGCGAAGCCAGCACCAGGAACACCAGCAGCACGCACAGCGGGAAGACGAGCACCGCGGTGTTGCCGGCCAGGATCTGCTGGTAGGTGAGCTCGGTCCACTCGTAGCTCATGCCGTTGGGCAGGTTGTCGCGGGCCAGCTTCTCCATCGCCGCCTGCGCCTGGCCCGAGCTGTAGCCCGGCGCCGGGCCGCCGTTGATCTCGGCGGTCGGGTAGCCGTTGTAGTGCTGTACGCGGTCGGGACCGACGCCCTGGTGCACCTGCACGAACGAACCCAGCGGCACCGCCTCGCCCGCGGCGTTGCGCGTCTTCAGCCGCAGGATGTCCTCCGGCTCGCGACGGAAGCCGGGCTCGGCCGACACGTTGACCTGGTAGGTGCGCCCGAAGCGGTTGAAGTCGTTGACGTACAGCGAGCCCATGTAGGCCTGCATGGTCTGGTAGACATCGGCCAGGTTGACGCCCTCGGCCTTGGCCTTCTCGCGGTCCACCTCGGCGTCGATCTGCGGCACGCTCACCTGGTAGCTGGAGAACAGGCCCGCCAGCGCCGGCGTCTTCTGGCTCTGCGCGATCAGGTTCTGCGTCTGCTTGTAGAGCTCCTCGAAGCCCTGGTCGGAGCGGTCCTCGATCTGGATACGGAAGCCGCCGATCGTGCCCAGGCCCATCACCGGCGGCGGCGGGAACACGGCGATGTAGGCGTCCTGGATCGCCGCGTACTTCTGGTTCAACGCACCCGCGATCGCGCCGGCCGACAGCGCCGGGTCGGTGCGTTCCTCGAACGGCTTGAGCGTCACGAACACGATGCCGCTGTTGGGCGAGTTGGTGAAGCCGTTGATCGACAGGCCCGGGAACGCGACCGCACTTTCGACGCCCGGCTGCTTCAAGGCGATCGCGCTCATGCGGCGGATCACGTCCTCGCTGCGGTCCAGCGAGGCGGCATCGGGCAGTTGCGCGAAGGAGACCAGGTACTGCTTGTCCTGCGAGGGCACGAAGCCGGTCGGCACGTGGATGAAGCCGAACACGCCCAGCGCCACCAGCGCGCCATAGATCACCAGCGCCGGGGCGCCCTTGCCGAGCACGCGACGCACGCCGCCGACGTAGCGGTTCGCGCCGCTCACGAACAGCCGGTTGAACGGCCGGAACAGCCAGCCGAAGCCGCGATCGAGCAGCAGGCTGAAACGGTCCTTCGGCGCGCCGTGTTCCTTCAGCAGCAGCGCGGCGAGCGCCGGGCTCAGGGTCAGCGAGTTGAACGCCGAGATCACCGTGGAGATGGCGATGGTCAGCGCGAACTGGCGGTAGAACTCACCGGTCAGGCCGCTGATGAAGGCGGCCGGGATGAACACCGCGCACAGCACCAGCGCGGTGGCCACGATCGGCCCGGTCACCTCGGTCATGGCGCGCCGCGTGGCGTCCTTGGGTGTCAGCCCATGCTCGATGTGCCGCTCGACGTTCTCCACCACCACGATCGCGTCGTCGACCACGATACCGATCGCCAGTACCAGCCCGAACAGGCTGAGCGCATTGAGCGAAAAGCCCGCGAGGTACATCACCGCGAAGGTGCCTACCAGCGAGACCGGCACGGCGACCAGCGGAATGATCGAGGCGCGCCAGGTCTGCAGGAACAGGATCACCACCAGCACGACCAGCAGGATCGCCTCGAACAGCGTGTGCACCACCGCCTCGATCGAGCCGCGCACGAACACGGTCGGGTCGTAGACGATCTTG
>NZ_DASSES010000160.1:0-2866 GCF_035695185.1 Frateuria sp.
CTCACTTCGCGGCGGCCACGGCTTTCTGCGCCGCGTCGTTGAGATCGTCGGCCGGCGTGATCGCCAGGCCGGAGTTGGCCAGCAGTTCGCGGCCCTTCTCCACGTTGGTGCCCTGCAGGCGCACGACGACCGGAATGGTAAGGCCCACTTCCTTCACCGCGGCGATGATGCCTTCGGCGATCAGGTCGCAGCGCACGATGCCGCCGAAGATGTTCACCAGGATCGCGCGCACCTTGTCCGAGGACAGGATCAGCTTGAACGCCTCGGTCACGCGCTCCTTGGTCGCGCCGCCGCCAACGTCCAGGAAGTTGGCGGGCTCGCCGCCGGCCAGCTTGATCACGTCCATCGTCGCCATGGCGAGACCGGCGCCATTGACCATGCAGCCGATCGAGCCGTCCATGGTCACGTAGGTCAGGTGATTGGCCGCGGCCTCCGCCTCGGCATGGTCTTCCTGCGACACGTCGCGCATGGCGACGAGCTTGGGATGACGGAACTCGGCGTTGTCGTCGGAGTTGACCTTGCCGTCCAGCGCCATCAGGTCGCCGGATTTCACGATCGCCAGCGGATTCAATTCGATCAGCGAGAGATCCTTCTCGTTGAACAGCTTGTACATGCCCAGCATGATCTTGGTGAGCTGGTTCACCTGCTTGGCATTCAGGTCCATCGCGAACCCGAGCTGGCGGCACTGGTACGGCTGCAGGCCCTGCACGAAATCCACGACCACGGTGTGGATGTCGTCGGGCGTTTCGCGCGCGACCTGCTCGATATCCACGCCGCCGCGCGCCGAGGCGATGAACGCGACCGCTTTCGCGCCGCGATCCACCAGCATCGAGAGGTACAGCTCCTTGGCGATGTCGTTGGCATCGGTGACCAGCACCAGGTTCACCGGCAGCGCGCGGCCGCCGGACTGGTAGGTCTCCATGTTGCGCCCGAGCATGCCGGCCGCGGCGGCCTTCACCTCGTCGAGCGACTTGCAGAACTTCACGCCGCCGGCCTTGCCGCGGCCGCCAGCGTGGATCTGCGCCTTCACCATCCACTGCTCGCCGCCCAGCGCACGCGCCGCCTCGACCGCCGCATCGGGCGTGTCGGCGACCTTGCCCGGGGGAACCGCGATGCCGTAATCGGCGAACAGTTGCTTGGCCTGATACTCGTGGAAGTTCATGGAGACCTTGCTTCCTTTGTAAGTGCGGACAAGGATGTCCGCTTTTTGACTTTCGCGCCGACGGACCGGCGCAAAAACTTGCGTGGCTTGGAGCTGCCATCCATGGCCAAGAGCTCCGTGGCCGCTTTTTGATCTTCGCGCTGAGGGACCAGCGCAAACAAAACCCGGCTATTTTCGCGTCAAGCGCGCCGCAAGTCCAATCGCCCTGCGATCGCCGCTGCAAAAATGAGTAACGGCCCTTGTGCGCGAACCGCGCGCACACGATCATCGCGCCGTGTCCACCCTCCTCCATCCCGGCCTGAGCCAGCAGGCGCCCTCGGCGGGCGAAATCGTCCGCCGCGAGCTGTATGTCCTGAACCTCTTCCGCGTGCTGCAGGCGCTGGTGTACGTGGCGCTGTCCTTCAGCGAACTGGCGGTGGACTGGCTGCAGGTGCGCGCCCCCACCTCGGCGCGATTGACGGCCGCGGTCTATCTGCTGTTCGCATTGCTGGCGCTCCTGCGCACCCGGCAGATGCCGCGCCGGTTGTCGGCAAGCGTCAGCGCCTGCCTCGGCGTGGACGTTGTGGCCGCCCTGATGGCCGCGCTGATGATGCCCGCGGCGCACACCGGCATCGCGGCGATGCTGGTGATCAACGTCGGCGCCTGTGCCTTGCTGCTTCCGCCGCGACTGGCCGGCCTGTTCGCCGCGCTGGCGGCATTGGCGATGCTCGGGCAGGCGCTGGCGGGCAATGGCGATCCCGGGCGCGACCTGCTGGAGTCCGGGCTGTTCGGACTGGCGTATTTCGCCACCGCCGCGCTGTGCTACGCGCTCGGCAAGCAGATGCGCGCCAGCGAGGCGCTGGCCGAGCGCCGCGGACTGGATCTGGCCAACCTGAGCCAGGTCAACGAGCTGATCATCCGCCGCATGAAGACCGGCGTGCTGCTGGTGGACGAGGCCAACCACATCCACCAGATCAACGAGTCGGCCTGGACGCTGCTCGGCAACCCGGCACTGGACAAGCGCAACCTCGGTGAGGTCGCGCCGGAATTGTCGCGCCGGCTCTATCACTGGCGCGCCACCAACAAGGTGGATACCAGCGCCGTCGCGCTGGCCGAGGGGGTGCCGGAGGTGGTCCCGCGTTTCACGCGGCTGGCCGCCAACGATGACTCGCACGTGCTGATTTTCCTGGACGACACCTCGCTTGTGTCGCGCCGCGCGGAGCAGTTGACGCTCACCACGCTGGGCCGGCTGTCCGCCTCGATCGCGCACGAGATCCGCAACCCGCTCGCGGCGATCCGTTATTCCGCGCAACTCCTGGCGGAATCGCGCGAGCTGCCGGATTCGGACCTGCGCATGGTCGAGATCATCAACAATCACTGCGGGCGATTGAACGAGATCATCGAGAACATCCTGCAGTTGTCGCGGCGCGAGCGCTCGCGCCCGGAGGCGCTGGACCTCAACGCCTGGGTGCTGACCTTCGTGGACGAATACAAGGAAGCCAACGACCTCGGCGGCGACAACCTGCGCGCGCTGTTGTATCCGCACGCGGTCGAGGCGGTCGCCGACCCGCAGCACCTGCAACAGGTGGTGTGGAACCTGGTGCAGAACGCGCTCCGCTACGGGCGCATGCCGGATGAACCCGCGCGCGTCATGATCGTCGCGCGGCTGGCCAGCGATGACGGGCCGCCGCTGATCGAAGTGATCGACCGCGGCCCCGGCATCCC
>NZ_DASSES010000161.1:0-36624 GCF_035695185.1 Frateuria sp.
GATCTTCCGCTACATCGAGGGCTTCTATAACCGCCAAAGGCTGCACAGCAGCCTTGGCTATCGCTCACCCGAGGCCTTTGAGAGACTGGCCGAAGGTGCTTAATTAGACCGTCCGAGAAAGCGGGACTGGCTCAACCTGACTCCGTTTTTGATGACTCGGTTTTTGATGACTCCGTTTTTGACGCACATGGCTGGATCGACTGGCCACTTCCTGACGGATTCCCGGTCGCGACGCCCCCGATGCGACCGGCGAACCCGGCGTCCGAGCGCCCGGCAAAGGTGGTCGCCCTGCGGAGCCCGGCCGAGAATGCTTGGTCGGAGCCGTCCGAGAATGCGCGATTGGCTCACTTCGCCCTTTACTGCGACGGCAGGGGTTTGGCCCGGCCCGAATGCCAGACCAGCCCGCGCCACACCTCATGGCATGGCCTGCGCCAGGCGCTTCTCGGCTGCTTTGCCGCGCGGCAAGGTCGCGGTGAAGGTCGTACCATCCGACGCCGTCGAACGGGCGGTGAGGGACCCGTCATGAGCCTTGGCCACCTCGCGCGCGATGAAAAGACCCAGGCCGAGACTCGTGCCCGAACGCGCGACGCCGTCCTCGTCCGACAACTGCACGAGTGGCCGGAAGATCGATTCGAGCTTGGCCGGGGGAATTGGCTCGCCCTGGTTGGTGATGTCGATCACGTACGCATCTGCCTCGGCGCAGGCCTGCACGATGACCGGCGCCTCGCCGCGGCTGTGGCGTCCCGCGTTTACCAACAGGTTGAGAAACATCTGGTATAGCCGGGTCGGGTCGTACCGGCCAACCAGCCCCGGTTCCGCTCGCAGGTGGTAATGGCTGCCCGGGTAGGTGGCCGTGGCATCGGCAATCGCGGACTCGAGAACTTCGTGAAGGTCACAGAACTCCGGGCACATCGGCAGGCCTTCGTCTAGCTGCGAGCGGGTGTAGCCGATGAGGTCGTCCACGATGTGCCGCATCACGTTGGCACCGCGGGCCAGATTCGCGCCGATCTGCGCCACCTTTTCCGACCGCACCTCGCCCTGGGCGAGCATGTCCCCCGCCAGCAGCATGCCGGCAAGCGGCGAGCGCAGGTCATGGCCCAGCACGGCCAGGAACAGGTCGCGCGTCTGCTGGGTGCGCCTGGAATACGCGACGATAGACTCGGCCAGTGCCTGGTCGATGCCCTCGTTGAAGCGCATCAGGTCGCGCACGGTCTGGGGGTCGTCACGCGGCACGTTCGGCAACCACAACCGAAGCACCGTGGCGCGCAAGGCGCGGAACTCGGCGCTCAACTGAAGTAGCGTGAAATCCTTGGACTGGCGCTGGCTACCGTGTTCGGCAGCTGCCGTACCCGTCATTCCCGCTCCCTCGCCCCGCCCCTCCGACTTCAGTCGCCGCTCTTCCGCGCTCTGGCTTTCCCGCATGTCGCGAGCGATGTCGTCGAGCATGGTCTGCGCGTGGTCGCGCAAGGCATCGTGCGAGAGGTGGTTTCCCGGAGGCGCGACTTTTCGCGCGAACGTATCCCACTGCTGGAGAATCTCGTCCATGTGGGTGCAGATGAAGTCGGACAGTTTCAAATACGGGCTCCTTCGCGGAGGTGTCCACGAAGGATGCACGCCTGGATGTCCACGGGGCGCCATGGAAGCACAGCAAGGGCCGCAGGGCTGCTTCCCGCTGGCCGGTGGCGGGTGTCGAAGCCCGCTGGCGTGGGGGCGCTCCGGTTCGTGGGCTCGATATCGTTCAATCGATTCTTCCCCATGCCCCTTTCCCGCGACGCCTCGGTTCGCGGGCGAACCCCGTGGCTTCGGTACACAAGGAAGCATGGGGTCTCTCCCGGGCTTGATGCCCTCCGCCCCATTGATTCACGCGCCCGTGCGTCCCGCGTAACGGCAGGCGCCCTAGCCTCGCTCTCCCGCCCGGATGCAAAGGCAGCGGAGGGCCAGCATGACGGACGACACCCCGACCTGGCCGTCCTTGCCGTACGCCGCCTGGCAGGACACCTACTCGACCCTGCATCTATGGTCCCAGATGGTGGGCAAGGTGGCGCTCGCGCTGGGGCCACCCCTCAACCATTGCTGGGGCGTGGCATTGCACGTGACCGCGCGCGGCCTGTCCACCGGCATGCTGCCGCACGGCGCGCGCTCGTTCACGCTGGCGTTCGACTTCATGGACCACGTCCTGGTCATCGCCTGCACCGACGGCGAAACGCGGCGGTTGCCGCTGGCTGCACGCAGCGTCGGGGCGTTCTACAGGACGCTGATGGAGGCGCTGGCGGACATGCGCCTGGCAGTGCGGATCTGGCCGGTGACGGTCGAGATGCCCACGCCAGTCCGGCTGGACGACGAGACCCGGCCGGCCCCCTACGACGGCACCTGGGCGCAGCGGTTCTGGCGCGTCCTGGTCCAGGTCGACCGCGTACTCACCGCGTGGCGCTGCGACTACCTCGGCAAGAGCAGCCCGGTCAATTTCTTCTGGGGCAGCTTCGACATGGCCGTGACGCGGTTCTCCGGCCGCCGGGCACCACCACGGAGCGGGCCCGCGTTCGAGCGCGATGCCTACTCGCACGAAGTGATCAGCCACGGCTTCTGGCCGGGCAGCCCGCCACTGATGGAGCCGGCGTTCTACGCCTATGCGGTGCCTCAGCCGGCGGGCCTGGCCGAAGCGGCGGTGCAGCCGCCGCAAGCGTACTTCCACCCGGAACTGAGCGAGTTCATCCTGCCCTACGAGGCGGTGCGGCTGGCGGCCTCGCCCGAACAGGCGCTGCGGGCCTTCCTGCAAAGCACCTGGGAGCGGGCGGCCGAGTTGGGGCAGTGGGACCGTGCCGCACTGGAGAAGCGGCCGGGCACCGGCTAGGTCCTATCGTTGGCCACTGCCAGACGGACCGGTCCACATCGCCCGGCAGGGCTTTGCCAAAAGAGAGCGAGGTAACCAGGACGCGCACTCTGGCCCCCGTTCTGCCGCCCTTCCATGGACGCCTGCCCGGCCCCGTTGACCCCGCTGGTCACCGACCCGGTTATTCAGCGATCCCAGTAAGGCGGCTCGCCAAAACTGCGCTTCAGGCTGTCGATCAGTGCGGCCAGCTTGGCCGGCACGCCGCTCTCGCGCGGATAGGCCAGGAACAGCTCGGCACCCTCGGCCTCGGCGCCGACATCGACTTGCTCGAGCGCGCCGCGGGCGAGTTCGTCTCGCACGAAGAAGGTCGGAAGCAGGGTCAGGCCCAGGCCCGCCACCGCCGCATCGCGCATCACCATGCCGTTGTTCACGCGCAGGCTCGTGCGCGGATGCACCACGCGCCAGCCGCCAGCCACCGCAAAACGCCAGTCCGTTTCGCGGTTGATGTAGAGAAGGCCATGGTGGCGCCCGAGTTCGTCGGGCGACGCCGGCGTGCCTTCCCTTGCAAGATAGGCCGGTGAGGCGACCAGGATCCGCCGGCTCGTGGCCAGCCGCTTCGCCACCAGGCGGCAGTCGGTGACCGGCCCGTGCCGGAGCACGGCATCGAAGCCATCGGCGCCGGCATCGACGAACCTGTCGTCCAGTTCCAGCGACAGCTCGATGCCCGGGTGCGCGGCGAGGAACGCATACAGCGCCGGCCCCAGATGGAGCACGCCGAAACTTACCGGTGCCGAGATCCGCAACGGCCCCGCCAGGGATGAGCGGCGGTCGGTGAGCTCGGCCATGGCCTCCTTCGCCTCGCCCAGGATGCGTCGCGCGCGGGGCAGGAAGCATTCGCCATCCGCCGTCAGCGACATCCGCCGGGTGCTGCGCTGGAGCAGCCGGGCGCCCAGCGCATGCTCCAGCTCGGCCAGCCGTTCGCTGACCACGGACTTGCTGTAGCCGAGCCGCCGGGCCGCCGCGCTGACCGAACCCTCCTCCACCGCGGCAACGAACGCGGCCAGACCCCGCAGCTTCAGATCGTTCGGCATGGCCGTAAGCCAGTTCCGGCCAAAGGCGGCTACTGGCGACTTTGCGCCGGTGCCAGACTGCTGTCCACACGCCTCGCCCCACTCCTCCGCCGGCCATCCTGACTGGAGATCCGCCATGCGACGCTTGTTCCTTCCGGCCGCTCTGGCCGTGCTGCTGATGGTCGCCGCGATGCCGGCCGCCGTTGCCCGGATCAAAGCCTTCCCGCCCGCGTTCCAGACGCGCGACATCGCCACCAACGGCGTCACCCTGCATGTCCGCGTCGGCGGCCACGGCCCGGCGGTGCTCCTGCTGCACGGCTACGGTGAGACCGGCGACATGTGGGAGCCGCTCGCCGCGGAGCTGGCGCACAATCACCGCGTGATCGTGCCCGACCTGCGCGGCCTGGGCCTGTCGAGCAAACCGGCCACCGGCTACGACAAGAAGACCCAGGGCGAGGACATGGCGGGCCTGCTCGACGCCCTGAAGGTCGGGCGCACCGATGTGATCGCCCACGACATCGGCAACATGGTCGGCTACGCGTTCGTCGCCGAGCATCGCGACCGCGTGCGCCGCTTTGTGGTCATGGATGCGCCGATTCCGGGCATCGGGCCCTGGGACGAGGTCCTCAAGAGCCCGATGCTGTGGCACTTCCATTTCGGCGGCAAGGACATGGAACGGCTGGTCGCCGGCCGTGAGCGGATCTACCTCGACCGCTTCTGGAACGACTTCTCGGCCGACCCGCGCCGTTTCAGCGAGGCCGACCGCCGGCACTACGCAAGGCTCTACGCGCTGCCCGGCGCCATGCACGCGGGCTTCGCCCAGTTCGCCGCGTTCGACCAGGATGCCAGGGACAACCAGGCTTTCCTGGCGCAGGGCAAGCTGGCGATGCCGGTCCTTGCCATCGGCGGGGAAAAATCCTTCGGCCCGACGATGGCGGTAGTGATGCGCGCGACCGCCACCCAGGTGACCGGGCAGGTGATCCCCGACGCAGGCCACTGGCTGATGGAAGAGCAGCCGCAGGCGACCATCGCGGCGGTGCGCTCCTTCGTGGATGCCTCGCCATGAGTCCGCTCGCCCGCGCATGGATCGCCTGCCCGCTCGCCCTGGCCATGCACGGCAGCGGCGCCCAGCAGGTCCGAACACCCCTGCAACCCACCCGGATGACCCCCGCGGCGATCGCGGCGCATCCGGCCCTCGGCGCCATCGCCGGCACTTCGGGTCTGGCCGGCATCCGCACCGTCGTGCTGGCCGGCGATCCCGCGCGCCCCGGCGCCTACGCGATCGAGCTGCTGGTGCCGCCGCACACGCGCATCGATGCGCACACCCATCGCGACGATCGCACCGCCGTGGTGGTCTCGGGTACCTGGCACTTCGGTTACGGCGGCCTGGCCGACGACGCCGGCGCGACGTCGCTCGGGCCAGGCAGCTTCTACACCGAGCCCGCGAACACGCCGCACTTCGCCCACACCGGGAACGAAGCGGTCGCGGTGATCATCAGCGGCAACGGACCGACCGATACGCACTACGTGGCCCGGCCCGGCGACAACGCGGCCTTCCACAGGAACCGGCCATGACTTCCCCGACGACCATGCGCGACCCGGTCACCGATCCCATGCTCACCCCGCAAAACGCCGCGCTGGTGATCATCGACTTCCAGCCCGTGCAGGTCGCCTCGATCGCATCGATGAACAAGCGCCTGCTGGTCGCCAACGTGACGGCGCTGACACGCACCGCGAAGCTCTACGGCCTGCCGACCGTGCTGTCCACGGTGAACGTGAGCACCGGGCGCAACCAGCCGATGCTGCGCGCCATCACCGACCTGCTGCCCGAGGTGACCGTCGTCGACCGCACTTCGATCAACGCCTGGGAAGACGACGATTTCGTCGCCGCGGTCAAGGCGACCGGACGCAGGAAGCTGATCATGGTCGCCCTGTGGACGGAGGTCTGCCTGGTCTTTCCCGCGCTCGACGCCCTGCATGAAGGTTTCGAGGTCTATGTGGTGGTCGATGCCGTGGGCGGCACCTCGCCCGAAGCCCATCGCGCCGGACTGCAGCGCATCACTCAGGCGGGCGGCATTCCCGTCAGCTGGATCCAGCTGGCCTGCGAACTCCAGCGCGACTGGAACCGCGAGGCCACGGCAGCGGGCTTTGCCGACATCGTGTTTGCCGAGGTCGGCCACTGAGCCCGGGGGGCGAACGAGAAGGCCCGGGCCCCGCCAGATGGCTCCCGTGGCCGGCGTGCCCTCCGAATCGGCGCCATGGCGCATGGTCACTATCCACCCATGCCGCTGGCCACCGCCGCCAGCTCCGCCGATGCGGCCTCGTCCAGCCGCAGCGACGCCGAGGCCAGGTTCTCCCGCAGATGCGCGAGCGACGAAGTGCCGGGGATCAGCAGGATGTTCGGCGCCCGCGCCAGCAGCCAGGCAAGCGCCACCTGCATCGGCGTGGCGCCGAGGCGATCGGCCACCGCCGACAGCCGGCCCGACTGCAGTGGGGTGAACCCGCCCAGCGGGAAGAACGGCACATAGGCGATGCCCTGCGCGCCGAGTGCCTCGATCAGCGCATCGTCCGCACGGTGCACCAGGTTGTAGTGGTTCTGCACGCAGACCACCTCGGCAATGCGCTGCGCCTCGGCCACCTGGCGCGCGGTGACGTTGCTCAGGCCGAGGTGGCGGATCAGGCCGCGCTGCTGTAGCTCGGCGAGGGCCGTGAACTGCGGTTCGATCGAACCTTCGGCGGGAGCGTGTACGTCACCCATGACGCGCAGGTTGACCACGTCCAGCACGTCCAGGCCCAGGTTGCGCAGGTTGTCGTGCACGGCGCCGGCGAGCTGCTCCGGGCGCTGCGCCGGCAGCCAGGACGCATCCTCGCCGCGCACCGCCCCGACCTTGGTCACGATGACCAGACCCTCCCGATAGGGATGCAGCGCCTCGCGGATCAGCCGGTTGGTCACGTGCGGCCCGTAGAAATCGCTCGTGTCGATATGGTTCACCCCGCTGGCGACCGCTTCGCGCAGCACCGCGAGCGCCGCCGCGGGATCCCGCGGCGGGCCGAACACCTGCGGCCCGGCCAGTTGCATGGCGCCGTAGCCCATGCGGTTCACGGTGAATCGGCCCAGCGCGTGGGTCCCCGCGTCGGTCGCTTGCGTCATCTGGCTCTCCGGCAGCAGCGGCCATCGCCGCGATGCCGGCATCGTAGTCACGCCCGACCTCGCGGATAATCCAGTGCAATCGGCACGGGCCGTACGGAACTGCGAACAATGGACACCGACTTGCGGGATCTCCTCGCCTTCCTGACGGTGGCGCGCGCCGGCGGCTTCCGCGAAGGCGCGCGCGCCAGCGGCAGCTCCGCCTCACGCCTGAGCGACAGCGTGCGGCGGCTGGAATCGCAACTGGGCGTGCGCCTGCTTCACCGCACCACCCGCCATGTCGCCCCCACCGAAGCGGGGGCGCGGCTGCTCGAACGCCTGTCGCCCGCACTCGGCGAAGTGCAGGCCGCGCTCGACGTGGTCAACGGCTACCGCGACCGCCCGGCCGGAACGCTGCGGCTCAACGTCCCGGCCGTGGCCGCGCGGCTGGTGCTGCCGCCGATCGTCACGCCCTTTCTCAAGGCCTACCCGGAGATCCGCCTGGAAGTGATCGTCGAGGACAGCTTCGTCGACATGCTCGCCGCCGGCTGCGACGCCGGCATCCGCTACGACGAGCGGCTGGAGCAGGACATGATCGCCGTGCCCATCGGCCCGCGCGTGCAGCGCATGGCCACCGCCGCCTCACCGGACTACCTGGAAGCGCACGGCCGGCCGGAGCATCCACGCGACCTGCTGCAGCACGCCTGCCTGCGCGGGCAGTTCGCCAGCGGCGTCATCCCGCCCTGGGAGTTCGAGCGCGACGGCGAGATCGTCCGGGTCGAGCCCAGCGGCCCGCTTCTGGTCCGCCTGGGCGCGGCCAAGGACCTGGCGGTGTCCGCCGCGCTCGACGGCCTGGGGATCATCCACCTGTTCGAGGCCTGGCTGCAGCCGCACCTGGACAGCGGCGCCCTGGTGCCGATCCTGCAACCCTGGTGGCAACCCTTCAGCGGCCCGTACCTCTACTACCCCGGCCGCAAGCACCTGCCAGCGCCGCTGCGGGCATTCGTGGATTTCATCCGGGCCGGCGACCCGGGCACGGGCGGCGACCCGGCGGGGAGTCGTTGACGTGCCCAGGCCAGGCACGCGGGGCAGCGCATCCATCGGATGCATGCCTGCGCGGCACGATAGTGACTGCCGCATGGTTGGTCGCCCCCTGGTCGCCACATTGCGAGGTGAAACGGGCCCTGACGCCGTTGCGCCTTCGCTGCAGGCACACCCTGGGCCGGATCGATGCCTGATCCGCCAGGGCAACCATCACGCCGAGGCGGCACCCGGGCACTAAGATCATCGGGTCTTTCGAAACCCGGGAAACGTGCAGATGATGAAGCTGGCCAACGGGGTCTTTCTTGCAGCGCTTCTGACAAGCGCCGCCCAGGCACAGACCAACGCGGGAGAACAGAAGGCCGATCCCGGCCTTCCCTTCACCATGGCCAAAGTGGCGAGCTTCGATCTGCCCTGGCGCATCGCGTTCCTTCCCGACGGTCGCATGCTGGTGACCGAAAAGGTCGGCCGCGTCGACCTGGTTACCCCGCAAGGTGCCAAGACCGGGATCGCGGGCGTCCCGCCGAGTTACGTCGAAGGCCAGAACGGCATGCTGGGTGTCTTCCTCTCGCCCCATTACGCCACGGACCACAACGTCTATCTCACCTATGTCGCCCCGGCTCACTATGGCGGCAGCCTGACGCTGGGCCGCGGGCGGCTGGTGCTGGATGGCAAGCAGCCACGGCTGGACGGCTTCCGGGTGCTGTGGCGCCAGATGCCCGCCGGCAAGGGCGGCCAGGCCGGCGCCCAGATCGCGTTCTCGCCGGACGGCAAGTATCTCTTCCTCACCGTGGGCGACCGCCAGCGCTTCACGCCCGCGCAGGATCCCAACCAGCCGGAAGGCAAGATCCTCAGGCTGACGCTGGACGGCAAACCCGCGCCGGGCAACCCGTGGGCTGGCAAAGTCGGCGCACGCACCATTCCGTTGATCGACCCGGCGGAGGACACCGAAAAAGCCAAGACGGCGCCGGTGGTCAGCACCTATGCGTTCCCCGGGCCCAACCTGACGCCGGCCGAAACCTGGGCCACCGGCGTGCGCACACCGTATGGCCTCGCCTTCGCGCCCGACGGCCGGCTGTGGGAAGTCGAGCACGGCCCGCGCGGCGGCGACGAGCTGAACCTGATCCAGCGCGGCAAGAACTACGGCTGGCCGCTGGTCTCCTACGGCGTCAACTACAACGGCGTGCCCATCCCCAGCCCCGATACACGCCCCGACCTCGCCAAGCCGGTGATCTACTGGGTGCCGGTGATCGCACCGGGCAACCTCATGTTCTACAAGGGCAACGCCTTCCCGCACTGGAAAGGCAGCGCCCTGATCAGCGGCCTTGCCAGCGAGGCCATCGTCCGCGTCACGTTCGACGGCAAGGGCGGCGCGAAAGCGGTCCAACGCTGGAGCATCGGCAAACGCGTGCGCGATATCGAAGAAGCGCCGGACGGCTCGCTCTGGATGCTGGAGGATGCCGCGCCGGGCGGCCTGTACCACCTCATGCCGAAATAGATCGGCAACTCAGGTAGCCTCTCGCACTCTTTCCAAAGCGGAACCAACGACGATGGCCGAGCGCGAGTTCGACAACTACCTTGCCCGCTCCGGCGCCACCCGGGAAGGCTCGCGCTACGCTGCCTGGCTTGCCATCACGCCGCGCGGCCACGGCTTTCCGGCGTACTACGCCATCTGCGAGAACCGCAGCTTCCGCGACCGGGACGTGGCCGAAGCCGCCGCCGCCAAGGCACTGGCCGACATGACAGGACTGGAGGCGGACGGCACGCCGATCTTCCCCGAGGACTACACCGGCTTTGACGACTGAGCGCTCTGTGAACGCCGGGTCGGCTTAATTGGCCACGTCCGTATCTATTCCCCGACGGCAAGCAACGGAGCACGCCCGGGGCGGAGGGCGCACTCCGACTCCCCTCTTCCCTGCCCGCCCTTCAGGGCATGCGACGTCGGCCACCCTCGTACGGCCGCTGTCATCGCGCGAACGTCACGTCCCTAAGCTGCCTCTAACCGGCAGCATCTAAGGTCGAGCGATTCAAGCCAGCGGGGTCAACGTGGAGCGCAAAGTCGTCGCCAGCAAGGTGCCCGAGGTCACCGTACTGTTCTGGATCATCAAGGTGTTCGCCACGACGCTGGGGGAGACGGGGGGCGATGCCGTATCGATGTCGCTGCAGCTGGGCTATCTGCTGAGCACCGGCATCTTCGCGCTGGTGTTCGTGCTGGCGGTGACGGCGCAGATCCGGGCGCCGCGCTTCCATCCGCTGCTGTACTGGATCACGGTGATCGCCACTACCACGGTCGGCACCACGCTGGCCGATTTCGCCGATCGCTCCCTGGGCATCGGTTACCCCGGGGGCGCCGCGATCCTGCTCTGCCTCGTGCTGGCCTCGCTGCTCGCCTGGTACCTCACCCTGGGCACCGTCGCGGTCGATTCGGTGCGCTCGCCCCGGACCGAGGTGTTCTACTGGGTCACCATCATGTTTTCCCAGACCCTCGGCACCGCACTGGGCGACTGGACCGCCGACAGCCTGGGCCTGGGCTATCTCGGTGGCACGGCGCTATTCGGCTCGATGCTGGCTTTGCTGGCGCTGGCCTACTTCTGGACACGCATCTCGCGTACGTTGCTGTTCTGGGCGGCGTTCATTCTCACGCGCCCTCTCGGCGCGGTGGTCGGCGACCTGCTCGACAAGCCGCTGGGACAGGGCGGGCTGGCGCTCAGTCGCTACACCGCCTCCGCGGTGCTCTTCGGCCTGATCCTGCTGCTGGTCTTCGCCCTCCCCCACCGGCCGGCCATGGCCACGGTGCCGGCGGACGAGTAGCGGCCGGTTCGCGGGCGCCCCCTGGTCGATGGTCTTGCGTACTTCCATTGATCGGGATCAACACGCGCCCACACGCCCGAGGTAGAAGAGACGAATGTCCCGGATGCGGACCCGTTTCCCGCGGAGAGCCGTCATGCGCATTCCCTCTTCCCTCACAGGCAGAACCACGCTCGCCTCGGTCCTTGCCCTCCCCGCGCTCGTGTCGCTTGGTCTTGCGGCGCGTGCCGAGACGGCGCCACCGCCGCCGAGTCCGCCCGTGCCGGTGCGCACGGTCGATCCGCGCGTGCCGGTGGCTGCCGGGCAGCCCTGCGTCGTCCAACTGATCCGCAACCGGATTTTTCCGCAGCAGGACCTCGGCGCGGGACCGCCGATCGACGCAAGCTTCACCTTCATGCCGCCACCGGCGTGCCCGCGTCCGTGGTCGAAGGTGATCCTCAAGGCCGACATCACCAGCACGCGGCGCTCCATCGTCGACACGCTCGGCCTCAACCTCGGCGGCATCACCGTGTTCCATGGCGGCGTTCCACGCTTCGACGGAGTGCGGCGCTGGCACGTCGAGCGCGACCTCACCGACTACAGCGCGCTGTTCGGCTCGCCGCACAACGGCAAGATGTGGACCGTCACCTACGACGATGCCATCGACTTCGGGGTGGGTACGCCCGCCTTCAGCGGCACCGCCACCGTGACGTTCTATCCGGCCACCGCACGGATACCCGCACCGCGCGTGCCCGATGCGGTGGTCGCGATCGACGGGCAGACCGCGCGCAACCTGCCGCACAACGTCGTGCGTGCCTACCTGGATGTGGAGAACACGCAGCCCTGGTGGTTCACCTGTGTGCCGGACAGGCTGGCCGCCCGCTATGCACTGATCGACATCTACGCACCCGGCGAAAATCCCCGGGAAGGGTTCGCACCTTCCGGTCAGGGTTGCGGCGGAAGCAGCTTCCGCGAACTGGTGGTGGCCGTCGACGGCACGCCCGCGGGCATCGCGCCGATGTTCCCGTGGCTCTCGCCGGACCTGAGCGCTTTCCTGCCCAATAGCGTGAACGAGCCGATACCCACGCCCCAGCTGCTCAACTTCGTGCCCTACCGCGTGGACCTGACGCCGTTCGCGGCCGTCCTCAGCGACGCCGGCCCGCACCGGATAGGCGCAGCGGGAACGCTGCTGCTTTACCTGGATCACGGTCGTGCGAGTGTCACCGGCGCAGTTACCACAAACACGCTGGCCGGATCGTCCGCGGCGCCCACCTGGACCAACACGCTCACCCGCACGGACGAGACCACGCGCGGCCGGATCGTGACGCACCAGCAGCGCAGGTTCGAGATCCGCGGCTTCGTCAACACCTCGCGCGGGCGCATCGAAACCCGACTCACGCAGGCCAGCCGCTTCGACAACACACAGGTGTTCCACCTGGAAGGCCCGCAGCAGATCACCGCGGAGTTCACGGACAAGCTCTACGTGCAGAATCTCGACCTGGCCAGCACCACCACCCGCACGGTGCGCCAGTTCATCGGCGGCACACTGGTCAGCCGCGACGACCTGCAGGTGAGCTACCCGCTGCAACTGGCCTATCGGCTGCCGGCCACGCTGGAGGTCACCGACGGCTGGTACACCACCGTCAAGGGCGGCAGCGTCGTCGCCCACCAGCAACTGCTGCAGGACACTGACGACTACCGGATCGGTGAGGGCCACTACGTCACCCACGTGCGCCGCAACTTCAGCGGAAGCCGCACGCAGACCACCTTCGAGCCCGACACCAACTGGTCCAGCAGGGCCAGCCACCGCTACACCGACAGCTTCGGCAGTTGCTACCGCGCCGCGCTCGGCGCGAGCAACGGCAGCATCCAGTCGAGCAGCAAGGGGATCGGTTGTCCGGGCGACCAGAACCGCGTGCGGTGGTTTGCGCACCCGGATGGGTCGGCGAACAGCCTGGGGTGGTGGCGCTGAATCGTGGGTCGAGGGAATTGAAAAGCAGGCCAGGTCGACTTTGAGCCCGCGGTTCTTGGCTCCGTTTTGAACCTGGCCCCGTTTTTGGCGTGGTACGTGCGCCGGGCGCGAACGTCCGGGCGCTGGATGCGAAAGCTGCGGCCCGCCGCCTCGCGCGATGAGCCGCACAGGGAGGAAGGGCCATGGCAGCAGCGCAGAAGGGGATTCCGGAGAGCGGCAATCGCGACCGTGACGCAGTCGCGCTACGGCGTAAGGCACTGGGGGACACCGAAGGCAAGCCGTGGCTTGCGACTGACGCGCCAGTCATCGGCCTGGCCTTGTCCGGCGGCGGGATCCGCAGTGCCACCTTCTGCCTCGGCCTGCTGCGCGCACTCGCCAAGAACGGCGTGCTGCACCGGTTCGACTACCTCTCCACGGTTTCCGGCGGCGGCTACATCGGCGCCATGCTCGGGCGGCTTTTCCACCCCGACCCATGCGGTAATGCGCGGGACGTGGAGGCGGGACTGGCCGAGGACCGCTCGCTGCTGCTGTGGTGGCTGCGCAACAACGGTCGCTATCTGCTGCCCTCGGGCGGCAAGGATCTCCTGCAGGCATTCTCGGGCCAGTTCCGCAGCTTCGTCGCCACGCAGTTCGAAGTGATGGTGGTCTGCATGTTCCTCGCCTGCGCGGTCGTGTTGCCGCACGTGGCGTATTCGTGGTGGCTGGGCGCCCGTGCGGTGCCGTTGCTGGGCGTCACGATGTGGTGGTGGCTGCTGCCCTTGCCGGCGATGGCCGCGTTGATGGCCGGCTACGGCTACTGGATGCTTGGCGCTACATGGCGCACGGGCCTGGGCTTGTGTCTTCTCGCCACGGCGATCGGCGGCTACCTGTTCTATCTGGGCTTCCTGTCGCCGGCGCCACTTTCGGTCGCCCTGCTCTGGCTCGCGCGCATTGCGGCGCTGACAATTCTTCCGGTTGTGCCCGCATGGCTGGTCACGATCCTCAGCAGTCGCCGGCGACCGCAGGACAGCAACCGCGTGGTCTACACCAAGGCCTTGGCGGCGGCGTTTGCCGCGGCGGGCCTGTTTTTCGTGCTCGGTTGCCTGGACCTGGGCGGCTGGATGCTCCGTGGCGTGTTCCTGTCGGTACTGCATGGGGAATGGCGGTTCGCGGTGCCCTGGGGCATCGGCACGACGTCGTTGCTGGTGATCGCCGCGCGCGCCATCGCCCCCTTGCTGTCGTCGAAGGACCGCGTCGCGCTGGACGGGCTGCCGCTGGAATCGCTGGGCAATGCGCTCGGCCTGGTCCTGGCGGCCTTGGTGGCGGTGTTCTGGCTCGGCGTCTTCGAGATGATCCTGTTGCCGAGCGACGACCGCTGGTCCCTGGGGGTACCGGCGGCATACCTGTATCTCCCTGTCGTGGTCACCGCCGGCGTCGTGTTCCTGCTGCTGACCGGCAACGAGTTTAAGCAGTTGAACCGCTCGTCGCTGCACTTCTTCTACCGCTCGCGGCTGGCACGCAGCTACCTTGCGGTAGGCAACTACGCCGGAGCGCATGGCGGCGCGTCCGGGCGCTTTCCGGTCTGTCCGCTCGCGTTGAACGACCGCGCACTGAGCGGCAGCACGCAGCGCGCTACGGAGCTGTTGCCCGGCGACGACGTATCGCTGGACGCCTACCATCCGCATGCGGCGGGCGGCCCCGTGCACCTCATCAATTGCTGCATCAACCAGACCGTCGACGACCGCACCGGTCTGTTCAATGCCGACCGCAAGGGGGTCAGCCTTACCATCGGTCCGCTCGGCGTGGAAACCGGAACGCAGCCTCCGCGTCCATCGCCTTTTTTGGCCCGGACCACGCTGGCCGAATGGATCGCCATATCCGGCGCGGCCGTCGGCTCCGGCATGGGGTCGCTCACCCGACCCGGCGTGGCGGTCATGACCTTCCTCAGCGGATTTCGCCTGGGCTACTGGCAGCGTTCGCTGATCAACCGCAACGCCTCGTCGCGGTTGGGCCTGGCGAAATACCGCGCGTTGCTGCAGGAGATGTTCGCGCGCTTTCCGGGCCTGGGTGCGCACTACTGGTACCTCTCCGACGGCGGGCATTTCGACAACACCGGAGTCTATGCGCTGCTCAAGCGCCGCCTGCCGCTGATCGTCCTGGCCGACTGTGGCGCCGACCCGCAATATCGGTTCGGGGACCTGGAAAACCTGGCGCGCAAGGCGCGGATCGACCACGACGCGCTGATCGAGTTCGTCGAACCGGCGAGCCTTCGCGCACTCGCCGGCCCGTTGGCTGAAGCATTCGGCACGCCCGCCTCGATCGCTTCGGGCCGGGGAGATTCGTACCTGCTGCTTGCGCGCATCCGCTACGCGGACGGGGAAAAGGGCGCATTGCTCGTGGTCAAGCCGCGCGTGGTGGCGAACCTGGGAATCGACATCACCGGCTACGCCGACCGCAACGCCGATTTTCCCCAGCAGAGCACGATCAACCAGTTCTTCAGCGAGGAGGAGTGGGAGGCCTATTGCGCCCTGGGACTCGCTCTGGGGCGTCCGCTCGACGCCCCGTTGCTCGATGCGGCGACCCAGTGGGCCTGGCAGGCCCAGGTGGCGCCGATGCCTGCCGCGGTCGATCCGTCGCAGGACCCCACGCCGGTCAAGGCGCCGCGGCGGATCGCGGCCACCGTAGGCACCTCGCTGGGCGCCGGCGCATTGCTCACCGGCCTGCTGGCCGGATGGCAGGCGTGGAACGACTACCAGCGACAGGCCGAAGCGGGCGAGGCCCAGTTTGCCTCCGCCGTGCGCGATGCCGAGGAGGGGCTCGGTACGGCCACCAAATTCACGCCGAACCTCAAGGTCCGGCTGGACATGCTGCTCAGCTATGCCGATCGTCACCACCCTTCGCCCGATCAGCAGGCCACGCTGTTTGAAATCGCCGAGCAGGTCCGCGCCCTCTGCGACCACAGCGACAGCGAAAGCCTGAAAAACGATTGCAACAACGATGTGGCGCGCTGGGGAGGCGGGCGGGTGGACCTGCCCGGCTACTGGAGCCAATCCATCGCCAGCTATACCAACTGGCCGACGCGACGCCCGCCGGTACCGGGGCAGTTCGCCACGACCGAAACCCCGGCGCCGCCACCGCCGCCGCCCCCGCCGCCAGCGCCCGTCACGGAACCCGGGATGTCATCGGCGACATCGCAGGCGCCGCCGTTCGCTTCGGACGGGGTGGTGACCGCCTCGGCCGCCCCGCCGCGCACGCGGTGGCCGCAGACGCCCCCCATCGCCGCGGGTGCAGCCCCGACGGTGACCGCGCTCGGCGTGACGCACGCCTGTGCGCGCGGCGATGGGCATCCCTTCACCCTCTACACGCAGATCTACGACGAGCGGCAACGGGATTTCGCGATGCAGTTGCTGTCCACCCTGCGTCCACTAGGCATCGTCGTTCCGGGGGTGGAGAACGTCACCGCGACCGCGGTCCGCGAGCAACGCAAGCCACCCATTCCCTGGAGTCGGCCGACGCTGCTCTACGGCACCGAAGGCAAGCCATGCGCGGAAGCGCTGGCCAGCTGGATCGGCTACTCCGCCGGTCCCATGCAGGCGCTGCCGCTGCCGTCGTCCATGGCCGCCAGCGGCGGCGTCATCGAGTTGTGGCTCCCCCCATCCGTGGGGGGAGCCGGCGCGCCGGTGGCCGGGAATCCGTGATCGGCCTCCCGCGCAAGGACAGTGAAGTGGTCAGCGGCACTCAAGGGCCGCGGGCAATTGTTGCCTCAATTTCCCCCGGCCTCTTTATGCCTGTTTTGTGACAAGGGGCTCTGAGCCCGTTGGTTTGAACCCGGCCCACGGTCAAGCTCGTTTCGACAAAACCAAAAAAAGGTCCCGGTCCACTTAAGGAGGACGCAATGGCCATCGGAAGAAACAACTTCGACCAGATTGGACAATATCAGGAAGCTGTCGAAAACAATCCTGACGCACCCCGGGCACTGTGCTTCGGTGATTCATGGTTTCAGTACGTCCCGCATCCGACCGACTTGAACAAGCAGATCGCGAGATCCTTCAAGGGAAGCTTGTTTCTGAACGAAGGCGTCGCCGGACGTGACAGCGCGACCTGGAAGGCGGCGCTGCCTCGCATCAAGCGCGAGATAGCAAGCTACGCCTTCAAGACGATCATGCTGTCGAATGGCGGGAACGATATTGTCGGAAGCGAACTGCGCGAATTCGTCAAGGAAGCGGATCGCCCGCAGGCGCCGGGTTCGTTTGACTGGGGCGTCCTTCCGCCCCAGGTAATGGATCACGTACGCCTCGCCGCGTTCCAGTGTGCTCTCCAATACGCCATCGAGGATCTGATCGAGGTTGTGCAGCTGCGCGACCTGTATTCGCGCGATTCGATCATCTTCCTTCATTCTTACGCATACATCTGGCCTAGTGGCGACGCCTTCCAGCTCGGCCCCTTCAAGGTGGGGCCCTGGGTAGCACCTTTTCTGAGTGCTGTCGGCGTCACGGACATCAGGGACCAGCGTGTCATCACGTCATGGCTGGTGGACCAGTTCTATCGCCGACTCCAGGTCCTGGCTTCGCAATACGCCAACATACGACTGATCGATTCCCGCACCGCACTGCCCGATCGGCGTCAATGGGAGAACGAAATTCACCCGACTCGCACCGGCTTCGAACGGATCGCGAAGGACTATTGGGTCCCGCAGCTGAAAGGGATCTTGAAATAATCAGCAGGCCTTCTACCTGCCCCTTCTTTTAGCACGGGACCCACCATGGCCGACGAGATCCAGGAGAGAGGCGAAAATCGAGGTCAGAGTCGATAAAAGTGCACTCTGACTCGAGCTTTTTGCTTCACCGGGGCCACCTCCCCGCGTAGCACGATCACCGCCACCGTCAGACCTGCACCTGGCCGCCATCGACGAACAGCTCCACGCCGTTGATGAAGCTCGCCTCGTCCGAGGCGAGGAACGATACCGCGCTGGCAATCTCGTCCGGCGTGCCGGTTCGGCCCAGCGGCGTGGCGGCGGCGGCCTGCGCCTCGAACTGCGCGATCTGCTCGTCGTTCATGCCCAGCTCGGTCTTGTAGCCAGGGGTGACCACGGTACCGGGCGATACGATGTTCACGCGGATGCCGCTGCCCCTCAGGTCCGACGCCCAGGTGCGGGTGAACGAGCGCAGCGCCGCCTTGGTCGCCGCGTACACGCCGAAGGCCGGCACGCCCTTCAACGACACGATCGAGCCGGTGATGACGATGGCCGCCCCGGGCTTCATCAGCGGCAGCGCCTTCTGCACGGTGAACAGCGTGCCCTTGACGTTGATGCCGAAGTACTTGTCGAACTGCGCCTCGGTGATCGCGCCCAGCGGCGCGAATTCGCCACCGCCGGCGTTGGCGAAAAGGATGTCCAGACGGCCGTGGCGCTCGGCGATGGTGGCGAAGATGCGGTCCAGATCCGCGGCGACCGCGATGTCGCCGCGGATCGCCACGGCTTTCTCGCCGATCTGCGCCACCGCGGCATCGAGCTCGGCCTGGCGGCGGCCGGTGATGTACACGGTGGCGCCTTCCTGCACCAGGCGCTGCGCCGTGGCCAGGCCCAGGCCGGAGCTGCCGCCGGTGACCAGGGCGATCTTCCCGGCATGCCGGCTGGCGTTGATGTTCGGAACGTGGTTCATGGATGTCTCCGGGGCGACGGGATGTCGCCGTTGGAGAGCAGCGTATTCTTGTCGATGAGGCGGATAAATCGGCGCCGAGTGGTTTCTTTATTTCCATGGGGAGATAATCCGGCCTCGTTACGCGGACCTCGTTCCATGGATCAGCTGCAAGCCATCCGCGCCTTTGCCCGCGTCGTCGAAACCGGCAACTTCGTGCGCGCGGCGCAGTCGCTGCAGATGCCTACCGCGACGGTGAGCAAGGCGATCCAGGCGCTGGAACGCCATCTGCGGGTCAAGCTGCTCGAGCGCACCACGCGGCGGGTCAGCGTGACCGAAGACGGCGCCGCCTACTACGAGCGCATGCGGCACCTGCTGGAGGAACTGGCCGACGTCGAGGCCACGCTGGGACGCGCCCGCAGCAATCCGCGCGGACGTCTTCGCGTCGACACCGGCGGCTCGGTCGCCAGCGGCCTGCTGATTCCCGCCCTGCCGCGGTTCCACGCCGCCTACCCGGACATCGAGCTGCAACTGGGCGTCACCGACCGCACGGTCGACCTGATCGGCGAGAACATCGACTGTGCCATCCGCAACAGCGCGACCGATCCAGCCCTGATCGCGCGCCGCATCGGCGCGCTGGCCTGGACGACCTGTGCCAGCCCCGACTACCTCGCCCGCCACGGCACCCCGCAGCGACCCGAACAGATCCTGGAGGAGGGCCACCTCGTCGCCGGCTACTTCTCCGCGCGCACCGGACGCAACCAGCCGCTGCATTTCCTGGACGCGGGCAAGCCGATGCAGATCGAGCCGGCCACCCGCATCAGCGTCAACGAAAGCAACGCCCACGTCGCCGTCGCGCTGGCCGGGCTGGGGCTGGTCCAGACGCTGGATTTCATGGTGCGCCCGGCGATCGAGCGCGGCACGCTCGTCCCCGTGCTCGAGTCGTGGCGGCCGCCGCCGCAGGAGGTCTACATCGTCTACCTGCCCAGCCGCCAACTCAGCACCAAGATGCGGGTCTTCGTCGAGTGGGCCACGGCACTGTTCGCCGCCATCGACCCGGTGGCGGAAACCCGTTCGCCCTAGGCCACCGCGGCTGGAACGCGCCCGTCACCGGCCGTCGCCCCAAAACCGGCGTCAATCCTGAGCGCGCCCATCAATAGCTGCGCCCCGCGGTCGCCTTGCGTCGGCCGGCCGGCTTCCTGCCTTCGCGCTGCACGCGATGGGCACCCAGGATCGCCGGCAGCAGGCCGGGAAAGCGCCTTTCGATCTCTGCGCAGCGAGGGGTGTTGAGCATTTCCACACCTTGGCGCTCGCTACGGATCAACCCGGCCTCGCGCAGTGTGCGGAAGTGCTGCGATAGCGTGGACTTGGGAATTTCCCGTTCGCTCATCTGCGCGAACGCCGTGCACGCCTGCGCGCAGCCGGACCCGACCATCTCGGCATAGATCGCCGCGCGCACCGGATCGGACAGCGCGTGGAGGATGCCTTCCACGGTGACGTCGTCAATGGACGGATGGATCAGCGGCTTCATGGCGCGGCAGGTTAACAGCCCTTGACTTCCTGTTCTATAGTTCATAATTTACGAACTACGGCACTCGCGAAGTACCCCTCCCCCCCCCAACAAGGAACCATCCATGAGCAAGCTCGCAGGCAAGGTCGCGCTGGTCACCGGCGCATCCAAAGGCATCGGCGCCGCGATCGCCCGTTCGCTGGCCGCCGAAGGCGCGGCAGTCGTCGTCAACTACGCCTCCAGCAAGACCGGTGCGGACGCCGTGGTGGCCGACATTGCCGCTCAGGGCGGCAAGGCCCTGGCCGTCCGCGGCGATGTCGCCAAGGCCGCCGACGCCCGCGCCATCGTGGCCGCCGCAATCGAGGCGTTCGGCCGGCTGGACGTACTGGTCAACAACTCCGGCGTGTACGAGTTCGCCACGCTTGAGGCGATCACCGAAGCGCATTTCCGCAAGCAGTTCGACGTGAACGTGCTGGGCCTGCTGCTGGTCACCCAGGCCGCCGCCGAGCACCTGGGCGAAGGCGCCAGCGTAATCAACATCGGCTCGGTGGTCTCGCGCATCGTGCCGCCCGGCAGCGCGGTCTACACCGCGACGAAGAGCGCGGTGGACGGCATCACCGCGGTGCTCGCGCAGGAACTGGGTCCGCGCCGGATTCGCGTCAATGCGGTCAACCCCGGCATGGTGGAGACCGAAGGCACGCACAGCGCCGGCATCATGGGCTCCGAGCTCGAACAGGGGACGCAGGCGCGGACCCCGCTAGGCCGCATCGGCCAGCCCGGCGACATTGCCTCGATCGTCAGCTTCCTCGCCTCGGACGACTCGTACTGGCTGAACGGCGAGCAGCTCTACGCCGCCGGCGGCATGCGCTGAGGGACAAAAGGGACGACAAAAGGAACGGAGGCAATGATCCCGATTTAATTGCCTCCGTACCTTTTTTGTCCCCATCGCCCACCCGCCCAGCCGCCAACTCAGCACCCAGGTGCGGGGTCTTCGTCGAGTGGGCCACGGCACTGTTCGCCGCCATCGACACCGGCCTCGCGTGACCGTTCGGGCCCTGCGCTACTGCCCTTCACTGATACGACGCAGGCTTTCGATGCGATCGTTGGGCTGTTCAACGGTGGCGTCGACAGACAGCGCGGCGTAGAACTCCCCCGGCCCGACGCTGCGGCTGGTGATGGCCAGCCGGATCAAGCCTAGCTGCCGCAGATCATTGATCAACAGTTGAAAGCTTGCCGGGGTGAACCGCCAGTTGTGCACGTCGATATATCGATCCGTCCCTTGCGCTTGGACCCAGGCATGGTGCGCGTCGGCAAAATCGTGCTTGAGTCGAAAGCGACCGCCCCGGAACGAAGACCAGGCCAGGCTTTCGGTGCGGCCACGGGAGACGGCATTGGCGAAATGGTCAAACACACGGCCGGGAGATGGCTTTTCACTGCGTGCGTGATAAGCGTCAAGCAAAGCGCCCGTGCTGGTGATCGACTGGAAATGGTCGAAGCATCGCCGCTTGTCCGGAACGACCAGGAGAAGCACGCCCGAGGGGTCAAGCAGGCCTTCGCAATCCTGAAGAAACCGCACAACGTCTGGAATGTGCTCAATCACGTGGCTCGCTATGATCCACCGGTAGCACCCCGGCTTGCCGACCGCTTTGGCGAGGCTCCCGCCTTGCCAGACCACATCAACAGGTTCGATGCGGTTGAGATCGACACCGTGCCCGCGGTACTTCTCGCGCAGTCCCGCGGCATCCAGGTGGTCAACAACATCGACGTGGTAGCCGTCCTGCTTGGGCGCCAACGGGCTATGGCTGGGACCGATTTCCAGGCCACGGCTCTCGCGATCGATTCGGCTGCGGACAAACTGCGTGCGCACCGAGGGCCGCCCCGTCGCGCGCCGGAGGAGTCCGCGGATCCCCAGCCGGGTATGTGCCTCTGCCGCCAGTCGCCACAACCGCACCCCGCATCTCCCGTTACCAAATGGGCGATCATAGCTCCTGGCTCATCTCGCCCGTCTGGTCTGCGACGAGCACAGGCAAGTTCCACGCAGGAAACAAGGGCAGATCGGACTTTCAGCCACAGCCTAGGAAAAGTGCACTCTGACTCGTGTTTTGTAATTAGCCACGCCCCCTTAAATTCTCCCTCCTTTTTTTGCCTGCTTCGCCTCAGTCGCGCTGGAGCATGACGCGCTCGGGCTGATGCAGCGAATAGCCCTGAGCCATGTCGACGCCCAGCTCGCGCAACGCGGCCATGATCGCCACGTCCGTCACCCATTCCGCGATCACCACCAGGCCCAGACGGTGCGCGATGTCGGTGACCGCGCGCACCATCGCATGGCTGATCGGGTCGCTCAGCATGTCGCGGATGAAGCTGCCATCGATCTTGATGATGTCGGCCGGCAGGTGCTTCAGGTAGGAGAACGACGACATGCCCACGCCGAAGTCGTCGAGCGCGATGCGGCAGCCGACCTCCCGTAGCCGCGTCACGAACCGGATGACCGTGGTGAGCTGGCGCACGGCCACGGTTTCGGTGATCTCGAAACACACGCGCCCGGGCGCGACGTGGTGCAGGCGCAGCAGCTCGACGATGCGGTCGGCGAGCGTTTCATCGTCGATGCTGGCGCCGGACAGGTTGATCGCCACCGTGCGCACCGCCGGCCCGGCCGGGTGCAGCCGGTCGACGTTCGCCAGCGCGGTCTCGATGACCCAGCGATCGATCAACGGCATCAGCCCATACCGCTCGGCCGCGGGAATGAAGGCACCGGGCGATATCAGCGTGCCGTTCTCGTCGCGGAAACGCAGCAGCAGCTCGACATCGATGCCCGCCGGTTCGCTACCTAGCCCGCGCACCTCCTGATAGGTGAGCACGAAGCGCTGTTCCTGCACCGCCCAGCGCAGCCGGTTGGCCCACTCCATCTCGCCGCGCCGCTGCGCGCTCTGTTCGTCCCGTTCGGAATAGAAGTGGACGCGGTTGCGCCCCTGCTCCTTGGCCATGTAGCAGGCGGTATCGGCAGCGGCGAGCAGCTCGGCCAGCGGCGTGCCGGGCCGGTCGATGAGCACTCCGCCGACGCTTATGCTCGCCATGTAACTCTTCGACTCCCAGACGAAGACAAAACCGTCCAGGCCCAGGCGCAGGTGCTCGGCGATGCGTACGGCGTGCGCAGGGGTATCGAGTCCGGTCAGGATCACGCCGAACTCGTCGCCACCCAGCCGCGCGAGCACATGCTCCTCGCCCAGCCGCACGCGCATCACCGTGGCCAACTGCGACAAGAGCTGGTCACCGGCCACGTGCCCGGAGGTGTCATTGACGAGCTTGAACTGGTCCAGGTCGATGAAGAGCACCGCGGCATACGGCGGCGACTCGGGAACCTGCTGGCTGACCTTAAGCAGCCGGCGCTCGAATTCGCGCCGGTTGATCAGGCCGGTGAGCTCATCGTGCGTGGCCTGGTACTCGAGCAGTTCGGTGAGCGCGCGCTGCTCGGTCACGTCGCTGGCGACCATTGCCCACTGTGGACGTCCGTCGAGCGTCAGCCAGGACATGGCCACGCTGGCCCAGAAACGCCCGCCGGAGGTGTCCCGAAGGACCACCTCGATCGCGCCGCCCTCCGGATGGGCCAGCCGTCGTTCCACCTCGGCCTCGTCGACCTCCAGCAGCGAGACCAACGGGCGGCCCTCCAGGCCTTCCCCCAGGCGCCCTCGCGCCGCCTGGTTGGCGTAGACGATGCGCCCGTCCTCCGCGTCGGCGAGCACCACCAGCGCGGGCAGCAGTTCATTGAGCGTGCGGAAGCGCTCTTCGCTTTCGCGGTAGCGCTCACTCAGCCGCAGGCCCAGTTGCAGGGCACGTCGCCGCGTGTCGGTCAGCGACCAGACCAGCAGGCCCAGCAGCACACTGGCGAGCAGCCCGGCGGGCGCCACCGATTGCACCAGGGGTGGGCCACCGGCCGTGGCCATCGGGGAAACGACCAGGTCCCAGAGGCGTCCCCCGAACCCCAGGCGATACACGATCGAAGGCTCCACGTCCGGAACGTCGCCGCGGGAGTCGAACAGCGGGACGTGCGATGCGCTGGTGACGTCCGTCACCGAGACGTGCGCCACTTGCAGCAGTTGCGGTGGCAATCCCGTCCGGATGAGGTCGGCGACCCGGAAGGAGACCGCCACCGAGCCGCGCAACCGTCGCTGGCGCACCGCCACGGAGTCGAGCGCGGCGCCCGACCCGAGGTCGGGCAAGCGCAACGTGACGCCCTGCCCGCGCCCGCTGGCGCCCCGGTCCTGCACAAGCGGAAACGGTGCCGACACCGCCAGCCGGTCGGTATCGCGCGATGCGAACAACGCCTTCATGTTGGCCGGCTGGTCGGCCACATCCAACCCCAGGAGGTTGCGGTTGCCATCCAGGGGCGCGACCAGCGTGGTGGGGAAATGGTCCCCATCGGGCCGCTGCTCGCGAACCGCGTAGGCCACGGCAAGCAGGCTCGGGAACTCCCGCCGCGGCCTCAGGTTTGCGTACATGCGCGCGAACTGGGGCGCGTCCATGGTCCCGGAGACCAGGAACATGGTCTGCAGCGACCGCAACAACAGCTCGGCCGAACGCAGCTTCGCCCGCAACTGGACCAGCCCCTTGTCCGCCTCGGCCACCACCGCATTCCGCTGGGCCGCCTGCCACTGCCGCGCCTGGATCCGGTACAGCCAGAACGTCAGCAACAGTCCGCAGCCGACCGCGAGCAACCCCCAGAGCACGCCCGGCACCCGGCTGGTCAGTGACAGGGCACCCGGATCGGCCACCTCAGGCGTGCGTTCAGGTCGGTCGATCGGTTGCGGCGGCACGGATTCCCCTCGGCAAGCCCCGGTCGCCCATCTGCGTGGGCACAACGATCATAGCCCGCAAGAGTGAGGGTTCCGGGAACGCGGGTCACGGGAAATTGATGCTAGAGAAGCGGCTCCCGGTCTGGCACGGCTGGCCCGATGGAGGAAGCTGGTATGCCAAGGGGTCAGGTTCACGTCCACAACCTAGACGAGTGAACCTGCCCCCGTTTTCGCCTTTTGTTGCTCGCGCACCAGGTCGATCAGTGCGCGCAGGCCGGCCGGCACGTGGCGATGGCCCGGGTAATAGAGACGCAAGCCGGGAAACGGCTGGCACCAGTCCTCCAGCACCGGAATGAGTTCGCCGCGCGCCAGCTCGTCGCGGATGTGCCACTCGGACAGGAACGCCAGGCCCATGCCGGCGCGCGCGGCATGGCGCATCAGCAGCGGATCGTCCAGCAGCACGCGGCCCGGCACGTCCACCGTCACCGACTGGCCGCGACGCTCCAGCTCCCAGTGGTGCAGCCCGCCGTGTGACAGCCGCATGCGCACCGCCTGATGGCCGGCCAGGTCCGCCGGCGACTGCGGCACGCCATGCGCGGCCAGGTACGCGGGCGAGCCCACCACCACCATGCGCAGGTCCGGGCTCAGCGGCACGGCCACCATATCCTGCGGCACGCTCTCGGCCAGCCGGATGCCGGCGTCGAAACCCAGCGCCACGATATCCACCAGCTTCGCCTCGCTCACGATGTCCACCTTCATCTGCGGATGGCGCTGCAGGAACTCGACGATCAGTGTGTCGAAGATCATCTGCGCCGCGCCGGCCGAGGTGTTCAGCCGCAACGTGCCCGAAGGCGTGGACGGGTCGCCGTGGATCTCTTCCGATGCGCGGCGGATCTCCGTGACCGCCGGCTCGATGCGCGCCACGTAACGCTGCCCCGCCTCGGTCAGCGCGACGCTGCGCGTGGTGCGGTTGAACAGCCGCGACGCCAGACGCGCCTCCAGCCCGGCCACCGCATTGCTCACCGCGGAGGTGGACATGCCCAGCTCCTTCGCCGCCGCGCGGAAGCTGCCGCGGCGGGCCACCGCCAACACGGCGTCGAGTTCGGTCAGGCCGGAGCGGTGCATGCGGATTGTCCCGATTATGAGGATGCCCCTTGCACCATACACCGGCTTATCGCAACGGTGCCGCGCACCCACACTGCTCCTCGACCCCGCTCCCCTACCCTTCGAGGACACCCCATGCAACGCATCGAGCACATCTACATCAACGGCGCCTTCGTCACCCCGCACGGCAGCGAATGGTTCGACCTGTTCAACCCGGCCACCGAGGAGGTCATCGGCCAGGTGCGGCTGGGCGACGCCGACGATGCGCGACGTGCCATCGCCGCGGCCAAGGCCGCCTTCCCCGCGTTCTCGCGCACCAGCCGCGAGCAGCGCATCGCCATGCTGCAGCGGCTGCAGGCGGCGATGGCCGCGCGCGAGGACGAACTGTTCGAAGCCATCGTCACCGAATACGGCGCGCCGATTTCGCGGGCGCGCTGGATGGCGGCCCACAGCCACCAGGTGATCGGCGAGGCCGCGGCGACCCTGGCCGAGTACGCGTTCGAGCACGCGGCCGGCAGCGCCCGCGTGGTGATGAAGCCGCTCGGCGTGGCCGGGCTCATCACGCCGTGGAACAGCAACGCCAGCTTCATCTGCGGCAAGCTCGCCACCGCGATGGCGGCCGGCTGCACCGCGGTGATCAAGCCCAGCGAGATGAGCGCGCTGCAAACGAAGATCGTGATGGAAGCCTTGCACGAAGCCGGCCTGCCGCCGGGCGTGGCCAACATCGTCAACGGACGCGGCGACGTGGTCGGCGCGCAGATCATCGCGCATCCGGACGTGGCCAAGATCTCCTTCACCGGCTCCGGTGCGGTCGGACGCGCCATCGCGCGCAGCAGTGCGGACACGCTCAAGCGCGTCACCCTGGAGCTGGGCGGCAAATCGCCCACCCTCGTGCTGGACGACGCCGACCTCGCCACCGCCGTGCCGCTGGCGGTGAGCGCCGGCTTCATGAACAGCGGGCAGGCCTGCATCGCCGGCACGCGCATCCTGGTGCCCGCCTCGCGACTGGCCGAATGCGAGGCGGCCATCGTCGAGCAGGTCCGCGCTACCCCCGCCGGCGATCCGCGCGACCCTGCCACCGCCATCGGCCCGATGGTCAGCGCCAGGCAGTGGCAGCGCGTGCAGGGCTACATCCGTCGGGGCATCGACGAGGGGGCCCGCGTGCTGATCGGCGGCGAAGGCCGTCCCGAGGGCATCACCCGCGGCTGGCTGGTCAAGCCCACCGTGTTCACCGACGCGCGCAACGACATGACGATCGCCCGCGAGGAGATCTTCGGTCCGGTGCTCACCGTCATTCCCTACCGCGACGAAGCCGAAGCCATCGCCATCGCCAACGACACGCCCTATGGCCTGCACGCCTACGTGCTCACCGGCGACAGCGCCCGTGGCGCGCGCGTGGCCTCGCAGATCGAGGCAGGCCGCGTGCTGGTCAATACCCTCACCCATGAACCCAGGGCGCCGTTCGGAGGGTTCAAGCAGTCGGGCATCGGGCGGGAGAACAGCCACTACGGGCTGGAGGCGTACTTGGAGCCGCAGGCGATCGTGGTGGGATAGGCTGCAAAAGGGGACGTGGCCAATTAACATTACTTAATTAGCCGCGTCCCTTTAGTTGAGCAAATTAGACCGAGTCATCACCACTCCATATTAGTGTTCAAGAGCCCGAGCGATGCGGCTAGCGTAGGTTGGCCACCTCCATTCTCTCAATTGATTGCAACCAAGCCTTAGACCGCTGACCGTTGACCTCCGACCCGAGGTAATTATTGCGATTTAATCGCCTCCGCCCTTTTTTTTCGAGACTGGCCAAAGGTGCTTAATTAGACCGTCCGAGAAAGCGGAACTGGCTCAGTTTGTTGCCTGCACCCGATGGGACTAGCCCAGCGGCTCGTCATACGAGCCACAGATGCCGCCGACATGCACCGCGTGCTGGTCCTCGATCCATGTACGCAGCGTGTCGTGCTCCGGCCGGACGAACTTGGCCAGATAGACTCCGCCAGGTTTGGCGGTCAACCAGACGCACACGTCCGCACGCTGTCCCAAGCGGTTCATGAACCGCAGCACCACTTCGTGTTTACCGGGAAGCATGCGGATCTCCGCCGGGCACCTGAGGAGGAATTTCTTGCATCCAACGGACTGGCCATCCAGTTTGAAAATACTCAGGCCGTAATCCTGCCCGAGCTTCAGGGTTGCAGGAGCGTCCCCAACAAGCTGCCCGGACGAATAGGCTGTAAAAGTTCCCTTGTTCGTCATGGTGGGCTGGCAGCCGGTGCAGAGAAGAGCCACCAGCGTCGCAATCGATCCTGCACGAATCTTCATGTGTTCATTCCCTTGGAGTGTCCGTAGTGTCGATGACAGTGACCTTCAATGAATAGCCGTAGAGTACCGGCATGAGGTGATACCTGCGGCCCGCCTGGAAATCCTCTCTCAGAGCATACGGCGCAAACCCGCCCCCCCTCGAGACGCTTCCCAAGACCGTATGGATGCCGGGCAGAACATGAATCTCTCGGACGGCCGCGTATCCGCCATTCCACGTAGTCAGGGGGTTGGCCAGTTCCTTGCCGTCGAGGTCTCTCACCAAGACGCCGTCACTGTCCTGAAAAAAGATGACGGCCTCATCGGAGGCCTGCCTCGGTGACCCAGGATATTGATAGAACACCGGGCTTACTGCGCAGCCAGACAAAAGCGTCACGCCAACCAACAAAAAAAGACGTCGCATAGTTCCTCTCGCAAATGCACCGATCCAGTAAAGGGGACATGGCTAATTAAGCTAAGCACCACCTAAGGGGTCTGAGGCAATTATCCCGATTTAATTTCCTCCGCCCCCTTTTTTTCCGGGCCTCTGACCCCGGTTTCGCTGGCCCCACTCTCCTACTTGGCATCCCGATTCGCCTTGGCCTCCTCGGCGAGGGCCGCACGCATTTGAGCAACCGTGGCTTGCAGTGCCGGGTCGTTACCGAAATGTGCGATGAAGTAATGCAGCGTCTCACGCAATCCAGGCTCATACCGGACGCTCTGAACGCTCGCGCGCATCACCCAACCGCGCGGGTCATCAGCGTGGGTACGTATCAGTTGGTCAGCAATGCTTTTCGCTTTGTCTAGCTCGTTGGTTGATATATACAAGTCACCGAGTTCAGCAACTGACCAGATATCCGTGGGATCGAGCGCTGCCGCTCGCTTGAGTGCACTCTCCGCCAGACCAATTTTCCCGAGCTTCTCAAAGGCAAGCGCCCGCGCCTTAACGGCGCCTGCGAAGTCGGGGTGGGCATCCAGCACCTTGTCGGCCTCGGCCAGCCCCCAGCGAGGCTCGCCCGCCAAGGTGAGGCGCATGGACCGCTCTGCTGTCATCTTCCATGCCGTCGGCGCCATTGGGTCGAACCGCAATGCCTCGGACAAATAAACCAGCGCCATCCCGGGATTGTCCCTGGCTACCAACCCGGCCCTGGCAAGATGGGCGGAGGTCGACAGCTGATCGAATACGGCCGGGTAGGCGCTCACCTGAGCGGCACTGCTGCACCGGCAGTTGTCGACGGCATAAAAGGGCTCCTCGGTGAGCAAGATCCGGAGCAGCGGGTTCTCCTCGACGTGCTCTTGCGCAAGGGCCGCGACTTGTTTCATTAGTTGCAAAGATCCGTGCCACTTCGGTTCGACAGCTACCATCAGGTAGCTATAGACAGAATAATCATCCGGCACCGCCTTCACCGCCTGCTGCGCGACTTTCTCGAGATAGGCGCCGTCCCGCGCGATATTCGCACCACTTAATAGCGCTATATAGGCGGGAGTAATGCTTGGGTCGAGTTCGATGGCTCGATGCAAGTCGGCCTCGGACTTCTCAACCAGCGCATCCATCGTTTGCAGGCGCGCTTGCGGGGTGTTTCTGATCCTGTCCCTACCCCGTGCATTGCTGGCCTCCGCGACGTAGGCATAGCCGCTTGCCGCGAACGCAAAAGCACTTCGGGGCGATTCCCGCTTCCATCGATCAAGCAGCATTCGAAGGTCTGCGGTGGGTGCGCTGAAATCCCGCTTGTAGGTCTCGTCCAACAACCCGTACGTGTTTGGACTGCCCTGCTGAGCTTGTGCCCTGCGCAATTGCTGGTCCAACTCGCGCGTACGACCACTCCGGATGAGGCGCTCGATTTCGGCAAGGGAAACCACATGCTGCAGGTGGTAGTGGCAATAGGCGGTTGTGGTGTCGCGTGACCAATGGCTTCCCGGCGGATCAGGGTAAGCCATGCAGCGCAGTATCGGATCCTTGATCGCCTCGGCGGACTTCGCCGCGCTCAGAAATTGGCGAACCTGTTCGGCGTTGTATTCGTGCGGCGGAGCAGGCGCGTCTGTAGCAGGTTCTCTGCTTACTGAAGGGACTACGGTGGCACTTGCACCTTCGGGTGCGGCGCGGGCCGTCTTTTCGGCTCCAGCTCCGCCACAGCCAGCCAGCGACATCATTGCCACCAGAGCAAGCCAACGGGCCCATTCCCTGCAAACGGCCATCTTTCTCTCCTTAATTGTCCGGGTACGGTAACAGATCATCAACCAACGCAGCCATTGTTTGACAATCAGCTTCATCTCGCTTGCCAAGCCGCAGTCACCGCGATTGCAATAGCAAAGACGGGATCAGATTCACTTACGAGCCGTAATAAGTGAACCTGACCCCGTTATGGCCGAAATCCGACACGTGTTGGGCAAGAGCGTTCCCTCGGCGTCCAGAAAGTAGGTCCAGGGCCTGGTTAGTCCCGACCCAGCCGAACTTAGTCGCTTTCCTCTTGCTCGTGAGCATACTGCCCTAAAAGTGCACGGTGACCTCTGTTTTAGAAAAAGAACCTGAGCTCCCATTTGGTCTTGACAGTCGGATCACCAGCCCCGTGCGAGAACTTCGCCAGTTCCTCAGACCCGACCTCAGAGGACCGGTCATGGCTCGCACGCTCAGACAAATCAAAAGATATCGACTGGGATTTGGGCTCATCTTCTTGATCTCATCCGTCATCCTGCTCGCATCTACCTTTGCGAGGCACATATTGTCGCCCAGCGCCACGGGTGCACCGAATGAAGAACAACCGGCCGGTCTCGGGACATCGACCAATCTGTCCACGATCATTTCCGTGACTTCGCTGCTGACCTCCTTTACCTCTCTCGGAGGCTTTTTCTTCTCAACAGCAGTTGCCTGGAGAAAAGAGCGTCGCGATCAAGAAAACGCGGACGTTGAGCTTGAGAAGAAAAAACTAGAACTGGAGCAGCTCCGCAGGGAGCTTGAAGTACGCAAGAAGCGCAGCTCCACCACGAATAAAAAAAAAGGGGACGTGGCCAATTAACATTTCTTAATTAGCCGCGTTCCTTTAGTTGGCTCACTTCCACGGGCTAGATAAATTAACCTGCCCCGTTAGCTCATTTAATTGCCTCCGTACCCTTTTTCTTGGTTATTGCGGTGAACATCGCCATGGGCGAAACGCCCTTAGAAACGGGCGTGGCTGATTAAGCTGGCGTCCTGCCAGACGACGCCCTAATTTAATTAGCCACGTCCCCTTTATTTGCTCTTCCGCCTTTGCCTGCTTTCTCAATAGACCCTAACGCTATGACCGAGCGCCCGTAGAGCTTTGCTAGTGCGACCGTTTCGGGGCGAATACTTTTCCGGCCGCGCCCAGCCAGCAAGCTCGGCGAGCTGGTTGCGACCAAGATGCGGAAACTGCAAATCCGCAGAGCGAGAAGCATCGAACAGACGAGATGGCATATCTGCGGCACTTCCGCCATCCAAAACGAATGCGATCAACTCCGCGACAGACTGACCCCGTCGATTCCTCTGACCCCACATCAACTTAGCGAAAGCTTCACTCCTCTGACGGGCAGGCAAACTATCTGCATCAACCCTAAGCTGCTCGGCAGTCATGCGTCGGTAATGATCGCGACTGGAATGGTTTGATTCAAACAACGCAGAGAAATCCCCCAAATCAAGTGAACCAATTCGACTAGGCGCCAGCAATTCCTTAATGAGGGGCGCACGCTCATGACAATTCACATCCTCCTCAGACGGAGGTGATGGCAACTGGGACCACCACACCAGTGCCTCCTCTGTGGCGCTTGCTGGGTTGGCGAAATTCCTCCGATGAGAGTCTTCATACGGATGGGACGTCCCTTCCACCACACGATTGTAGTAGTACGCGTGCAGAAATTGGTCAGCTTGCCAGGCAGGAGGCACATCGGAATTTAACCACGCTGGCTTATACTTCGGCGCGCGCAGGGCGATATCCTGGAGTATGGCGGCACCCTCCCGCCACTCTTTAATAAAAGCCTCCTTCTGGCGATCTACCGCAGCCTTCTTATCGCTAAGAAACGTAGGCCCACCCCAGCGAGGAACTGAGCGTTTCCGGATCAGTTGCTTCTCCATTTCATCCACTAGGGCATCCCTCGCCTTCAAAATCGCCTCCTGCTCCGCAATAATGGCTTCCGAAAGGTCAAATGTCGCATCGCAAGCAGTGAGTTCTTCAAAGAAGTGCTCGATCTCACCAAGCGCCCCCGTAGCTTCAAGCTGAGACTCCGTCAAGAACACCCCGAACTCGATGTTGGAAACCCACGCTCTGTCCGTGAGGTTTGCGGACCCAACATAAACACCATAGCCACGCCACCAGATAACCTTCGAATGAAGAACATCTGGCACGAGTCGGCAAAAAACGTTCCTGTCTGCGCTGCGTAAGAGGCGTCGCAGGAGAGAGGGCGCCACCGGTACGGTATGGTCGTATCTCATCCAAATGTCGAGCCTGCGGCGATTGCGTAGACAGTCTTCCAGCAAGCTATGCTCGTCATCACCATACGCAATGGCGGCTTTCACCCACTCGACCTGGACATCCGACCCAGGCAGGACGTTCCTCAGATAGGTTCCTGTCAGCCCGTTTGCGAAGAACTGCATTCCTAATCCCCCTTATCCGCACGAATACGCCTTAGTGAGTCATGTCCATTTAGAAAAATGAATCCGACCCCCTTTTTTGCCGTTGCAACCGAAATCGGGAGGTAAGCCATGTATCCAATGACCGCGGGAGCGGCCAGCAATCCACCCTGGGCGGAAAGTCTCACATAAAGGGCGACCTGCGCCCGCTCTTCCCCTGTGAACGGGAACAAAAGGGGACGTGGCTAATTAAGTCAACACAGCAGACCCGTCCAGCTAGGCAGCCGATAGATTTAATTAGCCACGTCCCCTTTAATTTCTCCTGGCGCTGGATCGAACGCAGCGGACAGCGGAGCCTTAAGCAACCGGGATTCCCTACCCGCAGCACGCGCGGCGGGAGAGCTATGTGCCTATTGACCCCAGCGGAGAAATGGTGACCCCGTTCCATTGCGAGACTTTTATTTGACGGTTACTTATATGGCAAATCATCTGGCGATCTTGAGGCTCTTGCCGCAGCGCCAGGAAATCCATTGACGTCGCGTAAAAAGTTATTGTCGAAAGACAAAGCCAACTTTCTTGGCGACAGAAGAACTGCTTTAATGTGCCACCAGTCCTTTCGGTTTGACAGCAATGACCGCTCTACTCTTTTTGAAAACCTTAGCGCCTTCAGCTGATCATTGTCGATCTTCAAAATCCGCTCATGCTTTATACATTCATTTAGAATAACAAAAAAATTGCTCGACCCAGCATCCAGACTTGCACCGTACTCGACGAGAATCTTATTCGTTACAACTAACGTTCCATGCCTCCATAGCCACTCGAGAAAAGACTTCAGCTTCTCATCGACTGGATTTTCCAGTCTGACTGCAACGCAATCGTCTACAAAAATATCCTTCATTGACTCACCGTCCGATGGCGATATTCATGACGTCAACCTGATATGTGGTAAAAAAACCCGGAGGAGCACCAACTATTCTTCCGGTCTTTTCGAAGGTGATGTCGTGTATAACACCGCCAGAGTTAGACTGCTCCAAATAGTAGACCGCGACATCTTCTGGCGCCAAATCGCCAGCAACAACGTGACGCCTGATGCGGTTAATCAGATATTCGGAATGAGTCTCTACGAGGTAGCAAAACCCGCGATCCTTTACGTTTTTGACAAAATGGGAGGCCACCTCCGCCTGAACGCTTGGATGGAGATGAGTCTCCGGCTGGGAAACCGCTACGGTAGAACCGTCTTTCGTTTGCAATTCGGCTACAAGTACCGGCAAAAATTGATTGATTCCAAATCCGACGTCGACAATTGACGAACTCACGGAACTGCCCAGAGATTTTACAGTCACCTCAAACCGCCCGCCCGCTAACTTGTTCGCCTTGATACTCGCTGCTAGACCAATCGATTTCAGCGATTTAACTAGCTGTGGAAGCTTATCGCTTTTTGCGTTTTCCCAAGCCAAAACTTGCTCGATAGCATTCTGTCCGCATACGCCGACTTTTAGGTCCGGTCCAACCAAGTGATAGTAGGTCCGTTGAGGAGGAATGCGGTATGACCCGATATAAACAAATGTCTTTAAGAAATCAGACACTATATCCTTCGAAGCCTTAAGCGCCGTCAAGGCCCAAAAGTTGCTAATTCTTTGCTCCTTGGGGTCAAAATCAAAGATTGTGGATAAATTACTAGCTTGATGCTCGCCCTCAGAAGGAACATCCCCAACCATGTGCTGTTCAGCCTCTTTTGCAACGGAGGCAACTGAGATTTTCTTGACCTTGGCACCGGGCTCAGGCACTGCGGTCTTTATCTGAGCCGCCGCATAAAATACCGACTCAAACGCGCGCGCCATCTCAGGAAACTTTTTAACAAAGTTGGAAGAGGCGCCGAGCGGCTTGTAAGACCACTTCAGAGTGTATTTATCCTTCGCCTTAGATATCGACCATGCGATATCCTTATTCTTGACGCTAGCGGAAACCATTCGCGGCATGCTAGTTTTAGCATCCCTTTCGTAAACCCCTCCAAGCTTCACGGGCGCAGTCGATACTTTTGCCCACTTATTTGTAAAGTTGAGATCAATTGAAATGTTGCTGGCCACGCGATGCGATTTAACGATCTCACGAAAGTCGCCCGTTTCCACCAAACTTCCGTTGGGCAAAAAATATGCTGGAAACTGGGGCGACTGCAAACACGAAAGTATAGATGCGAGAACGGACGTCTTGCCGCCGCTATTGGGGCCTAACAAAAGAGTTATCTTTGAAAATTTAAAGTCAGCCTCTTTGAAAGACTTGTAGTTGCTCAACCTCAATCCGGACAAGTACATATTTTCCCTCAAATGTACGTGGTTTTTTCTGCTATGCCAGACGGCCCTAACGGGCCGTCCGAGCTGGGTGGGAGCCCATTGTGCCGCCCGTCTCTAAGTGGACTGCCGCCGCTAAGTCCCGTTGGTCGAGCGGAGATGGAACATACAAGACTTAGCATTTGGGAACAACGGAAGAGAGAATGGCCTCCATGACAGCGCCCAGTCCGTCTTGCTGTTCACAGCATTGGGACATTTATCCCCTGCTCCCGCGCACACTCTTTAGCGGCCTCGTAACCCGCATCCGCATGTCGCATTACCCCGGTCCCCGGATCATTCCACAACACCCGAGCAATCCGCTTATCCGCCGCCTCACTCCCATCACAAACAATCACCACCCCCGAGTGCTGGCTATACCCCATCCCCACACCCCCACCATGATGCAGCGACACCCAAGTCGCCCCACCGGCCACATTGAGCATCGCATTCAACAACGGCCAATCCGACACCGCATCGCTCCCATCCTTCATCGCCTCGGTTTCCCGGTTCGGACTCGCCACCGACCCCGAATCCAGATGATCCCGACCAATAACGACAGGCGCCTTCAACTCCCCCTTCCGCACCATCTCATTGAACGCCAGCCCAAGCTTGTCCCGCTGCCCCAACCCCACCCAGCAAATCCGCGCCGGCAACCCCTGGAAGCTGATCCGCTCCTTCGCCATGTCCAGCCAGTTGTGCAGGTGCTTGTCGTCCGGGATCAGCTCCTTGACCTTCTGGTCGGTCTTGTAGATGTCCTCCGGGTCGCCGGAGAGCGCGACCCAGCGGAACGGCCCGACACCCCGGCAGAACAGCGGCCGCACGAAGGCCGGCACGAACCCCGGAAAGGCGAAGGCGTTCTCGCAGCCCTCATCCTTGGCCATCTGCCGGATGTTGTTGCCGTAGTCGAAGGTGGGGATGCCTTGCGCATGGAAGGCGAGCATGGCTTCGACGTGCTGCTTCATCGAGCGCTTGGCGGCGTCGCGGGTGCCGTTGGGATCGCTCTTGCGGCGCTCGAACCACTCTTCCACCGTCCAGCCGAGCGGCAGGTAGCCGTTGACCGGGTCGTGCGCGCTGGTCTGGTCGGTGACGGCGTCGGGCCGCAGGCCGCGGCGCACCAGCTCGGGCAGCACTTCGGCGGCGTTGCCCAGCAGCGCGATGGATTTGGCTTCGCCCGCCTGGGTGTACTTCTCGATGCGCGCCAGCGCGTCGTCCAGGTCGGTGGCCTGCTCGTCGACGTAGCGGGTCTTCAGGCGGAAGTCGATGCGGCTCTGCTGGCATTCGATGGTGAGCGAGCAGGCGCCGGCCAGGCTGGCGGCCAGCGGCTGCGCGCCGCCCATGCCGCCTAAGCCCGCGGTGAGGATCCACTTGCCCTTGAGGCTGCCGTTGTAGTGCTGGCGGCCCATCTCGACGAAGGTCTCGTAGGTGCCCTGCACGATGCCCTGCGAGCCGATGTAGATCCAGCTGCCGGCCGTCATCTGGCCGTACATCATCAGGCCCTTCCTATCGAGCTCGTTGAAGTGCTCCCAGTTGGCCCAGGCCGGCACCAGGTTGGAGTTGGCGATGAGCACGCGCGGGGCGTCCGG
>NZ_DASSES010000162.1:0-20446 GCF_035695185.1 Frateuria sp.
GTGAGCGTGGCGGCGCGCTTGGCCGAATCCAGCGCGTTGCCGAGGAAGCGACCCACGTCCTGGCGACCGCTGGCCAGGCGCATCTCGACCACTTCGAGCGAGCCGATGATGCCCTGCAGCAGGTTGTTGAAGTCGTGCGCCATGCCGCCGGTGAGCTGGCCGAGCGCCTCGATCTTCTGCGACTGGAACAGCTGCGCGCGGGTCTCCTCCAGGTGCCGCTCGGCCTCCACGCGCGCGGTGATGTCGCGGGTGATCTTGGCGAAACCCAGCAGCTGCCCGTCGCTGTCGCGGATCGCGTCGATCGCGATCTCGGCCATGAAGCGCGAGCCGTCCTTGCGCACCTGCCAGTCCACCACGTCGTACCGGCCGCTCTCGCTGGCGATGGTCATCGCGGTCTGTGCCACCAGCGGGTTGACGAAGAACTGCGACAGCGGTCGTCCGATGATCTCGGCGGCGGGGTAGCCCTTGATGCGCTCGGCGCCGGTGTTCCAGTCGGTGACCACGCCTTCGGCGTCGAGCATGCAGATGGCGCAGTCGGTGACGCCGTCGACGAACAGGCGGAAGCGCCGCTCCACCTCGCGCAGGCGCTGTTCGGTCAGGCGCCGCTCGGTGATGTCGCGGGTGACCATGGCGAAGCCGAGCAGGTGACCCTGTTCGTCGCGCACCGCGTCGCACACCACGTGTGCCCAGAAGCGGCTGCCGTCGCGGCGCAGCCGTTGGGCCTCCTCCTGGAAGCGGCCATGGGCGGCGGCCATGTGCAGGATCAGCTCCGGGCGGCCGCCGGCACGCTCTTCCTCGGTATGCAGCAGGGCGAAGGCGCGACCGACGATGTCGGGGGCGCGATAGCCATGGACCTGCTCGGCGCCGGCGTTCCAGCTGCGGATACGGCCCTGTGGATCGACCATGAAGATGGCGTAGTCCAGGATGGACTGCACCAGCAACTGGTAGGAATTGGACCCGCTCGTATCCATGCCACCGTCCTTGCACAGCAAGCACCGCGCCACGGCCGTCCATGACGGTGTCATCGGCATGCATTTCCCGGACAAAAGGATGACGGTCGCAGCACGACCGCTTCCCGACTGACCAGCCTCAACCGAACCTACCTCATGCGGCTAGCGAGATAAACCGGGATACGGCGGCCGGCCCCCGTCGGCGACGGCACAGGCGCGGGCGTTCTTGGCGCGCGCGTCGGCAATCGCCGCCAGCAGGGCCTTGCGGTCGTACGGCTTGGGCAGGAACGTCGCGGTCGGACCCAGCCGCTCGCTGGAGGCTTCCGGATCGCCCGAGATCACCACCACCGCCGCGTTCGAGCCGCGCCGGCGCAGTTCCTCGGTCATGCTGATGCCGTCCTGGCCGCCACCGATGTTGACGTCGGTGACGATCACCCCGATGCCCGGCTGTTCGTCCATCAGCCGGATGCCGCTACTGGCGTCGCGCGCGGAGAGCACCTGGTAGCCGGCCGCGTCGAGCAGCAGCGCCATGACTTCGCGCGTGTCCGAGTCGTCTTCCACCAGCAACACAAGGTTGTCCTTCGACATGACCCCTCCCACACGCTCGCACGGCCAGAACCGTGAATCCTGACCACACACAAGTGACGGAAGCGTGCAGGCTAAAGCATTGCTGCGTCAAGCATTAAGCATGCGATCTTCGGTCCGTGGTTCACAAATGTTCACTGCTCGTGCAACGCAGCCACGTTGCGCAGGCTGCTATCGCAACCCTTAGGAAATCGTTGCCCCGCCGTCAACGGTCCCATCGATATCGCGACGCAGCTCAAGTTGTTGATCAGAAACGCAAAATATTGCGCCGTGCGGCCACCCGATCTTCACCCGGTTGACGCCGGCCCTTCACCGTCGGCTGCCTAGGCTCGTCCTTTCGGCGACGAGGGAGATGCGGTGGTGGACCACGATGCGGCACGACGGGATTTCCTGAGGCTCGTCGGCGTGGCGCTACCCGCCGGCATGGTGCTGTGCGCCTGCGGAGGCAATGGCACCAGTGCGCACGGCGGCACCTCGAACGCCTATTTTGCGCCGGAGGAAATGGATTTCATCAAGGCCGCCACCGCGCGGTTGATTCCCACCGATGCGCTCGGCCCCGGTGCCGACAAGGCCGGCGTGCCCACCTTCCTCGATCTGCAGCTGGCGGGTCCGTACGGGCGCGCCGAGCGCTGGTATATGCAGGGGCCGTGGCCGCGCGGCATCAGTGGCCAGGGCTACCAGCTGCGCTACACGCCCGCGCAGCTCTATCGCCAGGCCATCGCCGGCATCGACCGGCACTGTCGCGCGCAGTACCAGCACCCCTTCGCCATGCTCACCGCCGACCGGCAGGACGACGTGCTGCACGCGCTGCAGGACGGCAAGGTCGACCTGGGCGACGTGCCCTCCCAGACCTTCTTCAACCTGCTGTGGCAGAACACCCAGGAAGGCTTCCTGGCCGATCCGGCCTATGGCGGCAACCGCGACTTCGCGGGCTGGAAGCTGATCGGCTTCCCCGGACCCCGCTACAACTACGTGCGCGAGATCGGCGAATACGGCAAACCCTACCAGCAGCCCTACGTGAGCCTGATCGGCCGCGCCCCGGACGCGGCGTTGGCGCATGCTCCGGAGGCGTCCTGATGGCGCGGCGGATGCCGCCGGTGGACGTGGTGCTGGTCGGCTTCGGCTGGACCGCCTCGATCATCGCGCAGGAACTGACCGACGCCGGCGTGCAGGTGCTGGCGCTCGAGCGCGGCGCGTGGCGCGACACCGTGCCGGACTTCGCCACCGACCATATCCAGGACGAGCTGCGCTACGCGGTGCGCAAGCAGATCTTCGAAGCGCCCGAGCGCGAAACGATGACCTTCCGCAACAACGCCGGCCAGACCGCGTTGCCGATGCGCCACCTCGGCTCGTTCCTGCCGGCCGCCGGCGTCGGTGGCGCGGGTGTGCACTGGAACGGGCAGTGCTGGCGCTTCCTGCCGCAGGACTTCCAGATCCGCACGCACACCGAGCAGCGCTACGGCAAGGGCTTCGTGCCGGCGGACATGAACCTGCAGGACTGGGGGGTCACCTATGACGACCTGGAGCCGCATTACGACCGCTTCGAATATCTCTGCGGCGTCTCCGGCCAGGCCGGCAACGTCAATGGCCAGCTGGTCGCCGGCGGCAATCCCTTCGAGGGCGCGCGCAAGCGCGGCTATCCGCTGCCGCCACTGGAACGCAGCGCCTCCACCGTGCTGTTCGACAAGGCCGCGCGCGACGTGGGCTTCAGGCCGTTCCCGTGCCCGGCCGCCAATGCCTCGCGCCCCTACCGCAACCCGTTGGGCGTGCAGATGGGCCAGTGCACCTACTGCGGCTATTGCGAATGGTTCGGCTGCGGCAACTACTCCAAGGCCAGCCCGCAGACGACCATCCTCCCGGTGCTGCTGCAGAAGGACAACTTCCGCTTCAAGACCCACTGCGCGGTCACCCGAGTCAACACCGACCCGACCGGCAAGCGCGCCACCGGCGTTACCTACGTGGATGTCGACGGGAACGAGATCGAGCAGCCGGCACAGATGGTGGTGCTGTGCGCCTTCGCCCACCACAACGTGCACCTGTTGCTGGTATCGAAGATCGGCCAGCCCTACGACCCGGTCTCCAACACCGGCGTGGTCGGGCGCAACTACGCCTACCAGATCACCTCCTCGGTGGACGTGTTCCAGAAGGAACGGCTCAACCCGTTCATGGGCGCCGGCGCGCTGGGCCAGGCGATCGACGAGTTCAACGGCGACAACTTCGACCATGGCCCGCACGGCTTCGTCGGCGGCGGCTACATCGCGTTGTGGCAGACCGGCGGGCGGCCGATCCTGCAGCACTACCTGCCCAAGGACGCGCCCACCTGGGGCGCGGGCTGGAAGAAGGCGATGCGCGAGAACTACCTCACCGCCTGCTCGATCGCCACCCACGGCAGCGTGATGAGCTACCGCTCCAGCTACCTGGACCTGGACCCGACCTGGCGCGACGTCTACGGCAACCCGCTGCTGCGCCTGACCTTCGACTTCCAGCCCAACGAGCTGAAGATGTCGGGCTTCCTCACCGACAAGGCCGCGCAGATCGGCCGTGCGATCCCCGGCGCGACCATCCATGAGAAGAAGCGCCAGGGGCCCTATTCGATCGTGCCCTACCAGACCACCCACAACACCGGCGGCGCGGTGATGGGCGACGACCCGAAGACCTCGGTGGTCAACCGCTACCTGCAGAGCTGGGACGTGCCCAACCTGTGGGTGATGGGAGCCAGCGTGTTCCCGCAGAACGCCGGCTACAACCCGACCGGCACGGTCGGCGCGCTGACCTTCTGGTCGGCCGCGGCGATGAAGCGCTACCTGAAGAACCCCGGCCCGCTGGTGACGGCATGAACGCGTGGGCGCGCGTGGTCGGCACCGGTTGCCTGCTCGGGCTGCTGGCGCTGTGCGCCGCCTGCAGCCACGAACGCAACCCGGCGGCCCCATCGGCGATCAAGCTCGGCGAGCGCATGAGCCCGGGGCCCTGGGGCGAGATCTCGCGCGGCCGCTACCTGGTCCGGGCGGGCGACTGCGAGGCCTGCCACACGGCGCCGGGCGGCCAGCCGTTTGCCGGCGACCGCGCCATTCCGACCCCGTTTGGCACGATCTACTCGAGCAACATCACGCCCGACCCGGAAACCGGCATCGGCCGCTGGACCGACGAGGACTTCTACCGCGCCATGCACGAGGGCATCGACCGCGAGGGCGAGCACCTCTACCCGGCCTTTCCCTACCCCTGGTACACGCGCCTGAGTCGCGACGACGTGCTGGCGATCAAGGCCTACCTGGACACGCGCGCGCCCGTGCGCCAGGACCACCGCCGCAACGCGCTGCCCTGGCCGCTGGACCAGCGCGGCCTGATGGCGCTGTGGAACGGCATGTACTTCGATGCCGGCAGCTTCCAGCCCGACCCGAAGCGCCCGGCGCAGTGGAACCGCGGCGCCTACCTGGTCCAGGGCCTCGGCCACTGCGGCGCCTGCCACAGCGACAAGAACTTCGCCGGCGCCACCGACATGGACGACCCGTTCACCGGCGGCCATGCCGAGAATGCCTACGCGCCGAGCCTGGCCGGCAGCGTCCGTGACGGCCTGGGCAGCTGGACCGGGCAGGACATCGTCCAGTACCTGGGCACCGGCCGTAACGGTCGCACCGCAGCAGCCGGACCGATGGCCGAGGTGATCGAGCAGTCGACGCAGTACCTGAGCAAGCCGGACCTCGAGGCCATCGCCGTCTACCTCAAGAGCCTGCCGGCGCCGAAGGACACGTCGGTGGCCAGTGTCGACAAGGACACCCTCGACCGCGGCGCCGCGCTCTACCTGGACAACTGCCAGGGCTGCCACCTGAAGCAAGGCCAGGGCGAGATCGGTGCGTTCCCGCCGCTGCGCCAGAGCTCGGCCGTGCAGGCGGCCAGCGCCGACACGCTGATCGGCGTGATCCTCGAGGGCGCCAGCATTCCCCGGACGACCGCCGAGCCGACCGGGCTGGCAATGCAGGGCTTTGCCGATCACCTGAGCGACGCACAGATCGCCGACCTCACCACCTACATTCGCAACGCCTGGGGCAACCGCGCCGAGGCGGTCGACCCCGGTCACGTGCGGGACCTGCGCGAGACCCTGCGCGAATCGCCGGGCGGTTGACGCGTTGCTCGCTCGCCTTCGCTCTGCTCCCCCTCGCGGGAGAGGGCGGGATGAGGGGCCGGGGGAGGATTTTTGTGGAGGGTCGCGCAAGCGTGGCCCCTCCCCTCAATTCCCTCCGACAAGCGCAGCCCGGGGCTCACTCCGGAGAGGGGAGAGGAGGCGAAGGCGCGGCTTTGCGCCCCGTCATGGGAAAACGCGGCCGCATGCGCTTCACGCCGTCCCTGCCATGGTGGCCGGCGAACGCTCGCTTGAAAGGAACCCCACGAGAGGGCGATGACCCAGATCTTCCATCCGCGCTTCGGCCTGTTCGTCAAGCTCACCCTGCTGGCCGTGCTGGTGCTGGCCAGCGCCGCGGTGCTGGCGTGGCGCGGATGGACCAACGAACCGCACCGCGTCGGCGAGGCGGTGGAGCAGCCGGTGCCCTTCAGTCACAAGCATCACGTCGGCGACGACGGCATCGACTGCCGCTACTGCCACGACACGGTGGAGACCTCCGCCTTCGCCGGCATGCCGCCGATCTCCACCTGCATGACCTGCCACTCCCAGCTGTACACCGACCAGGCCATGCTCCGCCCCGTGGTCGAAAGCTGGCGGCGTGGCGTGGCCCTGCACTGGCAGCGCGTGCACCAGCTGCCGGACTTCGTCTACTTCGACCATTCGATCCATGTCGCCAAGGGCGTCGGCTGTGAGAGCTGCCATGGCCGCGTCGACCGCATGCCGCTGACCATGCGTACCCGGTCGCTGTCGATGCAGTGGTGCCTGGACTGCCACCGCGCGCCGCAGAACTACCTGCGCCCGCGCGCGCAGGAATTCGCGATGGGATGGCAGGCCGACGACCAGGAAAAGCTCGGTCTGGCGCTGATCAAGCGCTACCGCATCGACACCCGGCGCCTGACGGACTGCTCGGTATGCCACCGCTGAGCGGGCCCCTCGACGATCTGCGCGCGCGCCTGGCCGGCGCGCGCGGTCCGCATTTCTGGCGTGCACTGGAAGAACTGGTCGAACAGCCGGCCTGGCGCCGCCGCCTGCACGACGCCTTCCCGCAGCTCTCCCGGCTGGAACCGCAGCTCGACCGCCGTGGCTTCCTCAAACTGCTCGGTGCCTCGCTCGCGCTGGCCGGCCTGGGCGCCTGCAGCCGCCCGCCGCAGGAGGAGATCGTGCCGTGGGTGCGCCGGCCCGACCAGCTGCCGCCGGAACTGCCGCGCTTCTACGCCAGCGCACTGGCCTGCGCGGGCGAGGTTGCCGGCGTGCTGGTCGAGGCCCACCAGGGCCGGCCGACCAAGATCGAGGGCAACCCGGCGCACCCGGCGAGCCTCGGCGCGACCACGCCGGCTATGCAGGCGGCGGTGCTGGAGTTGTGGGACCCGGACCGCTCGCAGGCGCCGCTCCGTGACGGGCTGGCGTCCAGCTGGGATGCCTTTGCCGACGAGGTCCGCACGCTCACCAGGCGCTTCGCCCATGACGGCCGCGGCCTGCACGTGCTGAGCGGGCGGCTCGATTCCCCCACGCTGGCGGCGCAGCGCGAGGCCTGGCTCGCACGGTTTCCCGGCGCGCACTGGCACCAGTACGAAGCGGTCGACGACGACCATGCGCTGGCCGGCGCCCGGCTGGCCTTCGGCGAACCGTTGCGCGCGCGCTACCACTTCGACCGGGCCCGCGTGATCCTCGCCCTGGAGGCCGACTTCCTCGGCGCGATGCCCGGCATGCTGCGCCACGCGGCCGATTTCGCCACCGGGCGTGATCCGCAGTCGGACGCCTTCAGCCGGCTGTACGTGGTGGAAGCCTCGCCGACGCTCACCGGCGCCAAGGCCGACCACCGCTGGGCGCTGGGGTCCGCGCACATCGGCATGTTCGCGCTGGAGCTCGGCGAACTGCTCGGCGTGCCGGACGTGCGCGCCAGCCAGTCGAGCGGCATGTCGGCGCGCCGCCTGCGGGCACTGGCGCGGGACCTGGATGCGCAGCACGGCAGTTCGCTGGTGCTGGCCGGGCGCACGCAGCCGCCGTGGGTGCATGCGCTCGCGCACCTGCTCAACGAGGCGCTGGGCAACGTCGACCACACGGTGGAGTACTACGCGCCGCCGGAACCGTGGGAGTCCTCGGCGCAGGGCCTGCACGAGCTCACCGGGGCGATGGCCGCCGGCCGCGTGGACACGCTGCTGGTGCTCGACGGCAATCCGGCGTATGCCACGCCGGTGGATGCGGCGTTCGCGGAGTCCCTGGCCAAGGTGCCGCACTCGATTCACTTGGGCCTCTATCGCGACGAGACCGGGCGCGCCTGCCGGTGGCACCTGCCGCAAACGCACGCGCTGGAAGCGTGGTCGGACCTGCGCGCCGCCGACGGCACGGCCAGCGTGGTGCAGCCGGTGATCGCGCCGCTCTATGACAGCCGCAGTGCGCACGAGCTGCTGGCGCTGTTCCTGGGTGACCTGCAGAGCCCGCGTGCGCGCGTGCAGGCCACCTGGCAAGCCGATGCCGGCGCATGGACGGCCCTCCTGCAGGGCGGCGTGATCCCGCACAGCGCGCCCCCGTCGCAGCATCGGCGGGTCGACCGCGGTTTCCTGGCACGACTCCCGGCGCGCGCGGACGAGGCAGGCCTCGAGCTGCTGTTCGCCCCCGACCCGACCGTGTGGGACGGCCGCTACGCCAACAACGGCTGGCTGCAGGAGTTGCCCAAGCCGCTGACCACGCTGACCTGGAGCAACGTGGCGCTGGTCAGCCCGGAGCTCGCGCTTGCCCATGACCTGAAGAATGGCGATGCGCTCGAACTGCGCGTCGACGGTCGCCACGCCCAGGCGCCGGTATGGGTGATGCCGGGCCAGGCGGCGCGCAGCGTCACCGTCTACCTCGGCTACGGCCGCCGCCACGCCGGCCGCGTGGGCGGGCACCTCGGCTTCGACGCCTACGCCCTGCGCCGCCGGGACGCGCCCTGGCGCAGCGAGGGCCTGCGCGTCAATCGCACCGGTGCGCGCTACCCGCTCGCCACCACCCAGCGCCACCACGCGATGGAAGGCCGCGCGCCGGTGCGCGCCGCCACGCTGGACACCTACCGCGACGATCCGGCGTTCGCCCAGGGGCAGGCGCAACCTCCGCCCAGCCTCTACCCGGACCGCCCACCCGGCCAGTACGCGTGGGCGATGAGCGTGGACCTCAACGCCTGCATCGGCTGTGGCGCCTGCACCATCGCCTGCCAGGCGGAGAACAACATTCCCGTGGTCGGCGCGGAGGAAGTCGCGCGCGGCCGCGAGATGCACTGGATCCGGGTCGACCGCTACTACGAGGGCGACGCGCGCGCCCCGCGCATCCACCACCAGCCGGTCCCGTGCATGCACTGCGAGCACGCGCCGTGCGAGCTGGTCTGCCCGGTCGGCGCCACCGTGCACGATGCCGAGGGCCTCAACGTGCAGGTCTACAACCGCTGCGTGGGCACGCGCTTCTGTTCCAACAACTGCCCGTACAAGGTGCGCCGCTTCAATTTCCTGCAGTACAGCGACCTCTCCACCGAAACGCTGAAGGCACAGCGCAATCCGGACGTCTCGGTACGCAACCGCGGTGTCATGGAGAAGTGCACCTATTGCATCCAGCGCATCGAGACCGCGCACATCGCCGCCGACCGCGAAGGCCGCCGCATCGCCGACGGCGAGGTGCTGACCGCCTGCCAGGCCGTGTGCCCGACCCGGGCGATCGTGTTCGGCGACCAGCAGGACCCGGCCAGCGCGGTCAGCCGGCAGAAGGCCTCGCCGCGGAACTACACCTTGCTGGAAGAGCTCAACACGCGTCCGCGCACCACCTACCTGGCCGCGATCCGCAATCCGCATCCCGCGCTGGAGGACGACGCATGAGCGCGCTCCCCCACGCTTGCCTGGGCGTCGCTCCCTCTCCCCGCCGGGGAGAGGGTTGGGGTGAGGGGCCGGGGCTCGCCCGGAACGTCGGTTTTCTGCGTGGCTTTTTTTCGGGCGCATGGCTGCGAACAAGTCTCCCCGCAAGCCTTGCCCCCTCACCCCAGCCCTCTCCCCGGCGGGGAGAGGGCGCCATGTCGGCGGGCGTGGGGGCATCTGCATGACGGCCCCGTTGCTCGCCCCCCGCGAAACCCACGCCTCGATCACCGACAAGGTGAGCGACATCGTGCTCGAGCGCCCGACCGGCCGGCTGTGGCTGCTCGCCTTCGCGCTGTCGTTCGTACTCACTGCCTGGCTCGGCGCCGGCATCGTCTGGCTGCTGGCCCGGGGCGTGGGGATCTGGGGCCTGGACGTCCCGGTGGCCTGGGCCTTCGCCATCGCCGATTACGTCTGGTGGATCGCCATCGGCATGGCCGGCACCTTCATCTCCGGCGGCCTGTACCTGGCGCGCCAGGGCTGGCGCAACGCGCTCAACCGCTATGCCGAGGCAATGACCGTGTTCGCGGTCTCGGTGTCCGGCATCTTCCCGATCCTGCACCTGGGCCGGCCGTGGTTCTTCTACTGGCTGGCGCCCTACCCGGACCGCATGGGCGTGTGGCCGCAGTGGCGCAGTTCGCTGTTCTGGGACTTCTCCGCGATCGTGGCCTACCTGCTCGTCTCGGTCCTGTACTTCTACGTCGGCCTGATCCCCGACCTGGCCACGCTGCGCGACCGCGCCCGCACGCGCGGCAAGCAGATCTTCTACGGACTGCTGGCGGCCGGTTGGCGCGGCGAGGCGCGGCACTGGCAGCGCTTCGAGACGCTCAACCTGTTGCTGGCGGCGATGGCCGTGCCGCTGGTGTTCTCGGTGCACTCGATGGTCGCGCTGGATTTCTCCGAAGGCCTGCTGCCGGGCTGGCATTCGACCATCTTCCCGCCGTTCTTCGTCGCCGGTGCGCTGTTCTCCGGCTTCGGCATGGCGCTGGTGCTGGGCCTGCCGCTGCGCCGCTTCTTCGATCTGGGCGACTTCATCACCGAGCGACACATCGCCAACCTGGCCAAGCTGATGCTGGCGGCGGGCCTGTTCGTCGACTACAGCTACGCCTCGGAGCTGTTCAACGCCTTCTACAGCGGCGACCGCTACGAGGTCGCGCATGCCATGCAGGAACTGACCGGCGCCTATGCCTGGGTGTACTGGACGATCATCGGCTGCAACGTGGTGGCGATCCAGGCGCTCTGGTCCGCGCGCGTGCGGCGCAACCACGCCGCGCTGTTCGTGATCGCCCTGCTGGTACTGATCGGCATGTGGTTCGAGCGCTTCGAACTGATCGTCGGCAGCCTGTACCACGACTTCCTGCCGTCCAGCTGGGGCATGTTCTATCCGACCTTCTGGGACATCACCTTCCTGGCTGGCTCGATCGGACTGTTCTTGCTGCTGTTTCTGCTGTTCGTGCGGCTGCTGCCGATGCTGCCGATGTTCGAGCTGCGCAAGCTGCGTGCGCGGCTGGACCGGGAGGCTGCATGAACACGGCGAACGAACAGGGCTGGTTGGCCCGCTTCGAGGATGCCGGCGCGCTGCTGCTGGCGGTGCACGAACTGCGTGGCCGCGGCTATACGCAACTGGAGGCCTATACGCCTTACCCGGTCGAAGGCCTGACCCAGGCATTGGGGCCGATGCGCAACCGCATCCCGTTGCTGGTGTTGCTTGGTGGGCTGGCCGGGGGCTTCGGCACGCTCTTTCTCCAGTGGTACGCCTCGGTGATCGACTACCCGATCAACGTCGGCGGGCGGCCCAACGCGAGCTGGCCGGCCTTCATCCCCGCCGCGCTGGAGATGACCATCCTGTTCGCCGCGCTGTTCGGCATCGCAGGCATGTTCTTCGCCAATGGCCTGCCGCGGCTCAACCATCCGCTGTTCGGCGTGCCGGGCTTCGAGGCGGCCAGCCGCGACGGCTTCTTCGTCTGGCTGCGCGCGGACGACCCGTGCTTCGACGCGGCACGGGCACACGATGACCTCGCGCGGCTGGCGCCGGTCACCATCGACCGGGTGGGGCCATGACGCGTTACCTCACACCCGCGCGACATGGCTCCTCCCCCTGCGTGCAGGGGGAGGCTGGGAGGGGGTGCTGCGCGCCCGCGCGGGACAACCCCTCCCCAACCCTCCCCGGCACGCAGGGGAGGGGGCTGCGGTTCCTGGTGCTGCTGGTCGCTGTGTTCGCGCTCACCGGCTGCGAACAGGCCATGCACGACATGTACGCCCAGCCCAAGTACAAGCCGTTGGCCCCCAGCCCGCTGTTCGCCGACGGCAACAGCGCCCGCACCCCGCCACCGGGCAGCGTGCCGATGGCCCAAGGCGCGGCTGCCGACACGGCCAGCGGCCGCCGTGGGCACATGACACTGCCGCCCGATCCCGGTCCGGCACTGCCGCTGGATGCGCAGGGCCGCAGCCTCGCGCAGGGCGAGGTCGGGGAGCGCCGCTACGCCAATCCGCTGCCGCTCACCCTGGCGCTGCTGGAGCGCGGGCAGGAGCGCTTCGACATCTACTGCGCGCCCTGCCACGGCCGCGCGGGCGACGGCGACGGCATGATCGCCCGGCGCGGCTTCCCGGCGCCGCCGAGCTACCACACCGACCGCCTTCGCCGGGCGCCGGACAGCCACTTCTACCAGGTGATCAGCGACGGCTACGGCGTGATGTACCCGTATGCGGATCGCATCGCCCCCCGCGACCGCTGGGCGATCGTGGCCTACATCCGCGCGTTGCAGCTCTCCCAGCACGCGCCACGCGACCGGCTCACGCCCCAGGATCTCGCACGCCTGCCCGCGGGGGACCGATGAGCCGCCGGTGGCCCCGGGTCGCGCGCGGCGAAGGCATCGCCGCGGCGATCGGCCTGCTCGCGCTGGCCGGCTGCCTGCTGCTGGGCCTGCACGCCCCGCGTCCCGTCCTGCTGTCCTACCTGTTCGCCTGGCTGTTCTGGCTGGCGCCGGCGCTGGGCAGCGTCGGGCTGCTGTTGATCCATGCGCTGACCGGCGGCGACTGGGGCCTCGCATTGCGCCCGGCGCTGCTCGCCGCCAGCCGGCGCCTGCCGCTGATGGCGGTGCTGCTGCTGCCGGTGCTGGCCGGCGCGACGGTACTGTTCCCCTGGGCCGACGCCCGGGCGGTCGATCCGAACCTCGAACACCAGCGCTGGTGGCTCAACGTCCCGTTCTTCCTCGTGCGCGCGGTCATCGTGTTCGGGTTGTGGCTGTGGCTGGCGCACGGAATCCGCCGCCGGCTGGCCACGCCCGCGGCCGGGCGGTTCGCCGCCGGTGGCCTGGTGCTCTACACGCTGGCCGTGTCGGTGGCGGCGGTCGACTGGGTGATGTCGCTGGTGCCGCGCTGGCACTCGACCACGTTCGGCATCCTGGTCGGCAGCGCGCAACTGCTGGCCGCCGCGGGGCTGGCGGTGGGGGTCAGCATGTCGCGGGGCGGTTCGGCCTGGACGGCCAGGCGGCTGAACGACCTGGGCAGTCTCCTGATGGTGCTGGTACTGGCCTGGGGCTACCTGGCCTTCATGGACTACCTGACGGTGTGGATCGCCGACCTGCCGGCGGAAACGGTCTGGTACCTGCCCCGCGTGCAGTCCGGCTGGCGCTGGCTGGGCGTTTTCCTGGTGCTGTTCCACCTGGTGCTGCCGTTCGCCGTGCTGCTTTCGCGCCAGGCCAAGCAGCGCGTGGCATGGCTGGCCGGGGTGGCCCTGTGGCTGTTCATCGCGCAGATCGGCTACGTCGCCTGGCTGGTGCTGCCGGGCCTGCGCGAGCGCGCGCTGGCCTGGAGCGACGCACTGGCGTGGATCGGCATCGGCGGGCTGTGGTGGCTGGGCTATGGCGCACGCCGGCGCGCCGCGCTGGAGCTGGAGCCATGAGCCGGCAGCCGGATTCGCACGAGTCCTACACGGTGGCGGCCGGCGTGCTGCACTGGGCGGCCGCGATCCTGGCGCTCAGCCTGCTGGCGATCGTGCTGCTGGTGTACGTGTGGGCACGCCCGGTGCTGACCGCGGGCGCGGCGCCGGCGCGGCCGATCCCACCGCAACCGCGGCTGCAGCCGGATCCGGCCGTGGACATCGCCGCCGAGCGCGCGCTGCAGCGTTCGCGTCTGCACAGCTACCAATGGGTGGACCCGGCGCACACCGTGGCCCGGATCCCGATCACGCGGGCGATGGCGCTGATCGCCGCGGGGCAGGGCACGCCCGCGTCGGCCGCATCCACGGAGCCTTCGCCATGACCGCGCGTGGCTTCATTCCTGGAAAGGCACCGAGCGTGCGGCCGCGCAGCCCGGTCCTGCATCGCGGGCGCGCGCCGGGGGCGCTCCTGCCGGTGGTGTGGCTGCTCGTGCTGCTGATGCCGGTCGCGCGGGCCACGCGGGCGCCACCGCCACCGGCCGACCTCAGCCAACGCGCGGGCTTCGACCAGCGGCTGGGCGCCGAGGTCCCGATGGACGCGCGCTTCGTCGATGCCGACGGTGCGCCCGTCGACCTGCGCACGCTGGCCGAGGGCAAGCCGCTCCTGCTGGCGCTGGGCTATTACCGCTGCCCCAACCTGTGCGACGTGGTGCTGAACGGCATGGCGCACACGCTGGGCGGACTGGACCTGCGGCCGGGCCGCGACTTCGCCGTCGCGTTCGTCGGCATCGATCCGGCCGAGACGCCCGCGGATGCCCGCCACGCGCAGGCCATGCTCGCGCACCGGCACCCGGACGCCCACGTGCCACGCTGGCACTTCCTCACCGGCGAACCGGCCGCCATCGGCGCGCTCGCCCGGGCGATCGGCTTCCGCTATTTCTACGACGAGCGCCTGCACCAGTACGCCCATGCCGCCGGCCTGGTCGTGGTCACGCCCGACGGCAAGGTGGCGCAGTATTTCTTCGGCGTGTCCTGGCCGCCGGCATCGCTGCGGCTGGCGCTGGTGAACGCCTCGCACGGCGGGCTCGGCAGCCTGGTCGACCGCCTGGTGCTGCTGTGCTGCGGCTACGATCCGACCACCGGTCGCTACAGCCTGGCGATCGGCCGCACCATGCAGGTCCTGGGCGTGGCCTTCGTGCTGGCGCTGGCCGGCGGGTGGCTGTGGTTGCGCAGGAGGAGGCGCGCATGATGCTGCCGCAGGCCTCCACCGTCGCCCCGAACGTCGACCATCTGTTCGACACGCTGCTGGCGCTGTGTGCGCTGGTGGTCGTGGGCGTGTTTACGGTGATGATCGTCTTCTGCGTGAAATACCGCCGCGGCACCGACGCCGTGCGCACGCCGGCGCGGCAGCACCTGGGCGTGGAGTTGACCTGGACGCTGGTGCCCTTCTTCCTGTTCATGGGGATCTTCGGCTGGAGCGTGCACCTGTGGATCCGCTTGCGCACCCCGCCCAAGGACGCCCAGCCGGTCTACGTGGTCGCCAAGCAGTGGATGTGGAAAGTGCAGCACCCGGGCGGCCAGCGCGAGATCGACCAGCTGCACGTGCCGGTCGGCCAGCCGGTCCGCCTGGTGATGACCTCGCAGGACGTGATCCACAGCTTCTACGTGCCGGCCTTCCGGGTGAAGCAGGACGTGCTGCCGGGCCGCTACACGCAGCTGTGGTTCACCGCCACGCAGGCGGGCAGCTACGACCTGTTCTGCGCCGAGTTCTGCGGCACTGATCACTCGCGCATGCGCGGGCGCGTGGTGGCGATGCCGCCGGCGGACTACGCGCGCTGGCTGCACGCGCACCAGGGCACCGGCCTGGCGGCGCAGGGTGCCGACCTGTTCCGGCAGCTTGGCTGCAGCGGTTGCCACGATCCGCAGTCGGGCGTGCACGCGCCCGACCTCTACGACCTCTACGGCCGTACCGTGCCGCTGGCCGACGGTTCGCAGGTGCGCGCCGACGAGCGCTACCTGCACGACTCGATCCTGCTGCCGAAGAAACAGGTCGCCGCCGGCTACGCGCCGATCATGCCCAGCTTCGAGGGCCGCATCGGCGAGGAGGACGTGCTGGCCCTGGTGGCGTACCTGAAGACCCGCACCCACGCGGCGGAGGACCCCGATGAGCACCGTTGAGCCGCGGCTGCCGCGCAGTTATCTGGAAGAGGGCTTCGGCCTGCGCTCGTGGCTGCTGACCCACGACCACAAGCGCATCGGCGTGCTGTACGGCATCGGCATCACCTTCTTCTTCTTCCTCGGTGGCCTGGCCGCCGCGCTGATCCGCTGGGAGCTGGTCACGCCTGCCGGCGACCTGATGAGCGCGGAGACCTACAACAAGGCGTTCACCTTCCACGGCGTGGTGATGGTGTGGTTCTTCCTGATCCCCTCGATCCCGGCCACGCTGGGCAACTTCCTGCTGCCGCTGATGATCGGCGCGCGCGACGTGGCGTTCCCGCGGCTGAACCTGTTCAGCTGGTACCTGTACATGGCCGGCGGCCTGTTCACCCTGGCCTGCCTGGTGCTGGGCGGGGTAGACACCGGCTGGACCTTCTACACGCCGTTCTCGACGATGTTCTCCAACACGCACGTGATCCTGGTCGCCGTCGGCGTGTTCGTGGTCGGCTTCTCCTCGATCTTCACTGGCCTGAACTTCATCGTCACCGTGCACACCATGCGTGCGCCGGGCATGACCTGGATGCGCCTGCCGCTGTTCGTGTGGTCGATGTACGCGGTGGCGCTGGTGATGATCCTGGCCACGCCGGTGCTGGCGATGACGCTGGCGCTCATCGCGCTGGAGCGGTTGTTCGGCGTGGGCATCTTCGACCCCGCGCTGGGCGGCGACCCGCTCCTGTTCCAGCATTTCTTCTGGTTCTACTCGCACCCGGCGGTGTACATCATGATCCTGCCGGCGATGGGCGTGGTCAGCGAGCTGATCACCGCCGGGGCGCGCCGGCGCATCTTCGGCTACCGGTTCATGGTGTACGCGATCATCGGCATCGCGGTAGTCGGCTTCCTGGTCTGGGGCCACCACATGTTCGTGGCCGGACAATCGATGTACGCGAGCATCGTGTTCTCGATCCTCTCCTTCATCATCGCCGTGCCCTCGGCGATCAAGGTCTTCAACTGGACCGCCACGCTGTACAAGGGCGACATCGGCTTCGACGCGCCGATGCTCTACGCGCTGGGCTTCGTCGGCCTGTTCATGCTGGGCGGGCTGACCGGTCTGTTCCTGGCCGCCACCGCGCTGGACGTGAGCCTCACCGACACCTACTTCGTGGTCGCGCACTTCCACTACATCATGGTCGGTGGCGCGGTGATGGCCTACCTGGGTGGCATCCACTTCTGGTGGCCGAAGATCACCGGCCGGCTGTACTCCGAAGCCTGGGCGCGCTTTGCCGCGATCCTGATGTTCTTCGGCTTCAACCTGACCTTCTTCCCGCAGTACATCCTCGGCTGGGAAGGCATGCCGCGGCGCTATCACGAGTACCTGCCGCAGTTCCAGGTATGGAACGTGCTGTCCTCGGCCGGCGCGACGATCCTGGGCGTGGCCTACCTGCTGCCGTTCGGCTACCTCGCCTGGTCGCTGCGCCACGGTGCGCGGGCGGGCCCCAACCCGTGGGACGCGACCGGCCTGGAGTGGCGGACCGGTTCGCCGCCGCCGCTGCACAACTTCGACCGGCCCCCCGAGGTCGACGAAGGCCCCTACGCGTACCGCCGATGAACGCCCACGCCCATCCCGTGCCCGAACAGTTCGACGACCCCGTGCAGCAGCGCGAGGCCGCGACGCTGGGCATGTGGGCGTTCCTGGCCACCGAGATCCTGTTCTTCGGCGTGCTGTTCGCCGGCTACACCTACTGCCGCGTGCTGTTCCCGCAGGCGTTCGCCGCAGCCAGCCGGCATACCGACATGCTGCTGGGCACGATCGAGACCGCGGTGCTGCTGACCAGCAGCTGTGCGGTCGCCCTGTCCGTGCGCGAGGTGCAGCTGGGTGGCCGGCGCATGGCTGTCGCCCTGCTCGGCCTCGCCGCGCTGCTGGGCACCAGCTTCCTGGTGATGCACGGCTTCGAGTACTACGCCGAATACGGCGAAGGGCTGATCCCGGGCATCCACTACACCCAGCAGGGCATCTACGCCCGCGGCATAGAGGTCTTCTACTGCCTGTACTACTTCATCACCGGCTTCCACAGCATCCACGTCGCCGTCGGCGTGGCCCTGATGCTGGCGATGGCCTGGCGCACCTGGCACCGCGCGTTCGACCCCGACTACCACACGCCGCTGGAGCTGACCGCGCTGTACTGGCATCTGGTCGACATCGTGTGGATCTTCGTCTACCCGGTGATCTACCTGGTCGGGAGGGCCGGATGAACCGTTCCGCCGACCGTCCGGTGCGCACCCACCGCAGCGGCCCGCGGCCACCGTCGCTGGCGGGCAACCTGTGGACGCTGCTCGCGCTGCTGGCGTTGCTGGCGCTGAGCGCGGGCAGCGCGATGCTGAAGCTCGGGCCGTTCAATACCGTGGCCAACCTGGGTATCGCGATGGCCAAGGCGCTGCTCGTGCTGACCATCTTCATGCGCCTGAAAACCGACAACGCGCTGCTGCGCATCGTCGCCGGCGTGGGGTTTGCCTGGCTGGCGGTGATGATCGCGCTCTCGCTGGCCGACGTGCTGACGCGCGCGCCGCTGCTGGCACCCTGGTGAATGGTTGGATGGCATGGAACCTGCTTCCCCGCGCGTAGGGGCGATTCATTGGCACGCTGGCACCATCGTGGCAGGCGTCTGCAAGCCCGCCTCTCCGATTGGTCCCGCCGTCCTCCCGCCCATGAGCTCGCCTCGCCAAACCACTTCACCCCCGCCGCTGCCCGCCTTCGGCGGCTTCCGCGAGGCCGCCCAGGCCTGCCTCGGCATGCTGCGTGAACGCACCGGCGTGGGCGCCTGGTACTTCACCCGTGTCGACGGTGGCGACTGGCTGGTGCTGGCGGCCTCGGACGCGTGCTACGGCGTGCGCAACGGCGACGCGCTGCGCTGGGCCGATTCGATTTGCTCGCGCATGGTGCATGGCGGACCATGCGTGGTGCCCGACGTCGGCGCCCACGCGCCCTACGCCGACGCGCCGATCGCCCAGCGCGGCATCGGTGCCTACCTCGGCGTGCCGGCGCAGCTCGACCACGGCGCGGTCGGAACCCTGTGCGGGATCGATCCGCGGCCGGTGCCGGTGGACGTCGAACGCTGGTTGCCGGTGGTGAAGCTGTGCGCGCAGATGCTCGCCACGCTGTGGTGCCACGACGTCGACCTGAAGGAGACCCGGCGTCGTGCCGAGCGCGCGGAACTGGAGGCGATGACCGACCAGATGACCGGCATCTTCAACCGCCGCGGCTGGCGGGAACTGCTCGCGCTGGAGGAGCAGCGCTGCCGCGACGAACACACCACCGCCGGCGTGGTGGTGGTCGACCTGGACCACCTCAAGCAGACCAACGACAGCCAGGGCCACGCCGCGGGCGACGAGCTCATCCGGCGCGCCGCGACCGAAATCCGACGCGCCGTGCGCGCAGTCGACGTGGTGGCGCGCCTGGGCGGCGACGAGTTCGTGGTGCTGGTGCTGGACGTGGGTCCAATCGAACTGGCCCGCCAGGCCGCACGTATCGAGCAGGCCCTGCGCTCCGCCGGGGTCGCCGCCACCCTGGGCTACAGCTGGCGTGGCCCCGATCGCGACCTGGGCGAGGCCTACCGCGAGGCGGACCTGCTGATGCTCGACGCCAAGCGCGGCCGGTACCGCGACGCGTCGTAAAGCCGGCGGCCCGTGCGCCGGCCGATCGGCGGCCGGCAAGGCGCGCGTACTACGCGGCGGCGTCCAGTTGCCGGCCGATCGCCTCGATCAACTGCTCCAGGGCCGTGCGCAGCGGCGCGGGCACGCCGCGGCGCACGCGCGCGCGCAGCTCCAGCATGGGTAGCGGACGCGACGGCTCGACCGGGTGCAGGCGCCCGCGGTGCAGGTCGTCCAGTACCGCGTGACGCGGCAACAACCCCCACGCGGAGCCGTCCGCCAGCCCGCGGCGCACGCCATCGAGCGTGCCGGTGGAGACCAGCCGCAGGGGGAGCGCCTGCCGACGGATCCACTGCGATGCCGCCCCGTGCAGGGCACCCTCCGGATCGGGGACCAGCAGCACCCCCGCATCCGTCGCCGCGCGCGGGGCCTGGCCGCCGCGCAGCAACACCAGCGGCACCGCATGCGCCCGGCCCTCGGCGCGCGCCCGCGGTGTTTCCAGGGTCAGCAGCAAGTCGGCCTGGCCGCGCGCGAAGGACGCCTTCAACGCTTCGCACAGGCCGACGCTGACCTGGATCTCCAGCCCCGGGTGGCTCGCATGGCAGGCCTCCAGTGCGGCCGGCAGCAGATGGGAGCCCACCGACTCGACCGTGCCGATCCGCAGACGCGTGGGCGTGGCCAGCGCGTCGGCACGGGCCCGCTCGGTCGCCTGCAGGATGGCACGCGCATGCGGCAACAGCCGCCGGGCCACCCCGGTCAGCGTGGCGGTGGCGCCGGGGCTGCGTTCGAGCACGGGTTGGCCGAGCGCGCGTTCGAGCGAGAGCAGGGTCTCGGACAGCGTCGACTGCGCCACGCCCAGCTGTCGCGCCGCCTTGCCGACCCCGCCGGCATCGGCAAGCGCTGCAAGCGCGGCGAAGTGCCTGAGTTCGAGTTGCGTTGCCACCCATCGGCCCTGGCGATGACCCGATCGGCATTTTGGAGCGCCCGCAGGCCACCGGCAAGCTGCGCCTCCCCGCCGCAACCGCGGCCTGCCCGGACCCGCACCAATGCAACTGCCCGCCAACACCGCCCTGCTCGTGATCGACGTCCAGGAGGGCTTCCACGACCCCCGCTGGGGCGAGCGCAACAATCCCCAGGCCGAGGCCAACATAGCCCGCCTGCTGGCCGCCTGGCGCACCGCCGGCAGGCCGGTGATCCACGTCCAGCACGACTCCACCGCGCCGGACGGGGCTTTCCG
>NZ_DASSES010000163.1:0-4860 GCF_035695185.1 Frateuria sp.
CTGCTCCTCATCAACCCGGTCATTGGCAAAGAAGCGATAGGCCGCCTTCGTCCCGGCCCAGTCCTGACAGGCCAACGGCAGGCTCGCCCCGATGGCGGCGCTCATCCTCTCGACGAGCGCGCGTAGCCGTCGGCCCAGCCGAGCGTCCGCGAAAGTGCATCCAGCCAGTTCGTGGTCCCACCACGGGTCGCTCGCCGCCTGCATTGCTGCCCCACTCCATGGCACCATGCACCAATACGCAGCCCGTCCGCCTCAGCTCATCTCACCCAGTGCACCGGCCACAGCTCAAAATGTAGGTAATTGGAAGGCGGTAACCAGCAAGAGCAACGGTGATGCCCCTTTCAGCCAAAGAAATCTACCGCAGCTCGAACGGCGATCGCTGGCTGCTGATCGGCGATCCCGCCTCCGGACGGCAGTTCGTCCGGCATGAGCCTAACGTGTCATCGGGTGGGCGTATCACGGAGACCGATGTCGACGCGTTCTTGCGCGTTGACGGCTCCGGCCCGGAATACGCGGCGCTGCGACGCCTTCTCGCCAGCCCTGAGAAGGACGCCGATATCCCGACCGTGTAAGTCTGGCGTGCGTCGGGACGAATTCCCGGTCCATGATGGCCGGTACGCCCAGGGTGATGGTCAGACACCCCGCACTGCCGTGGGATGCGGGTGCTCCAGGAAGAAGCGCAGCATTTCCCGTGTGGCATCCGGTCCACCCGGGTCGGTGTAGGAACCCGCGGGGCTGCCGCCGAACCACGCGTGGCCGGCGCCGCGGACAAGCCAGTGTTCCACGATCGTCTGCCCGTCTGCGTCGGCATGCAGTGTGCGGCGGTAAGCGTAGCCACCGGGAACCCGGCCGTCCTCGGTATGCGTCGCGAACCTCGCCGTCTGCGCCGTCTGCGCCACAACCGCATCGCTGTTGCGTGGGTGGACCGTGGGGTCGCGGTCGCCGTGGAAGACAATGGCCGGCACGATCCGAGGCGACCTCCCGGAGCGCGCGATCCCGTCGCTGCCCCTCTGCATGGCCGCGAACGCCGAAGGCATGTCATGGGCGGCCCCGCAGGCAAGGCCCGAATGCACGCCGATGGCGGCATACAGGTCGGGGTACGTGTGGCCCATGACCGAAGCTGCCGCGCCCCCGGCCGACAATCCGGCGACATAAACGCGCTGCGGATCGACGGCGTACTCGCGCATGATCGCGCCCGTGATCCCCGCGATCAGCGACGGCTCGCCGCCGTTCCGCTGCTGATCGCTCGCATTGAACCAGTTCCAGCATTTCTGCAGGTTCGCGGCACTGGTCTGCGCGGGGTAGGCAACGAGGCAGGTATGGGCTTCGGCCGCCTCGTTCATGCGCGTGCCGGCCGCGAAGTCGTCGGGCGACTGGGTGCAGCCGTGCAGCATGACGACGAGCGGAAGCGCCTGCTCCATGCGGTAGCCGCTGGGCACGTAGAGCTTGTAGGGACGGCAGCCTGCCTGGTTGCTGAACGTGGCGCTGAGAAATTGCGCGCCCTCTGCCACGGCAATGGGCGCCTGGGTCGACGACGGATGCGCCAGTCCGCCGCCGGGCATCCGGAACGCGGGATGACCGATCTGGTCGAGGACACCGCGGAGGGCCGAAGGCGTGGCCGATCCCGCGTGCGGCGCGCGCCGGGCGCCCGCCGTGCCGACCGCCTCGGCCACGCCCTCGATGGTTGGCGGGTCGCACGGTGTGGGCGTGTTTGTGCGGCCCTGCGCCGCCTCGCCACCAAGCAGGCGTTGCAGGGCCGCCGTGGCCTCGGTGAGCCGGCCGGACCGTGTAAGGCGTGTCGCATCACGCAGGGCGTCGGGCAGGATGTGCTTCATGGCGATGACTTTCGGCTGGGGATCCTGGCAGGCATCCCCGTTCGGAACCGGGATCGGCTTCCGTCGTCGGTAGATTTGATGGACGCGAGGCGTGGTCAGCGGGTGCGGTCAGCCAGGGCGGCCCTGACCTCGGGGCTGGTGTGCAACGCCCCTAGCACCGTGACCGAGGCGATCGCCGCACGGGCCAACTCGGGCGTCACGTCCGCGGCAATGCTCGCCAACCCGAGCACATTGATATGCAGCAGCGCACCACTGTCGCGCGCCGCCTCCAGGTCGGCACGGCTGTAGTGGCGCAGGCCGAGGTCGAGGGTCTTCCGCGCCACCGACTGGCGGACCACGTCGGCGTGGCGCTCGAGTTGGTTGCGGATAGCGGTGCGGATGAAGTCCGTCCGATTGGAGTAGAACCCTTCCTGTACCATCAGGTCGATGTGGCCGAGATCGACATAGCCCAGATTGATCGTGATCTTCTCGCTGTCGGCGGCCGCCTTGGGCCGCAACTCATGCACTGTGCTCATCGCCACTACCATCCATCTGGATGGTATATGGATGGGAAACTCACCCCTGCAAGGCCGGCGTCCGGTCCGGGGCGGTTCGCGCTTCGTCCTCCCCTCACAGCCGCCAACGGTGCTGACGCGAGACACCTGCAGCCGCGCGGCGCCGGCTGGCGATCCGGCTGCCGAGGAGGGCGGCGGCAGGCAGCACGCCAGCCCTTCCACCACGCACTCGCCAAGGCGCTGCACGCCTACATCGCCCGGCTGGAATTGCCGACAACCGCCAGGAGACCATCTTCTGCATGGCGCGCGGGCGCGCCGGCACCGCGCTGTCGGCGCGACCGATGGCGCAGCCGGACGCCTGGCACATGATCCGCCGCCGCGCCGCTGCGTCCGGCATCCACGCGCCGATCGGCAATCACACATTCCGCGCTACCAGGATCACCGCCTATCTCGCCAATAGCGGTACGCTGGAGCACGCGCAGGCCATGGCGGCGCACGAAGGCCCGTGCACGACTAAGCTCTACGACCGCACGAAGGAGCAGCTTACCGAGGACGAGGTAAAGGGAATCAGGTTATAGTGCCTTCGTCACTGCCATCCCAGTGACACCAATGCCTGCTTGACCAGGAACAGTTCACAATGCATGTGCACGGTGGCTCGGCTGATGGCGCTCGTGATCGGGGTTACGCATGCGCAGGCGACGTCGGAAGACGTTGAGCCCGCTGCGCCGCCTCATCAGCAGGAATGAGGCCATCATAGAACAAAAATTCGGAATTCCGGACAAGGTCGAACGCAACGACGTACAGGCTTTCCTGCTCTGGCCAGGTTGCGCGGGTGACGCAGCTCTGGAGCTACGGATCCATCGAGAATCCGAGGCGTCGGCATTCAGTTTCGCCTGCAGGGATTGCCGACGCACGCAGACCGCGCTCGGCTTGGAGCCTGACAAGGACAAGGATGAGGGCAAGACCCGATGGCACCAATCATAGCGTCCGTCTTCTCGGTCACATGACGAATATCGCGCCAACCGCACCGCGCAGCGACGGCAGCACGCGGGCGCAACACGTGGCCGTCGGCGTACTCGCTGGCAGCTTGCTCCTGCTCGGCCTCTACACGCTGTGGCATTTCCTGAGCGCCCTGGCCTGGGCCGGAATTTTCGCCATCGCGCTGTGGCCGCTCTATCGCAGGGCGGGCAAGCAGCTTGGCACCGGCAGGCATAATGTACTGCTGCCCACCGTCTTCACGCTTGCCGTCGCACTGATCTTCATCGTGCCGCTCGGTCTCGTGGGCACTCAGCTCGCGCGTGAAATCCACGCGGCGACCGAATGGGTGCGCAACGCTCAGGAGAACGGCATCGCGGAGCCGAATGTTTTGCGTCAGCTGCCTTTCGGGCAGACGCAGGTCGACAACTGGTGGCGGCAAAATCTGGCCAATCCCGGCAGCCCCAGAGAGCTCGTCCAGCGCACCACACAGGGATACGTCGCTGACGTGAGCAAGGTCATCGGGGAACAGATCGCACGGCGTCTGACCCTGTTTCTGTTCACGCTGCTGACCCTCTTCTTCCTGTTCAAAGAAGGACACTCGCTGACCCGGCAGATGCGCCGCGCAGCCGCTCGTGCCTTCGGCGCGCATGGAGAGCGGATCGGCCAGCAGATCATCGCCTCCATTCATGGGACGGTGAATGGGCTGGTATTGGTTGGCCTGGGTGAAGGCTTGCTGCTCGGGATCGTCTACGCCCTCGCCGGTGTACCCCACCCGACCGTCTTCGGGACGCTGACCGCCCTGGCTGCCACCGTCCCGTTCGCGGCGCCTGTCGTCTTCGCACTTGCCGCTCTCCTGCTCGCGGTACAGGGATCAGTGATTTGGGCTGTCGTTGTGCTTGGCACGGGCTTTGTCGTCACGTTTAGCGCCGACCACTTCATCCGCCCGGTGCTGATTGGCGGTACCACCAAGCTTCCCTTCATCTGGGTGCTTCTCGGGATCCTTGGAGGAATCGAGGTCTGGGGATTGCTCGGCCTGTTTCTCGGACCAGCCATTATGGCTGCGCTCATTCTGCTGTGGCGAGAATGGGCGAGCGAACCGCCGCCTGTGCCTGAGGTTTGACACCGATATCTCTGCGAACCCTCGATCCCACCGTATTGAGCAGACGGTTCCGATGAATACCTCACGAGCGCTGCGCAGCCGGCATCGCGACTCATCATCAATGCAAGGCCCTGAGATGTTTGCCATTGATGACGCCACCGTCGTAGCCGTCCGGGGTGCCTTCAATGAAAAAGGCAAGCTGGCCGCTGCCATTCAGCTTCGCCAGCACTTCAGTGGATTGCGATCTCGCCCAGGGACGCGAGGTAGGTCGCCTGATCGCCAACCGGCAGCCACCGGAAGGCCTCGCCGATCAATCCCTGGTAACGCCGGGGCGCTGACCTGCTGCTGGACAGCTTGCAATTTTCTGGCAAGCGCGTATACAAAAAGATGCGGCTGAACTTTTCAGCCGGGGAAAGATCCCTGCGTCTACTACTCCGCGCCTGCGTGGCACATC
>NZ_DASSES010000164.1:0-40257 GCF_035695185.1 Frateuria sp.
CACCTGCTACCTGCAGATCCTGCTCGCCGACGAACTGCCGGGCGTCGGCCGCGCGCGGTTGATGGCCGACATGGATGCCTGGGGCTACAGCTTCCGGCTGGGCTCGACGCAGGCGTGGTTCGAACAGGATGCGGGCGAGGCACTGGCGTTCCTCGAAGCCCGCGGCCTGGCCTGAGGTCAGCTCCCTCTCCCCTCCGGGGAGAGGGTTGGGGTGAGGGGCCGGGGCTCGCCGGAGTTCCCGCCCCACCTTGGATAAGCGCCCGCCACAAGGCCCTTCCCACAAGCCCCGCCCCTCACCCTCCTCCTCCGGGGAGAGGCTCACAACCGGCAGCTACTTCTTGTGCCACTTGTCGTCATCCCCTTTCTCGTACTCGTTCTTCACCGCCGACCAGGCGACCTTGAACGAGACTTCCTCCTGGGACTCCTTGCCCCGGCGCTTGTCCGGGTCCGCATACTCGTCCCAGGCACTGTTGAACGCTTCCTTGAAGATCTCCTGGGCGTGGCTTGGCAGGTTGTCGCGCACGGCGTCGGGCAGGTCACGGGTGGATTTGTAAGGCATGGCCGCTCTCCTCGGTGGACAGCCGGCACCGTCCGCCCCACGGCATCAAGCGGGCGTCAAGCGGCTCCTACCGGGACACATGCCGGTCGTTTGCCACGTACCACCGCCACGGCTCCTCCGCGGCGCGCGTGATGCCGATCCGCGGCGACACGCCCGGCTGCGCTGGCGGTGGCACGCCGTCGTCCACCAGAACGAAGCCGCCGGCGCCCTCGACCAGGTCGATGCCATCCTGCGCTCCGTCGATGCCCAGCGCCTGGCAAAGCCGCGCCGGGCCCCGGCAGAGGTCACGGTCGTGCCGGCAGCGGGGCCGTGCCGCGCGCATTGCCGCCAGTCCGGTCAGGGGCGCCAAGGCGCGCAGCAGCACCGCCACGCCCTCGCCCTCCTCGCCGCACACCGGGTTGCAGCACCAGTGCATGCCGTAGGTGAAGTAGACATAGAGCAAGCCAGCCGGACCGAACATGGTCGCGTTGCGCGCGGTGCGCCCGCGCCAGGAATGCGCCGCCGGGTCCGCGGTACCGCAGTAGGCCTCGGTCTCGACGATGCGTCCGCTGCGTCCGTCGGCGCGGAGCAGGATCTTGTTGAGCAGCGCGGGGGCCACCACGCGGGGGTCGCGCGCATAGAACGACCGCGCCAGCACGGTGGCCGGGCGGCCGAGCAGCGAGGCGATGAAGTCGGGCGTCATGTGCGCAGCATGCCTGGCCCGGCGTCAACGGCCCACCCGGACCGTTCTCGCATCGCCGGACGCCCGCGGGGCCCCGACTGCCTGCAGGCGATACCGGAACGTCCGGCGGCCACGCCGGCGGTGGTCGCTCGGCATGGCCGCATGGCGACGATCGGGCAGGCAGCTTTCGGGGAAAGCCGCCGACACCCCGGCCTAGAGCTCGAAGCGGTAGGCCAGCTTCACCAGCAACTGCTCGCTGTCGCGCAGGTCGAAGCTGCGCCCGAACTGGCTGCCGGCTTCGCTGTAGCGCGGGTCCAGCGCATAGCCGCCACGCCCGTACACCACATACAGGTCCGACAGCGGCGCCAGCTCGAAGCGATAGCGGATCTGGAAGCCGAGGTTGCGCACGCTGAAATCGTTCACCGGGTCGTCCACCGGCACTGCGCGCCTGTCGCCATTGACGCGGTAGGCCTGCAGCAACCGCGCATCCAGGCCCAGCGCCTGCAACTTGACGCGCAGCTCCTGGCGGCTGCCGATGTTCCAGTTGACACCCGCGTCGAGCAGGATCTGGTGGCTGTCGAAACTGCCGATCAGGTTGTCGTGCTGCCACACCAGCCAGTCCGGATCGAACTCGTAGGTCACGCCGCTGAACAGGCTGAAGGCATCATTGATGAAGTAGGTCGGCTCGAACATGCCGACGTAACCCACCCGGCGCAGGCCGACCCGGTCGCTGCCCTTGAGCGTCACTTCGGACTCCCACGCCCAGTTGCCCTTGCGCGGGCTCTGGCGCACCCAGTCCAGCATGGCGTTGTGCGGGATGCGCAGCGCGCCATGGCCGCGCGTGAGCAGGTCGTCGTAAGCGGCCGCATCGAGGTTGAGCTGCCAGTCTTCCTCGCCGCCGTCGCGCAGCTGGCTCTCGCGGATCGTCCGGAACTGCCGCTGCAGCGGGAGCCCGTGGTCGTTGTCGATCCCGATGATCCTCCAGTGCCACACATGCGAGGCGTAGCGCGATCCGGCCGGCAGGTCGGCGAAGCGCCTGCGTACTTCGTAATGCACGTAGTTGAGGCTGTTGCGCGGCAGGTAGCCGAAGTCGTTGAGGTCGAGCTTGTCGTCGAAGTGCATGGCCAGCCACTCCTGGGTCCAACGCTCGTTCATCTCGTACTCGACCACCGTGGTGGCGCCGGTGCCGCGCACGGTGCGCCCTTGCTCGTCGATGGCGCTGCCGACGGCGTTGCTGGTGACGGTGAGCTTGTCGTTGGGCTGCCAGCGATGGTCGACGCCGAACACGTCGGCCTCGCGATCGAGCCACGGACGATCCACGTGCGTGGCCAGCATGCCCAGGCTCTGGCTGCCGAAATCATGGATCAGGCGGATGGCCGAGAAGGTGCGTCCGGCATCGCCGCTTTCCTCCGCCGCCAGGACGCCGTAGCGGGTCGCGCCGACGCTGCCGTTGAGCTTCACCGCGCCGGTCACGTCGCCGGCGCCGTTGCCGTCGTCGGCAGGGCCGCCCACGCGACGGGTGTAGATCAGCTGGCTGTTGTCGATCAGCAGACCGAAATCGAAGATGCCCTGGTTCTCGGTGAAGAACGGGCGCTTGTCGGTGAAGAAAGTCTCCTCGGCGCCGAAGTTGACCACCAGGTCGTCGCTCTCGACCTGGCCGAAGTCCGGGTTGATGGTCGCGGTCAGCTGGGTCTGGCCGTTGGGTTTCCAGAAAATGTCGGCGCCACCATCGAAGGTGTTGTCCCCGCGCACCTGGTCGCGGATGCCGACCACGTAGGGAGTGATCGCGAACAGCGATTGCGTGTAGGCCGGCAAGGCCACCGGCTTGAAATCGGAGAGGAAGCGCGGCTTGTTGAAGCTCGCCACCGGCCAGGCGTCGCGTTCACCGGTCGAGCCGATCACGCGGTCCAGGTAGAGGCCGACGGTGCGCTCGCCATCCTTGGCCGCGCGCATCGGCGCGATGTACCAGGGGATCAGCATCTCCACGCTCCAGCCCTGGGCGTCCTCGCTGACGGCATGCTGCCAGTTGCCGTCCCAGTCCGTGTTGAAGCGGGTTTCGTTGGTCACCACCGCATCGTTGAGATCGTCGGTGAGGGTGACCATGAAGTTGTAGCCGGTGCGCCCGTCGTCGTCGAAGTCGACCATCAGGTTGACGCGGTCGACCTGCGCCTGCTCGTCGCGGCGGATGCGCTGGTGCGTGCGTGGCACGCCCGGCGGCTGGGTGCAGCGGAAGGCGATCGCCAGCCCCTCCGGCGTCGACAGCACCCACGCCTTGGTCGGCAGGCTGCCCGGCTCGCCGTTGAGCGGCTGGGTCTTGCGGAAATCGGTGATCTCCCTGGCACCCTTCCATTCGGTTGGGTCGATGTGACCGTCCACATCAACCGCCATGGCAGGCAGGGCCAGCAGGGCGAACGAGGCGATCAGGGCGCGCGCGGCGCGATGACGAGCGGAAAGGCGCATCGGCGATATGCAAAGCGGGGGACGCCGCGCAGCATAGGGGGCGCTCGCATCCCGGCCGAATGGCGAAAGTCATGCAAACCCTGCCGCGACGGCAGGCATCGAACGGTGTCGCACGGCAGCGCCGCCGGGTCGCCGGCAGGCTCAGCGTGGTTCGGCGATCTGCGCCTGCAACTCGACGTCGCGCGGCGGTGGCGTACGCGGCGCCCGGGTGATGCGACGGTACCAGCCCCACGACAGCGCGCCGATCACGGTCAGCACGCACGCCCCCAGCGCCAGCCGCAGCAGGCTGGCCGAAAGCAGCGGCGAGAGCACGCCGGCGACGGCCCCGTTGAGCAGCAGGCTGGCGAAGGCCTGCACCGAGGAGATGCCGCCGCGCTTGTGCGGGAACCGGTCCAGCAACAACAACGTCAGCGTGGGAAACGCCAGTTGCACGCCCACGCCGTGCAGGACCAGCGGCAGCATCGACCAGGGCAGCCGCGGCTGCGGCAAGGCCAGCGCCAGGCCCACGTGCAGCGCGCAGGCCAGCAGCATGACGGCATAGCCCAGGTTGACCGTGAAGCCCACGCCACGCCGTCCGTCCAGCCGCCCGGACAGCCAGGCGCCGCCGACCAGTCCCACCACCACCGGGATGAACAGCCAGGGGAAGCCCTGCGCCGACAGGCCGAGCAGATCGCGGATGATCCGCGGCGCCGAGGCGATGAACAGGAACAGGCCGGCGAAGTTCACCGAACTGGAAACGAGCAGCGGCCAGAACGGCCGGTCGCGCCCGAACGCCGCGTACCCGGCCAGCAGCGGCTTCAGGGCGAAGCGGCTGCGCGCCGCCGGCGGGTGGGTCTCATCCAGCTGCCATACCAGCAGCAGCGCCAGCAGCAGGGTGAAACCGGTAAGCACCCAGAAGATGCCGTGCCAGCCGTTCAGTCCGAGCAGCTGCGCCCCCACCATCGGCGCGATCACCGGCGCCACCCCGAAGATCATCATCACCTGCGACATCAGCCGTTGCGCGGCCTCGCCCTCGAGGCTGTCGCGGATCACCGCGCGGCCCACCACCAGGCCGGCCCCGGCGCAGGCCCCCTGGATGCCGCGGCACATCAGGAGCATGCCGAACGACGTCGACAGCGCGGCCCCGGCCGAGGCCAGCGCATACCCCAGCATGCCCGCCACGATCACCGGCTTGCGCCCGGCCGCATCGGAAATCGCCCCGTGGAACAGGCTCATCACCGCGTAGGTCAGCAGGTACATGCTGAGCAGCTGTTGCAGCGCCACCTCGTCCACGTCGAAGCGCGCGCCGATCAGCGGGAATGCCGGGAACACCGCATCGATCGAGAACGGGCCAATCATCGACAGCCCGGCCAGCAGCCACGGCAGGCTGCGCCGGATGGAAGGAGGTGTCGTGGCCATGGATGGGACGCCGGGAAGCGGTGGACAGTATGCGGGTTGGCGGATTCAAAAAGCACCTTGCGGCCCGCACGGGCAGCCGCGAGGATGCTTCCCGGCCCGGCGATGGGCTAGCATCCCCCGGATGGGAGATGGCATGCCTCCCGTTCCCACCGGAACGAACCACCCCGAGCGAGGGGTTGATGATGCCTGCACACCGGACCGCTCCGGGTGCGGGCGCGTGCCCGTAGTGCGGGGGTCCGGACGACTTCGACCTTCAGGGAGGCACGCGCGTGGGCTACACCGGATTCCTTGCCATCGGCTTCGGCGGCGCCGTCGGCTGCTGGCTGCGCTGGCTGCTCGGCCACCTGCTCAACCACCTCTTCCCCACGTTGCCGCCCGGCACCCTGGCGGCGAACCTGCTCGGCGGCCTGTTGATGGGCTGCGCGATGGGCCTCTGGGACCATTTCCAGGCGCTGCCGCCGGAGTGGCGCCTGTTCGTGTTCACCGGCTTTCTTGGCGGCCTGACCACCTTCTCCACGTTTTCGGCCGAAGCCTCGACCCTCCTGCTGCGCCAGCAGTACGCGTGGTTCGGCGCGCATGTCCTGGTGCACCTGGCCGGCTCGCTGGGCATGACCATGGCAGGAATCGCCGCCACGCGGGGCTTGCTGCGGGCGTTCTAGTGCGCCCCTGCGGCCAGCCTGGCCGGGCGCGTCCACAACCTGGAGGAGATCGCCAGTGAGTGACGACACGATCGAAGCGGTACGGCTTTGCTTCTACGCGCACCTGCGCGCGCGGCACGACGGCACGCTGCTGTCCGAATGGCTGCTGGAACAGGCCAAGCGCCGGGGCATCGGCGGGGGCTCGGTATTTCGTGCAATCGCGGGGTTCGGGCGCCACGGCGTGCTGCACGAGGAAGCGTTCTTCGAGCTGGCGGACAACCTGCCGGTGAAGATCGAGTTCCTGCTGCGTGCCGAGCAGGCGCAGGTCCTGCTCGATCTGGTGCGAGAGGCGCGTGTGGACATCGTGTATGCAACCTCGACCATACGCTTGGGCATTCTGGGCACGCAGTGAGGCGTGCCGCCATCTGAAAGGAGCGCTGCAATGCCGATGCGCCAGCAGTCCCTCAAGCAACGCGCGATCGATCTGCTCGCACTGGCCGGCGTCCGTGCCGGCGAGACGCCACCCTGCGATCTTTGCGTGCACGACGAACGCCTGTACGCCCGCGTGTTCGCGCACGGCTCGCTGGGCCTGGGCGAGGCCTACATGGATGGCTGGTGGGACAGCGACGACCTGCCCGGCCTGTTCACCCGCCTGCTGCGCGCACAGCTCGACGAGGAGCTGAAAACCCTCGATACCCTGATCGCCCACCTGAAAGCCCGCTTCATCAACCTGCAGCGTGGGGACCATGCCTTCGAGATCGGCAAGGCCCACTACGACCTGGGCAACGACCTGTTCCAGGCCATGCTCGGCGAACGCCTGGTGTACTCCTGCGGCTACTGGGCGGAGGCGACCAACCTGGATGACGCCCAGGTCGCCAAGCTCGACCTGATCTGCCGCAAGCTGCGCCTGAGGCCGGGCCAGCGCGTACTCGACATCGGCTGCGGCTGGGGCGAGGCGCTCAAGTACGCGGCGGAGAAATACGGGGTCGAGGGGGTGGGCATCACCGTCTCGAAGGAGCAGGCCGCCTACGCGCAGGCACTGTGCGCGGGGTTGCCGGTGGAGATCCGCCTGCAGGACTACCACGACCTGGACGAACCGTTCGACGCGATCATGTCGATCGGCATGTTCGAGCACGTGGGTGCACTCAACTACCGCAGCTACTTCGAGGTGGCGCGGCGCTGCCTGCACGAGGACGGCCTGTTCCTGCTGCACTGCATCGGCAGCAACGGCGCGCCCTCGCGGCCCGACCCCTGGATCGAGAAGTACATTTTCCCGAACTCGATGATTCCCGCGATGAGCCAGACCGCCACTGCCCTGGAGGGGCTGTTCGTGGTCGAGGACTGGCACAACTTCGGCGCCGACTACGACAAGACCCTGACCGCCTGGCGCGCCAACTTCGATGCCGCCTGGCCCGCGCTGTCGCATCACTACGACGAACGCTTCCGCCGCATGTGGCACTACTACCTGGCCGTCTCCGCCGCGGTATTCCGCAGCCGCCGCGACCAACTCTGGCAACTCACCCTGAGCCCGCGCGGCGTCCCCGGCGGCTACCGCGTGCCGCGCTGAAGCTTACCGGGACAATGCGACGCAACGTCACCGTCCGGCGAGGGTGCAAGGCACTCGGCCATGCCTGGCCGCGCTGGTGCCGGGCACGGCTGGGCTCTCCGATGTGCAGCTAACACGTTGATGCCCAAGCAACATAAGAATCCGTAAGCAGCCTGTCAGTATCGCCTAAAGATCGCCCGCGCGGCCCCTGCTCGACTCACACCGTCTCGTTCGGCGCCGACCCTTGCCGTCGAGACCTTCGAGCAACCATCCGGGGAACACGACACCATGCAAATCCATCGACTGGCGCTCGTCGCCGCCTGCCTGGCCATGCTGACGGCCATGACCGCACAGGCGGCGCGCCCGGCCTGCGGATCCCATTCCGTGGCCACGGCGGTTGGCAACGCGGTGCGCAAGGACGCACAGGACAGGGCTACCCGGATCGCCGGGGAAAGGCTGGCCGAGCACGCGCCACCTGTCGTCCCGCGCTCGGCGGTCGGCTCGGTGTGGAGCGCCCTCGCGAGCCACCTTCCCCATCGCTCCACGACCAGGGCCGAGCCGGCCGCACCGCCATCCGATTGTCGGTAATGGGCGGCCGGCCGTATCGCGGGCGCTTCGCCCGGCGCCTGCTTTGACACCGCGCCCTGCCCGCGCGGTATCGTCGGCTCGCCGGGGACCGGGTGCGCCGGCCTCCCCAGGCGCCGTGCCCGGCGCTGTAATGGATGAACAAGGCCCAGAGGAGAAGACCATGTCGCTGAACTGCCGCTCTATCCTGCTGACCCTGTTGCTGCTGGCAACGGCCGGCACCGCACTGGGGGCCGACGCCGAGGGGGATCGCGCCGTGCACTATCCCCTGACGATGGCCCGGGTCCAGGCCTTTTACGATGCGCAACTGAAACTGATCGAGGCCGCCGTGCGCGATCCGAAGCTCGGCGATGCCGTAGAGATGGATGCCAGCGAGCCGACCGCAAAGACGATCGCCCGGCTGGAAGCCCAGCCGGCGATCAAGAAAGCGCTCGCCGAAGCCGGCCTGACGCCGCAGCAATACGTTTACACAAGCGTGGCATACATGGGCGCGGCGTTCGGCGTGATCTACCAGCAAAACGCCCACGGCAAGCTCGACAAGGCCTACGACGCCGACAACGTCGCCTTCTTCAAGGCGCACAAGGCAACCTTGGAAGCCATGGCGAAGAAGGTCCAGCAACAGGCGCAGGCGCTGGCCGGCGACGACTGACCGGACGGGCTGCACGCATTTTCGCGAGCCGGGCCGCACCCGCGGCCCGGCCGCAGGCACTGGGTCGCCTCGTCCTTTCCCGCAGCGGAACGGATCCCGTGAATGCGCCCCGGCGATTGTGGTAAACCTGCCGGCGGGGACCGGACACGCGGCAGGGCGATGCAGGGAGAGGATTCGGCACAGGCCCCGCAAGGGGCATGGCAGTGCGGTGCGTACACGATCGTGCCCGCCAGCCGGCGGCTGCTGCACGAGGGCCGGCCGGTCGAACTGGAAGCAAAGGTGTTCGACCTGGTGCTCCTGCTCGTCGAGCATCGCGAACGCGCCCTGGCCAAGCAGGCGGTGATCGAGGCGCTGTGGGGCAGCCGTCCCGTGAGCGATGCCGCACTGAGCCAGCTGGTATTCAAGGCGCGGCGCGCGTTCGGCGACGATGGCCGGCAGGGTCGCGTCATCCGCACCGTGTACGGTCGCGGCCTGCAGTGGGTCGCGGCGATCGAGGCCGTGCCTGACGCAGCCGCGCCGCCGCCAGCACCCGACCCGGCGCCCGCGCCGGCCCGGCGCGCCCGCCGACGACGCACGCTCTGGTGTGGCCTGGGTGCCCTGGCAGCGATCGGGTTGCTCTCGCTGTGGTTCGTGCCACGCAGCATGGCGCCGCCGGCACCGCCGAAACAGCGTGTCGCCGTCCTGCCGATCGCCAACGGCACCGGCGACCCATCGCTGGACTGGACCACCCGGGGCCTGCCCGGCCTGGTGGCGACACTGCTTTCCCATGGCCATGACGTCGACGTGGTCGATCCGCTGGAAGCGGCGCAGGCCTGGAGCTTCGCGCCCACCCAGGGGCGCACGCGGGACGAACACGTGCGCTTTGCCACCGACGCCGACGTCCTGGTCGGTGGCCAACTGAAGCGGCTCGGCCCGAAGTTCTACGAATTGAGGTTACGTGTCGACCAAGGGACTGGCAGCCCGGAAACCCTGGTGCTCAGCGGCGGTGACCCGGCGACGCTGGGCGTGAATGCAGCCACGCGCCTGCGCCGCGCGCTGAAGCTCGATCCACCGGCGAGCTCGCCGTTCCGCGCCACGCCGCAGGACGCCTACCTGGCGGAGACCTTCGCCCGCGGCATCGACCTTGCAATGCATGCCGACTGGCGAGGGGCCAAGCCCTACTTCGCCGTGGTGGCGAGCGGTGCACCGGACTTCCTGCCGGGCCGGTTCCAGCTCGCCCAGGCACAGATTGCGACCGACGAACCGCAGGCCGGCGATGCCGGCCTTTCCGCCGTACTCGCGGACGCGCGACGGCGCACCGAGACGGGCATCGCGGCCCGCGTGCTGGCCGCCCAGGTGACCCAGGCCGACCACCGGCACGAGGACGCGACGGCGCTCGGGCTTGCCGCCCAGGCCATGGCAACGGCCCGCCAGGCCAAGGACCCGGAGATCCTCGCCCGCGTGCTGCTGGCGTCGGCCAACATCCACGCCCGGCACAAGCAACTGGCCGCCGCGCTGGACGAATACCGGCAGGCCAGGGCGCTGATCGAGCAAACGCCGCTGCGCGGGCTGGAACCGCTGATGCACAACACCATGGCCTACATCGCCGATGCGCAGGGAAATGCGGCTGCCGGTATCGAGGCTGCCCGGGCCGAGCTGGCCGCCGACGAAACCCTGGGCCGGGAGCGTTCCGCCATCATTGCCAGCTACAACCTGGCGTACGCCCTGTACGGCGACGGCCGTGAGCTGGAAGCGCTGCCCCTGCTGATTCGCGCCTGGAACTGGTGTGCGCATCACGACGATGCGGCGTTGCAGGTGGCCACCGGCAATCTCTTGGCCAGTCTGCTCTACGACAAGGGCGTCTATGAGGAAATCCGCCCGGCCGTCGATACCGCCCTGCGACTGGCCCGGTCGCAGGGCAACACCTTCATGCAGTCGCGGCTGCTCGACCTGGGCGCCGGCTGGACCTATTTCAGTGGCCACCCCAGGGAGGCACTGGCCATGGCGCGCGGCGCCAGCGAGCTGGCCGACCCCAGCGAAGATCCCTCGACCGCGCTCGACCGCGCCGTCATCGAGGCCTTCGTGGCGGTCGCCAGCGATCCGGGCGCGCTACCCGGGATCCGCCGCCGCGCCGATCACCTGGCCGAGGCCCTGGCCGGCTCGACCGCCGCGCGCTTCAACGCCACCCTGGTGCGCGCCATGGCCGCCGCGGCCAGCGGCAAACGCCAACAGGCGCGCAACACGCTCGCCAGCGCGGAAGCGGCGGTGCCGGAGGGGTCGCAGGACCTGCTGCGCGCGACCGCCCTGCAGCTTTCGCTGACCACCGGTGACGAGGCTCTACCCGAGCGGCTGATGCACGATTTCGACCTCGCTGACCGCAGCGTCACCGCGGATACCTTGCGGCTCTACATCGCCTGGTCGAACCGCCGGGGCGATGCGGCCGCCGCCCGGCGCGCCCAGGCGCGGCTGGCTGCGTTGCGCCAGCCGGCCCTGACGATCCTCGCCCGCACGCCACTCGCCAGCGGGCCCCGTCCCGGCGGCGGGTGACGCCCACACCCCGGGCCCAGCCGATCGTCGTCGCCGTCCCCGGAGGCGACCAGGACCCTCACCGCGTGTGCGACGATGCCGGTCTCTTTCGACGACCAGGCATGGCTTGCGCATGCAATGGACCCGACCCGACGCGAGCCGACTGCACGTCCGCTGGCGGGGCGTCCTCCTGGCACTGCTGCTCGAGCTGCTCGCCACGCCGGCGGCGGCGCACCCGGCGCTGTGGGTGGTGAGGGACACCGACACCACCATCTACCTGTTCGGCACGGTGCACCTGCTCCCGCACGACACCGCCTGGCACTTCCCCGCGCTGGACCGGGCGCTGGACGACAGCCAGGTGCTCTACCTGGAGATCACCGACGACGATCCGGCCCACATGGCCGCGCTGGTCCTGCAGTACGGCATGGACATGGCACACCCGCTTTCCGGCCTGCTCAGCCCGTTCGACCGCGATCGGCTGGACCGTGCCGCGCGGCTGGCCCACGTGCCCGGTGGCATGGCCGCGCTCGAGGTGATGCGCCCGTGGCTGGCGGCGCTCACCCTCACCGTCGCGCCGCTGACCCAGGCCGGGCTGGACCCGGCCGAAGGCGTCGACCGCCAATTGCGCTCGCGCATGGAGCAGGCCGGCAAGCCGGTGCGGGCGCTGGAAACCGCCGAAGAGCAGATCCGCTTCCTCGCCGACATGCCGCGGGCCATGCAGGTGGCGCTGCTGCGCTCGACCCTGCGCGACACCGACCGCGCCGCGGTCGACCTCCAGGCGCTGATCGGCGCCTGGAGGGACGGCGACGAAGCGGCCATCGCCCGGCTCGAGAACGCGTCGCTGCGCAAGGACGAGCCGGCGCTGTACCAACGCCTGCTGGTCGAACGGAACCGGGCCTGGGCGAAGCGCATCGCCGCCCTGCTCGCGCGCCCCGGCACCGTGTTCATCGCCGTCGGCGCCGCCCACCTGGCCGGGCCGGACAGCGTGCAGGTGCAGCTGGCAAGGACAGGGATCGCCGCCGGGCGGAAGAGGCCCGCCCGGCGACTGCCAATGCAAGCCCTTGATTCCTCAAGCAAGTAAGAATCCGTAACGATTCCCTGAGACCTGCCTCAAGCACGCCGTCCGCGCCCGGTGCCGAATGCCCGGGCCGCGCCACCGCGCGGTTCTTCTCTCCCGGAACCGAGGCCAGGAATCATGACCCGCCCCCTCCCGCCCACGCGACCCGCCGCCGTCCGCCGCCTGCCCGCCGCCGCCCTCGCCAGCCTGCTGGCGACTGCCGCGCTCGGCGCCGACGTCACGCCGTTCGACTATCACGCCTCCAGCGCCACGCTGACCTACACCATCCAGATCGACGGCCAGGCCCAGACCGGCAAGCCCGGCCACGGCGAGTGGTCGAGCCGCGAGGTTCACCAGCAGCTGCACGGGACGCTCCGGCTGCACGGCCAGCGGAAAACCTTCGCGAGGCTGGACAACCCCCAGGAGCAGATCTCCCGGACCGAAGGCGCCCGGCAGGCGATGGCCGGACAGATGCCGGCGATGGAGAAGATCGCCGAAGAATGCGGCGACGACGACAACTGCGTGTCCACGCGGATGATGGCGCTGGTCAATGGCCTGTCGCCGGACAAGCGCAAGGCGCTGGCGGCGACCGCCCACGGGCCTGCCGCCAGGACCAGCCAGCACGCGCGTGGTGACTGGTCGCTGGACGGCAAGACGGCCTGCTCGCTCGAGGCCAGCAGCCGCGAGGCCGCCCGCTACCGCTCGGTGAGCGATACCGAGGGCCGGGGCGGGTACGTCGACGGCTCGGAGGAAGGTCACGGTCGCGCCAGCACCGATTGCCTGCATGATCCCTACCCGCACGCCCTCGCGGAGTGGGACGGCGATACGCAGGCGCTGGGTCTCACCCTGCCGGGACTGACCCTGACCGAGCAGTGGAAGCGCTCCGGCGGTGAGACGGAAACCCGGGAGGTGGCGATTCCGGAGGTTCGGCTGGACCACCTGCACTGGTCCGGCAAGGGATCGAAGAGCGGCCAGCAGACGCGCCACGTGCAGGCCGACGCAGGCGGCGGGCCGGTCCCGGCCACGATGACCATCCGCTGGACGTTCACGCCCGGCCGGGCCTGACGCGATGCCCCGCAAGCTCTCACTGCGCCGCGCGCTGACGTTGGCGGCGCCGGGCCTGGCATGGCTCGCGCCAGCGGCGGGCGCGACCTGCGCCAGCCATGGCCAGGCCACGCCGGCCTACCGGCAGCGCGCGCTGGAAACGGCACGCCGGATCGGTGTCGCCCCGGGCTGGGCGCAGGCGCACCAGTGGCACCTGCAGCCATCCGCCGCTTCGCTGGTGCCGGCCGGCAGGGACGTCTACGCCCGACCGCTGCGACTGGCCCCGCGCGCGGCGAGCGCGCTGCTCACGATGGTTGCGGCGGCCGCACGCGAAAGCGTGGTCCTGCAGCCGGTCTCGGGCTTCCGCAGCTTCGGCTACCAGCGCCGGCTGCTGCGCCGCAAGCTCGACCGCGGCACGCCGCTGGCGGCGGTGCTCGAGGTGAATGCCCTGCCCGGCTTCAGCGAGCACCACAGTGGCTGCGCCCTGGACCTGACCACGCCGGGCGTGCCGGCGGCCGACGCGGCGTTCGCCGGTACGCCTGCGTTCGCATGGCTGGTCGCCCACGCCGGCGACTACGGCTTCAGCCTGTCTTATCCACCGGGCAACCGGCAGGGCATCGTGTTCGAGCCTTGGCACTGGCGCTACCAGGGGCGCCAGCCACCCGCCCTGGCCGACGCGCTGGCCACCGCGACGCCCGCGGCGAGCGAACGCCAGAGCGCCCCCACCCCGCCCACTTCCGGAGAGTCCCCGCATGTTCCCTAGCCGCCTTCTCGTCCTTGCCGCGACCGCGTTCGCCGTCCTGCCTGCGCACGCGGCCGCAGCCGCCGACACCTGCACCGCCAGGGCCGCTGCGCTGTTCGACGCGCTCGGTCATGGTGACTACGAGGCCGCCTCCCGCCAGATGGACGCCAAGCTGCGCGCGCAGTCGTTCCCGCAGCCACTGCCGGCGATGTGGGAGGCGTTGATCAAGAACAACTACGGCGCCTACCGCGGTCACGGCGAGGGCACGGCCACGCGCAACGGCGACGGCACCACCACGGTGTCGATGCCGCTGGAGTTCGAGCGGTCGTCCTGGACCTACCGGGTGACCTGCGACCCCCGCCAGGGCGGGATCGACGAAATGCTGATGCAGTGACACCGGCACGGAGACGCAGTCCATGAAGCAGCAGCATGGCCGGTCGCGCGCGCTGGCGTGGGTTCTCGCGCTGGCCGGCCTCCTCGCCGTCGCCGGCACGGTGGCGTGGCTGGTGCACGGGCACCCGCCCGGCCACGGTGCCGCCGCGATGGCACGGTCCGGCCATGCCATCGCCCCGGCCCCCGCCCTGGCGCCGGCCGCATCCACCGCAGCGGCGCCGGCAGCCGCGCCGGTGCCGCCGCGCAAGGCCTGGCCGGCGGGTCCGTGGACGCTGCCGGCGCCCTACGTCAATCCCTTCGGCGCGCAGAAAGCCTATGCCGAGGCCAGCCACAAGCCCAACGGCAAGCTGGTGCTCGAGTACATCGACCGGCACAACATGAGTACGCGGCGTGCGAGCAGCGGCGAACTCTGGCAGCTGCGGGTGGACTGGCGCGAGCCGCAAGGCACTGCGCTGGACGACCTGGCCCGATACGTCGCCGGCCTGGGGGGCGAGAGTTGGCCGGCCGACCGCGGCGGGCTGGCAATCCACGCCCGCGACGGCGAAGGCAACGACTGGTGGGGCGTGGCCGAACCGCGCGGCAAGGGCTACCTGCTCACACTCTGCCGCGAGCTGGTGCCGCAGCCGGGCCGCACCCTCACGTTCCATACCGCCGATTGGCCCGATCGCACGATCTACTTCACAACCACCAACCCCGCGCACCGCTTCCAGAGCCTGGAAGTGACCCTGGGCGACGGCGCGCTGGACCTGGCGGGCGAGAACACCTACCTGCAGGGCCGGTACCGGCGCGACCTGCAGTATCACCGCACGCTGCACGCCTACAAGACGCATGCCTACACGCTGGACGACATTCCGCAGGACGCCGCACTGCCGATCCAGTGGCGCGTCACCTGGGACGCCCGCAACGACCCGAAGGTCGTCACCGTCACGCTCGAGCAGGGCGAGGCAATCACGCCGGTCCACGATGGCGAGCGCCTCGGTGCGCTCAAGGTCCACGGCGCCACGCTCGGCCACGTCACGGTGGCCGAACCGGCCGGCATCTCGCTGAAGCACCCGGAGCTGGACCGCCGCGGCAGCCTCACCCCCGAGGGCGACGTGCTGTTCTGGCTGCCCTCGGGCTACTGGAGCGTCAAGGTGGCGACCGGCTCGCTGGTGTACGACAACGACACCCTGGGCACACGGCTGGTACCGGTGAGCGCCGGACAGATGACCGAGCTGGACATGGGCCCGCTGGTCGAGCGCGCCTATCGCGACCCGGCCGTCGACCGCAGCGGCGGCGCGCGCAGCCAGCTGCGCATTCTGGAGGCCGCCGCGCACGGCGGGCAGGCCACGGTGGACTTCGAGCTGCAGGATGGCGCCGGATCGAAGCTCGAGCCGACGCTGGCCAATACGCAGATCGTCGAGGGCGGCCAGCAGGCGAAACTGCTTTCGGTCGCACGCCTCCGCACGCCGCCCAGCCTGGTACTGGTGCTCGACTCCTCCGGCTCGATGCGCGCCTCGATGAAGCGCGTGCTCGATGCCGCGCGCCGCTTCGTCCAGGGCCTTCCGGACGATGCGCGCGTTCGCGTGGTCGACTTCGATTCGCAGGTGCGCGTGCTTTCCGGCACCAGCAAGGCCCAGGCCCTGCACAACCTCGGCAAGGTCGGCGCCGGTGGTTCGACCGTGCTGTACGACGCCGTGCTGCAGGGCCTGAAGCTGCTGCATGGCGAGCAACGCCCCACGCTGGTGGCCTTCACCGACGGCGTCGACAGCCGTGAGGACCACCAGGGCAAGGGCAGCGACGCGACGCGCGCGCAGGTTGAGCGCGCGGTGGCCGACGCCGGCGTGCCGCTGTTCACCATCGGCTTCGGTCCGGGCCACGATGGCCGCACGCTGGAGCAGCTGGCCGGCCTGTCCGGCGGCACCTACTACCCCGCCGACGACACCGCCGCCCTGCAGCACGTGTTCGACTCGATCAACGACCGCCTGGGCAACCGCTTCGTTGCCACCTACCGCCGCCCGCGCGCGGGCGCACCGTCGGACCTGCCGGTGATCACCCTGGCCACCGACGTCAGCCTGTCGATGGATACCGCCTCGAGTACGGGTTGCACGTACTGCAACTGGCGGCTGGACAAGATGAAGAACCTGTTCCACGGGTTCATCCGGTCGATTCCGGCCGGCAGCCTGGTGCAGCTGATCAGCTTCTCCGGCGACGTCAACGTGCGCCAGACCTTCACCCACCGCAAGGCCGAACTGCTGCAGACGCTCGGCAGCCTGGAGGTGGCCAACGGCACCGAGATCCTCGGTTCGGTCCGCAAGGCCTACCAGTCGCTGAAGGCGGTGCCGGCGCAGAAGCGTGTGATCGTCTTCCTCACCGACGCCGCGCTGGACGTGCCCGACGACGACAAGCCGTCGTTCCGGAAGCTGCTGCAGGGGATCAGGGCCGACGGCATCCGCGTGCTGTGGATCGGCATGGGCACGGGCGGTGCGGAGGATGCGTTCAGGTGGGCAGCCGACCAGTCCGGCGGCCGCTACGTGATCTCCGAGGACCCCGCCGAACTGGCCAGGGCGCTCGCGCAGGTGCTGGCCGAGGCGAGTGCCGCCCCGGCCGGCCGGCCGGCGCTGACGGTCTCGGTCAGTGGCCCCGCCGGCGAGGGCCCGTCGCGCCGCGACAGCGACAGCATCCTGACTGATTTCCCCGCGCTGGGCCCCACGGCCACGCCGGTCGCATTGGACACGATCGCCCTCCGCACCGGCCTTGAAGCGCCGCAGTACGGCGACGATGCGGCCGCGCTGGTCTACGGTCGCGACATCCCCAGCCAGGACGTGCTGTTGACCAAGCGCATCCCGCTGGACGCGAGCGCCGCCAACCGCGCGGTGCAGTGGCATGCGGACGGCATGTACCTGTTCAAGCGGCTGCACGGCGTGGATGCGCCGAGCGGGCAGGTGTTCCTGGCGCTGGACACGAGCCTGAAGAACATCGAGCCGGAGGGTGCGCCCTACCTGATCCCCGACTTCGCCTCGCATTTCTTCGTCACGCTCGACCGCGACGGCGCCTGGCCGGCCTCGCCGGCCACCTGGCTGGCGCAGACACCGCTGGCCGCGCCCGGCGAGAACGGCGTGCGCATCGAGCCGGACCAGACACTGCACGGTGCGCTGGTGTTCCTGGTGCCCGACCGCGAGATCAGCCAAGCCTCGGTGCGCTTCTACGACACCCGCTACGGCCACATCTCGCTGCCGCTGGTCGGCGCGCCCGCGCCGCACGACGTCGACATCACCGCGCTGCCGAAGCGCCTGGCCGGCCGGCAGTCGGACAGCTTCGCGCTTGCGCTCACCGCCAGCCAGGACGTGCGCCGGATAGAGCAGGTCGAGGCGGGCGAGGACAGCGTGTTCCGCCTGCTGGAGGCGCGCCTGGACTCGAAGGTGCAGGCGGATCTCAAGCTCTCTCCCGCGCAGCGCTTCCAGCTCGCCCTGGACACACCGGCGGGACCCTTCATGGTGCCGGTGAACGGCGCCACCGCGGGGTTGCCGCTCGGTTTCCTCTGGCCGGTGATGCTGGCGCCCGGCTCGTCGAACACGGTGCGCTTCGCCTTCCAGCTGCCGGCGGTACTGAAGGACGCGCCGGCGAGCCTGTACTGCGACCTCGCCGGGGGCGCCTCGGTGCTGCCGGTGCACGGCAAGCCGCTGCCGGCCGGGCCCGCCGCCGGAAGCGTGCCGGGCGACGGCATGACGCTCACGGTCAATGCGCTGGCATGGGCGAAGACCAGCCACTGGCCCTTCGGCGACTACGTGGTGGCCGACATCACCGTGGCCAACACCCGCCCGGGCAGCGGCCTGTCGGGCCTGCGCGACGCCTTCGAGCTGGTGCCCGAGGGCGCACCGCCGGCGAACGGACCCACCTCGCTGCCACCCGATCGGCTGACCGACCAGTTGCTGCTGGGCATCGACCGGGAATGGCAGGTCTACGACGGCACCCGCCGGCGCGGCCTGCTGGTGTTCGCGGTGCCGCGTACATGGGCCGGGCTGACCTTGGAACTGCGCTCGCCCCTGTTTCCCGCCCTCAGCCAGGTCGTGGCCAAGCCCGCCTACGCGCAGCCGGAGCTGCTGGTCGACCGCGTCGATCCACCGGTCGACCGCCGCTACGACCAGCAACTGGCGGTGGCGCTGAAGCAAGTCATCGCACGCCATCGCGCCGCTCTCGCCGCGAGGCCCGGGCCTCGCGCCACGCCGGCCACGGGCCCGGCGCACGAGGTACCGGTGCCGCCGCTGGCCATCGACGGCGCCACGCGGCTGGCCTCCCTTGCCACGGCGGCCGACGTGCAGGCGCTGCTCAAGGGCCTGCGCTGGCTGCCGTCGGTGGACCACTACTGGGAATACCGCAACGCTCCCGAGGCCGTGCTGGCGCAGGGCTGGGGCACCGAGGGCGACCTGGCCGAGCTGGCCGGCGGCCTGCTCGCCCGGCTCGGCTACACGCCCTCGCTGCGCATGCTCGAGGTGACCGACGCCGGGCGCCAGGCGCTGCAGGCGCTCGGTCGGGTCGATAGCGTCGACACGCGCGTGCTGCCCGGCTGGGCCTACACCGATGGCCGGGGCAAGGCCCGCGTGCTGGTGCTGCCGTTCATGCGGGACCTGTCCGAACTGGGTGGGCGGGTGTTCCTGCCGGCCGGCCAGGACGAGCGCACGATGACGCCGGTGCAGGCGCAGCTGCGCGTGTACTTCCGCTTCCGCCCGCGCAAGCGCCAGGGCATCAATGCGATGGCCGGCAACATGGCCGATGCGCTCACCGGCGCCGCCGCACCGGCCGACAAGGAACAGGAGCGGCGCGTGCTGCGCGCCACCCTGCCGATGGATGCACTGGGCCGCGCGGCGGTCGACATCCGGGTCGGCGCCCGGCAGGGCCGCTACACCGCCGTGCTGGAGAACCAGACGCTGCAGGTGCCAGGCGACGACTATGTCGATCCACGCCGGTTCACCATCACGGGCATGCGCATCGAACTGGACCTGGCCGGCCAGCACCTGGCCCACACGCTGAGCCTGCATGCGGGCGAGGACGTCACCGGCGTGTTCTTCACCCTCGGCGCCAACCTGCCCGACCTGCCGCCCGGCGCGGCCGGTGCGCTGCAGAAGGCCGCCGACGGCGCCTACCACGCGGCCGGCAAGCCCACCGTGCATGCGGCCCTGGCCTGGTATACCCGCAGCATCCTGTACCGCTTCCTCGCCGGGCAAAGCCGCTACGAGGACGAACTCGCGCATCAGCTCGACGTCACCGCCGGTCGCACCGACCGCGCCCGCGCCCTGCTGGTCACCGTCGAGCGCCTGGGCGACCCGGCGCGGCTGCGCACCCGCATGGACCTGATGCAGTCCGCCAACGACCTGCATCGCGGCACGCCCGACGCGCGCCACGCGTTCAACCTGATGAGCGGCATGTTCGCCTCGCACCTGGAAGGCGCCGCGCTGCCGCAGCAGGGCGCGGATTTCATGGAGGTGTGGCAGCGCAATCCGGACGACAGCCACCTCTACCTGAGCCTGCCGGGCCGGCGCGCCGACGACCTCAAGTACATGCAGGCCCACGGCATGCCCGCCGCCCTGGTGGCGCGGGCGAAGAGGTCGGACAAGGCGATGCTGCTGCCGGACCGGCCCACCCGCATCTACGGCGAGGACCGTTGGGCCTGGCTCGAAATCGACCCCAAGACCTACGAGACGATCGCCCTCAACGACACGGGCGACCACGGCAGTTTCGCCGACTACGTGATGGCGATGGAGCCGATCGCCCCGTCCAGCGGCGACTACCTCGAATTCATGGCCGGCGCGTTCATCGGTATCGACACCTCGGTCTGGAGCATCAGCGCGTTCTCGCTCGAAACGAGCAACTACTGGACCGTGTACAAGAAGGCCAAGGCCTACACGGCGGCGATCGGCGCCTACCTCAGCGGCCTCATGACCGGCCGCGACCTGTCCAAGCTCGAGGCCAGCCTCGGCCCGCTCAAGGGCTCCATCAAGGCGAACATGGTCGAGCCGGAAATGTTCGGCCGCTACGCCCAGACCATGTACGAGGTGCAGCAGGGCTACAAGCCCGGGCTCGGCGCCGACCTGCTCAACTTCGGCGCCGGCTTCAACGGCGGCGCGGCCTACTACTTCGACAAGGCCCGCCCGAAACCCAACCCGCCACCCCACTGAGAGCAACCGGGCCGCCAGGGCCCCCACACCGCACCGGAGACAGCCCATGCCCCGCCTTCCCGCCCTCCTTCTCGCCTGCCTCGCCTGCGGCGCCGGCCACGCCTCGTCGCTTGCCGCCCCGTGTGCCGGCAAGGCGAGCCGGTTGTCCGAGACGCTTGCCGCCCACGACTACCGCGGCGCCAACGCCCAGCTGGGCGTGACCATGCGCATCATGTTCTCCCCCGAACAGCTGCAGTCGAACTGGGAAAGCCTGACCGCCGCCTACGGCGCCTACCGCTCGCATGCCGAGGCGGCGGTGGCGAGCGACGACGGCAAGGACGTGATCGTGCGCGTGCCGTTGAGCTTCGCGAAGGGGACGAAGACCCTGCAGGTCGCCTGCAGCGCCGACGGCAATGGCGACATCTCCAGCCTGGCCTTCCTCTGATCCACCGGCCGCCGGCGGTTCCGTGGCCCCGCCGGCGCCGCGCCCTGTCCTGCCCGCGGCCGTTCTGGCACCATCGTCCGGTTATCCGGCAAGACAGCCCCGCGAATGAACCTGCAAGCCAATTTCGAACAGATCCCGCTCAAGGAATACGCCGAGCGGGCGTATCTCGACTACTCGATGTACGTGGTGCTCGACCGCGCACTGCCCTTCGTGGGCGACGGCCTGAAGCCCGTGCAGCGGCGCATCATCTACGCGATGAGCGAGCTTGGCCTGGCCGCGACCGCCAAGCCGAAGAAGTCCGCGCGCACCATCGGCGACGTGATCGGCAAGTTCCATCCGCACGGCGACACCTCGTGCTACGAGGCGATGGTGCTGATGGCGCAGCCGTTCTCCTACCGCTATCCGCTGGTCGACGGGCAGGGCAACTTCGGCTCGCCGGACGATCCGAAGAGCTTCGCGGCGATGCGCTACACCGAGTCCAAGTTGAGCCCCATCGCCGAGGCGCTGCTGGGCGAACTGGCGCACGGCACGGTCGACTGGGTGCCCAACTTCGACGGCACGCTGGAGGAGCCCTCCTGGCTGCCCGCGCGCGTGCCGCACGTGCTGCTCAACGGCTCGATGGGCATCGCCGTGGGCATGGCCACCGACATCCCGCCGCACAACCTGCGCGAGGTGGTGGCCGCCTGCATCCACCTGCTGGACAACCCCGACGCAAGTGTCGAGGAGTTGACCCGGCACCTGCCCGCGCCGGACTACCCGACCGCGGCCGAGATCATCACCCCGCGCAGGGAGCTGCTGTCGATCTACCAGACCGGCAACGGCTCGCTGCGCGCCCGCGCCGTGTACCAGGTGGAAGACGGCAACATCGTCATTACCGCGCTGCCGCACCAGGTCAGCCCCTCGAAGATCCTCGAGCAGATCGCCGCGCAGATGCGCGCCAAGAAACTGCCGATGGTCGAGGACCTGCGCGACGAGTCCGACCACGAGAACCCGATCCGCCTGGTGGTGGTCCCGCGCTCCAGCCGCGTCGACTCGGCCGAGGTGATGCAGCACCTGTTCGCCACCACCGACCTGGAGAAGAGCTACCGCGTCAACCTCAACATGATCGGCCTGGACGGACGGCCGCAGGTGAAGGACCTGAAGAAGATCCTCACCGAGTGGCTGACCTTCCGCACCGACACGGTGACCCGCCGCCTCACCCACCGCCTGGGCAAGGTCGAGCGCCGCCTGCACCTGCTCGAAGGCCTGCACATCGCCTACCTCAACCTGGACGAGGTGATCCGCATCGTGCGCTCGGAAGACGAGCCCAAGCCGGTGCTGATGAAGCGCTTCAAGCTGTCCGAGGAACAGGCCGACTACATCCTCGAGACCAGGCTGCGCCAGCTCGCCCGGCTGGAAGAGATGAAGATCGAGGCCGAGCGCAACCAGCTCGAGGAAGAGCGCGCGCGCATCAACGTGCTGCTGAAGTCGCCGGCCAAGCTGAAGACCCTGATCAAGGGCGAGCTGCAGGCCGACGCCGCCAAGTACGGCGACGAGCGCCGCTCCCCGCTCATCGAGCGCGAAGTGGCGCAGGCGCTGGACGAGAGCGCGCTGGTCGCCAGCGAGCCGGTCACCGTGGTGCTCAGCCAGAAGGGCTGGATCCGCGCCGCCAAGGGCCACGACGTGGATGCCGAGGGACTCAACTACCGCGAAGGCGATGGCCTGCTCGCCGCGGTGAAGGCGCGCACCACCCAGCAGATCGCGGTGATCGACTCGACCGGTCGCAGCTACTCCACGCCCGCGCACACGCTGCCCTCGGCACGCGGCAACGGCGAGCCGCTGACCGGCCGCTTCAGCCCGCCCGCCGGCGCCAGCTTCGATGCACTCGCCACCGGGGACAACGACACGCGGCTGATCCTCGCCACCGACTTCGGCTACGGCTTCGTCACCCGCTTCGAGGCGCTGACCGGACGCAACAAGGCCGGCAAGCAGATCATCAGCCTGAGCGAGGGAGCGAAGATCCTCGCGCCCCAGGCCAGCGCCGATCCGGCGCGCGACCGCATCGTGGTGGTCACTACCGAGGGTCACCTGCTGATGTTCTCGGTCGCCGAACTGCCCGAGCTGGACAAGGGCAAGGGCAACAAGCTGATCGAGGTGCCCAAGGCCAGGCTCGCCAGCGGCGAGGAGCGTGTGGCCGGCATCGCCGTGGTCGCCGAAGGCAAGGGCGAGGTCACGCTGTACGCCGGCCAGCGCAAGCTCACCCTGCGCTGGAACGACCTGGTCGAGTACGGCGGCAACCGCGCCACCCGCGGCGGCCTGCTGCCGCGCGGCCTGCGCCGCGTGGAGCGGATCGAAACCACCGGTTGACGTGCGCCCGGGCTTCCTCTCCCTGCGGGGAGAGGAAGCCCGGCAGCGGCTCGCTTCACCGCGAACTTTCGCGCTCGCCGCCACTCCAATCCCGGTACACGCGACCGTGCCCCGCCCGTTGCTACAGGCACCGCCCGACCGGATCCCGCCATGCGCCCCCTGCTTCCCGCCACCGCTTTCCTCGCCGCCATGCTGGCCACGCCCGCCTGGTCGCAGAGCGCCGGCCAGCCGCTCAACCTCAAGCTCCCGCCCAGCGACCTGCCGGCGACGGCCAGCACGGCGCCAAAACCGGCAAGCGCGCCGGGGGTCTACTACGGCGACACCAGCGGGCGCACGGCCACGGACGAGCAGGTGGCCGTCGATGACTGCGACGACGCCACCTACGACCAGCCGCAGGTCCACGGCAGCGTGGGCATGGGCGTGATGAGCGGCAGCCACGTCGACGGCAGCTACCAGCAAGGAAGGGTCAACATCAGCAAGGCGTTCGGCAGTTGCGACCACCCCACCGGCGGGATCAGCGTCTCGGTCGGCGCCGGCAGCGGGCATTTCCACGGTCGTGGTCACTGACGCGAGGCCGGCCCTGCGCTAGCCTTCCCGCCGGCCAGAGCGGAGGGAACCATGCACGGCGAATACAAGATGCCCGGCGGCAAGCTGGTCGTGGTCGACCTCGGCATCGCCGACGGCTGCCTGGCCCGGGTGCAGGTGAGCGGCGATTTCTTCCTGGAACCGGACGACGCCCTGCACGCGATCGACACCGCGCTGGAAGGCCAGCCGGCCGATGCCGACGAGCCTGCGCTGGCCGCCGCGATCCGCGCGCGACTGGCGCCCGGCGTGATGATGTACGGCATCTCCCCCGAAGCCATCGCGGTCGCGGTCCGCCGCGCCATCGACACGGAAAGCTCCGCATGACCCGCACGCTCTGGCAGGACCACGCCTGGCAACTGATCCACACCGATCCGCAGCCACCCGCGTTGCACATGGCGCTGGACGAGGTGCTCACCCATGAGGTCGGCGCCGGCCACCGGCCACCGACGCTGCGCATCTGGGAGTGGGGCGGACCGGCCGTGGTGATCGGCCGCTTCCAGTCGCTGCGCAACGAGGTCGACGCCGATGCCGCGCGCCAGCACGGTATCCAGGTGGTACGGCGCGTTTCCGGCGGAGGCGCGATGTTCATCGAGCCGGGCAACACCATCACCTGGTCGATCTACGCACCGCTCTCGCTGATCAAGGGCATGAGCTTCCAGGAGGCCTATGCGTGGATGGACGCCTGGACGCTGGAGGCGCTGGGCGAGCTGGGCATCAAGGCCTGGTATCAGCCACTCAACGACATCACTTCCGAGGGCGGCAAGATCGCCGGCGCTGCCCAGGCGCACCGCGGCCACGCGGTATTGCACCACGTCACCATGGCCTACGACATCGACGCGACCAAGATGCTGGACGTGTTGCGCATCGGTCGCGAGAAGCTCTCGGACAAGGGCACGCAGAGCGCCGCCAAGCGCGTCGACCCGCTGCGTCGCCAGACCGGCCTGCCGCGCGCGGCGATCATCCAGCACATGGTTGCCACCTTCCGCCGCCTGCACGGCCTCGCCGACGGCAGCCTGCGGCCGGGCGAGCTGGCGCAGGCCCACGCCCTGGCCCAGAGCAAGTTCGGCAGCGAAGCCTGGACCGCCGACGTCGCCTGAGCACGTCCCACGACGGCACCGGATCGCACGCGCGGCTCAGCCGGTCCGCCGCGCGCGGCCGCCGGCCGCTTCCAGCGGCGGGTAATCGGTGTAGCCGTGCGCGCCGCCGCCATAGAGCGTGTCGCGGTCGGCGCTGGCCAGGGGTGCATCCTCGCGCAGCCGGCGCACCAGGTCGGGATTGGCGATGTAGGCCATGCCGAAGGCGATGGCGTCGGCATAGCCGGAGGCGATCGCCTCGACCGCCATTGCCTTGTCGTAGCCGTTGTTGGCGATCCATGGCCCGGCAAATCTCGCGCGCATGGCGCGGTAGTCGAACGGTGCGTTGTCGCGCGGGCCGCCGGTGGCCCCTTCGATCACGTGCACGTATGCCAGCCCGAACGGGCTGATCCGCTCGACCGCCCGCTCGAACAGCGGCTGCGGGTTGGAGTCGTGGCAATCGTTGGCCGGCGTCACCGGCGAGAAGCGCACGCCGCAGCGGTCGGCACCGATTTCCTCGACCACCGCGCGCACGACTTCGAACAGGAAGCGCGTGCGATTCTCGATGCCGCCGCCGTAGCCATCGGTCCGCTGGTTGGTGCCGTCGCGCAGGAACTGGTCGATCAGGTAACCGTTGGCCGCGTGCACTTCCACGCCATCAAAGCCCGCCTGCATCGCCAGCCGGGCGGCACGGCGGTAATCATCGATGACGCCGGGAATTTCTTCGATGTCGAGTGCGCGGGGTGCGGAGACCGGCACGAAGCCCTCGCGGGTGAACGTCAGTGCGTGGGCGCGGATCGCGCTGGGCGCCACCGGCACCTCGCCCGGGGGCAGCAGGCTGGTATGCGAAATGCGGCCCACGTGCCACAGCTGCACCACGATCCGACCGCCCCGCCGGTGGACCTCGTCGGTCACGCGCCGCCAGGCGCCGGCCTGCGCCTGGTTGTAGATCCCCGGCGTGTCCAGGTAGCCCTGCCCCATCGGACTGACCTGTGTCGCCTCGCTGACGATCAGGCCGGCGTCGGCGCGCTGGCCGTAGTACTCCACCGCCAGCGGCGGCGGCAGGCGCCCGGGCGTGGCGCGGTTGCGGGTCAGGGGCGCCATCACCACGCGATTGGGGATGGCGATGGCCCCCAGGCGGCCGGGCTGGAACAACGGGCTGGTGTCGGGGTCGGGCATGCTGGTCTCCGGCAGGGGAAACCACCGATGTTGCGCCCCGCCCCGTCAACGGCGCGGCAGGCAACCCTTGCCGCGGAGTTGCCGCGGACCCGCGTGCCCCGTCACAGCCGGCTGTAGGACCAGGCCTGCATGCGTCCGTCCTTGTACGGCATCACGCCGTGGAACGGGCGCGGATCCTCATCGAACACCAGCGGCAGGAAGTGGCGGTCACCCTCCCACATCGGCAGTTCCATCAGCCGCGCGCGCGGCACCCATTCCAGCGTGCCCTCGTGGTTGCCGGCCAGGCAGGTGCCTTCGAACCGGTCGATCAGGAAGATGAAGCCCAGCCAGTCCTCGCCGTGCTTGCCGAAGCCGGGCCAGTTGAGCGTGCCGCGCAGGCGCATCGAGGTGCACTCGATGCCGGCCTCTTCGAGGATCTCGCGGCGCATGCACGCGGCGATGTCCTCGCCCGGCTCCATCTTGCCGCCCAGGCCGTTGTACTTGCCCAGGTGCTGGTCGTCCGGCCGCGCGTTGCGGTGGATCATCAACACCTGCCCGCGGTCGGGCGAGAGCACGTAGCCGAGCGTGGCGACGATCGGGCAGTAGGCGGTCGACATCGGCGGGGAAACCGTGGCAAAGCGCCAAGTGTAGCGCCCGGGCTGAACACGCGCCCGCCCGCACACTTGCACCTGTCGCGCCAAGACAGCGACCATCGGGGCATGATCCGCCCCGCCCCCCGCCTGTCGTTCGCCCCGCTCGTCACCCTGCTGCTGGCCACCCTGGCCGGCTGTGCGCCGCAAGCCCGCGCGCTGGACAGCGAGGAGCGCGCGTTCGAGGGACAGAACTTCCGCGTGGTGAGCATCGACCTCGGGCGCGAGCCGCTCACCCTGCACTGGCGTGAACCCGGCAGCGGCGAGCCGTTCGGCGACATCGACAGCCTGCGCCAGTGGGGCGAGAAGCGCGGCCGGCGGCTGCTGTTCGCCGCCAACGCCGGCATCTACGACGCATCGTTCAGGCCGCTGGGGCTGTACGTGGAGGATGGCGAGGCACTGGTGCCGCTCAACATGGCACACGGCAATCCCGCGTCCGGCAATTTCTCCCTGCTGCCCAACGGCGTGTTCGCGATCTATCCCGACGGCAAGGCAGCGGTGGAGACCAGTGCGCAGTTCAAGGCCGACGGGCGCAAGCCGCAGTGGGCCACGCAGTCGGGGCCGATGCTGGTCATCGATGGCCGGATCAACCCGGCCTTCGTGCACGATTCGGACAGCCTGAAGTGGCGCAGCGGCGTGTGCGCGCGCACCCCGCGCAACGTGGTCTTCGCGGTGAGCGAGGCGCCGGTCAACTTCCACACTTTCGCGCGGCTGTTCCGTGACGAGCTCGGCTGCCGCGACGCGCTGTTCCTCGACGGGACCATTTCCCGGTTCTACCTGGACAGCGACGGCTACGCCGGCGCACCGGCCTTCATGGTCAAGCCCTACGCCGGCATGTTCGCGGTGTTCGCGCCCGAATGAGGCGCCGCCGGTTCCCCTGGTGGCGCGCCCTGGCGCTTCTCGTGCTGGCGCTGCTGGCGGTGGCGTTCGCGGCCGGCTGGTACCTGCTGGCCGGCAGCCGCGCGCGGCTGGATGGCACGCTCCGGGTGGCCGGCCTGGCCGCACCGGTGACGATCGCGCGTGATGCCAGCGGCGGCGTCACCATCGATGCGCGCAGCCGCGCCGATGCCACCTTCGCCCTGGGCTTCGTGCATGCGCAGGAGCGCTGGTTCGAGATGGACCTGATGCGCCGTGTGGCCGCCGGCGAGCTGGCCGAACTGATCGGTCCGGCAGCGCTGGACAGCGACCTGGACACCCGCCGCCACCGCCTGCGTGCGGTGGCGCGGGCTGCCTACGCAGCGATGAGCCCGGCGCAGAGGCAGGTGCTGGAGCGCTACCGCGACGGCGTGAACGCGGGCCTGCCCGACCTGCGCGAGAAGCCGTGGGAGTACTTCCTGCTGGACAGCCAGCCCAGGCCCTGGCGCGCGGAAGATTCCCTGCTGGTGATCGGCGCGATGTACCTGGATCTCAACGGCCATGGGCACAACACGCGCGAGCTGGACATCGCGCGCATGCGCGCGGTGCTGCCGGCGGCACTGGTGGATTTCCTGCTTGCGCCGGACCCGGACTGGGAAGCGCCGCTCAGCGGCACCCTGTCGCGCCCGGCGATGGTGCCCGGCGCGGCGGTGTTCGACCTGCGCAACGGCGCGGCGTCGGCCACGACGGCCGTCCCCGTCGCTGCTGTTCCCGCCCCCGCGCTGGAAGAGCGCTATCCGGGCAGCAACAACTTCGCCGTCGGCGGCCAGCTCACCGGCACCGGCTCAGCGCTGCTCGCCAACGACATGCACCTGGGCCTGCGCGTGCCGGACATCTGGTTCCATGCGCGCCTGCGTTACCCCGATGCCGGGGCACCCGGCGGCACGCGCGACGCGGTCGGCGTGACCCTGCCCGGCACGCCGGCGCTGGTCGCCGGCTCCAACGGGCAGGTCGCCTGGGGCTTCACCAACAGCTACGGCGACCGGCTGGACTGGGTGCGGGTCACCCGCGATCCGGACGACCCCACGCGCTACAAGGTGCCCGGCGGCTGGGCGAGGATCGAGCAGCATGCCGAGCGCATCCACGTCAGAGGCGCGCCCGACCGCGTGCTGGATGTACAGGACACGCGCTGGGGGCCGGTCATCGCCCGGGACACCGACGGCACGCCGCTGGCCCTGGCCTGGATCGCGCAGGACCCGCATGCCTACAACCTCGCCCTGATGCAGCTCGAGCACGCGCCCGACGTCGCCACGGCGCTGGACCTGGCACCGACCATGGGCATGCCGCCGCAGAACCTGCTGGTGGCCGACCGCGCGGGCCACGTCGGCTGGACCATCGCCGGCAACGCCATCCCGCGGCGTCCGTCCGGCAGCGAACCACAGCTGCCGGCGGACTGGTCGCTAGCGGGCAGCGGCTGGCAGGGCTGGGCCGCGCCGGCGCAGTACCCGCACGTGACCGACCCACGCGGAGGCCGGCTGTGGACGGCCAACAACCGCACCGTCGACGGTCCGGCGCTGGCGCTGCTCGGCAACGGCGGCCATGACCTCGGGGCGCGCGCCCAGCAGATCCGCGACGACCTGCGCATGCGCACCGCGTTCAGCCCGGGCGACCTGCTCGACATCCAGCTGGACGACCGCGCGCTTTTCCTGACGCCCTGGCAGCGCCTGCTGCAGGACACGCTGGCGGACACACGCGATCCGGCGACCCGGTCATTGCGTGAGCTGACCGCCGGCTGGCGCAACCGGGCCTCGCCCGACAGCGTCGACTACCGGCTGGTGCGCGCCTTCCGTACGGAAGTGCACCGGCTGGCGCTGGCGCCGTTCGTGGCACGGGTGCGGGCCCGTTACCCCGAGTTCGCCTGGCCGTCCGGCGCCGGCAACGCCGAGGCGGCGGTGTGGTCACTGCTGCGCAACCAGCCGGCGTGGCTGCTCGATCCACACTACGCGAGCTGGAACGCGCTGCTCGAGGATGCCGCCCGCCGCGTGGCCAATCGGCTCGGCGCGCAGCCCGGCGGGCTGGCCGCACGCACCTGGGGCGAGGTCAATCCCGCCGGCATCCACCACGCGCTCTCGCCCGCGCTGCCGCACGTGCTGGCGCACTTCCTGGACATGCCGGAGCAGCCGTTGCCGGGCGACGCCGACATGCCGCGCGTGGCGGCGCCCGGTTTCGGTGCCTCCGAACGCCTGGCCGTGTCGCCGGGGCACGAGGCGCGCGGGATCCTGGAAATGCCTGCGGGGCAGAGCGACAACCCGCTCTCGCCCTACTACGGCGCCGGGCATGCCGATTGGGTCGAGGGCCACCCCACGCCACTGCTGCCGGGCCCCGCCCGGTGGACCCTGACGCTCGCCCCCCGCTCGCCGTGACCGCTCGCTCCCTCGGGAGGAAAGCGGTTACGGCAACGCGTACTCGAAGGTGTACTCGTGTCGCCCCTGCTCGATGCGGATCGCCAGCTCGCCGCGGAGGCCCGCCAGCTCCCCGGTCCCCGAATCGGGCACGACCGACACCCGCAGGCTGGGGGCACCACGCTCCATCAACCCGTAGTGCATCAGCACGAATCCGCCCTGACGCCCATGCAGGGTGCTGCTGACCCGCTCGATCGCGACATAGCCGGCGGAATCCGGCACCTCGGTGCCGGCCGAAAGCATCTCGCCCAGGCTGGTCGCCTGCAGGTCGCCGTGGAAGCGCTTGTCGATCGACAGGCGACCGAGTTGCGCCGCTTCGGTCCCGGGCGCGGCCGGCCGGGGCGCGAGCTTTACGTCGAAGGTTCCGCGGGCGTGCATGAGAGCTCCCGGCAGGGGGTGGCAGGACAGCCATCATGCCGCAGGCCGGGTCGAACGGGTCGATGTCGAAAACGGCGCCCGCCGCGCGTCGTGCCATCGAGAGCCGGCACCCGCCGGCGCCTGGTAAGGAGAACGACGATGCGTTGCATGGTGATGGTCCGCGCCACGACCGAATCGGAAGCCGGCGTGCCCCCGAGCGAAAAGCGCCTGAGCGAGATGCTGGCGTTCAACGAACAACTGGTGAAGGCGGGCGTGATGCTGGCCGGCGAGGGGCTCAAGCCCAGCGCCGACGGCAAGCGGGTGTACTTCGCCGGCCACGGCCGCAGCGTGGTCGACGGCCCCTTCGCCGACACCAGGGAGCTGATCGCCGGCTTCTGGCTGTGGCAGGTCCGCTCGATGGACGAGGCGCTCGAATGGGCGCGGCGCTGCCCGGCGCCGTTCGACGGCGAATGTGCGATCGAGATCCGCCCCCTGTTCGAGGCGGAGGACTTCGGCGAGGCGTTGACGCCCGAGCTGCGCGCCACCGAGGAACGCCTGCGTGCGGAAGTGGCCGGCAAGCCATAGCTGACGCCCGCCTGCGGCGTCCCCGCAGGCTTGCCGGGCGGTGCCGGCGGTGGTCTGATCGGCCGCATGAGCCAAGCCGACACCCACCGCGCGATCGAAACCGTCTGGCGCCTGGAGGCGCCCAAGCTGGTCGCCGCTCTGATCCGCGTCGTGCGCGACATCGACCTGGCCGAGGAGCTGGCGCAGGACGCGCTGGTCGCGGCGCTGGAGCGCTGGCCGGACGCGGGCGTGCCCGACAACCCCGGCGCCTGGCTGATGACCGCGGCCAAGCGGCGCGGCATCGACCTGCTGCGGCACCGCCAGCTGGTCGAGCGCAAGCACGCGGCGCTGGATGGCGATCCGGAGCACGAGGCGTTCACGATGCCCAACCTCGAAGCGCTCGACGACGACATCGGCGACGACCTGCTGCGACTGATCTTCACCGCCTGTCACCCGGCCCTGTCGACCGAGGCCCAGGTGGCCCTGACCCTGCGCCTGCTCGGTGGCCTGACCACCGCGGAGATCGCCCGCGCATTCTTGAGCGCCGAACCGACCATCGCCCAGCGCATCGTGCGCGCCAAGCGCACCCTGGCCGACAAGCGCGTGCCGTTCGAGGTACCCCGCGGGGAGGCCTTGTCGGAGCGCCTGGCAGCCGTGCTGGGCGTGATCTACCTGGTCTTCAACGAGGGCTACACGGCCACCGCCGGCGACGACTGGATGCGCCCGGCCCTGTGCGAGGAAGCCTTGCGGCTGGGACGCACGCTGGCCGGCCTGATGCCGCGCGAACCGGAGGTGCTGGGGCTGCTGGCGCTGATGGAGATCCAGGCCTCGCGCAACCACGCCCGGATCGGTGCCGACGGACGCCCGGTGCTGCTGCTGGAGCAGAACCGCGCGCTGTGGGACCAGCTGCTGATCCACCGCGGGCTGGAGGCGCTTGAACGCGCCAGCCGGCTGGGCGGCGCGGAGGGGCCGTATGCCCTGCAGGCGGCCATTGCCGCCTGCCACGCGCGCGCGACCACCGCGGAGGCGACCGACTGGGCACGCATCGCCGCGCTCTACGCAAGGCTCGCGCGCGTGGCGCCCTCGCCCGTAGTCGAGCTCAACCGCGCGGTGGCGGTCGCGATGGCCGAGGGACCGGCCGCCGGGCTGGTGCTGGTCGATGCCCTGCGCGAGGTGCCGGCCCTGGCCGACTACCATCTGCTGCCGGCGGTGCGCGGCGATCTGCTGGCCAGGCTCGGACGCCACGACGAGGCCCGGGTGGAGTTCGAGCGCGCAGCCGGCCTGACGCGCAACGCGCAGGAGCAGGCGCTGATGCTGGAGCGGGCAGCAGCTTGCAGCGCGACCGCTGCCCCGTAGGCGGTCCAGCCCATCGCTCCCAGCCCCTTCCCCAGGGCTGGGGTGAGGGGCCGGGGCTCGCGAAGATGCAAAGCGGTGCCGCGGAACCGGGCTCACTCCCAAGGGAGCCCGCTGCGCTCAGCCGAGCAACCGCTCGCAGATGGCCCGGTACAGCGCCGGCAGCCGTTCGAGGTCGGCGATGGCCACGCACTCGTCCACCTTGTGGATGGTCGCATTGACCGGCCCCAGCTCCACCACCTCCGCCCCCAGCGGCGCGATGAAGCGCCCGTCCGAGGTACCGCCGCCGGTGCTCTGCTCCGGTTCCACGCCAGCCAGTTCGCGGCACACGGCCCGCACGGTCTCGCGCAGGCGTCCGCCGGCCGGACTGAGGAAAGGTTCGCCGGACAGGTTCCAGTCCAGCTGCCAGTCCAGGCCATGGCGGGCGAGGATGGCCTCGGTGCGCATGCGCAGGTCCACCGCCGTGCTGGCGGTCGAGTAGCGGAAGTTGATCTGCGCGACGAGCGCGCCGGGAATCACATTGGTGGCGCCGGTGCCAGCGTTGAGGTTGGACACCTGGAACGAGGTCGGCGGGAAGTCCGCGTTGCCCTCGTCCCAGCGCGTGGCCGCCAGTTCCGCCAGCGCCGGCGCGAAGGCGTGGATCGGGTTGTCGGCTTTCTCGGGATAGGCCACGTGACCCTGCACGCCGCGCACGGTGAGCGTTCCCGAGAGCGAACCGCGACGGCCCACGCGGATCAGGTCGCCCAGCCGCTCCTTCGACGAGGGCTCGCCGACCACGCACCAGTCCAGGCGCTCGCCGCGCAGGCGGAAGGCATCGGCCACGCGGCGCACGCCATCGAGGTTGCTCGGACCTTCCTCGTCGCTGGTCAGCAGCAGTGCGACGCGACCGGCATGCCCGGGATGGGAAGCGACGAAATGCTCCAGCGCCAGCACCATCGCGGCGACCGACCCTTTCATGTCGGCCGCGCCCCGGCCATGCAGGCGGCCATCGCGCACGACCGGCTCGAACGGCGGGGTCTGCCAGGAGGACGCCGGGCCGCTCGGCACCACGTCGGTGTGGCCGAGGAACACCAGCGTCGGGCCATCGCCACCGTGGGTGGCCCACAGGTTGTCGACCGCGCCGTGGCGCAGGTGCTCGACGGCGAACCCGGCGCGCGCGAGCCGTTCGGCGATGAGCGCCTGGCAGCCGGCATCCTCGGGCGTCACCGAGCGGCGCCGGATCAGGTCGCAGGTCAGGTCGAGCAGGTCGCTCATGGACAGTCCCGTTGCAGATCAGGTCACTTGCCGAACAGCTTCTTGAAGCCGTTGTCGCTGAACCCGACGCTCACCGGCGCGCCATCGCGCACGACCACCGGCCGGCGCACCAGCGCCGGGTACTCCCTGAGCAACAGGGTCCACTCCGGATCGCTGCCGGGGTTCTTTCGCTGCGGCAGCAGGTTGCGCCAGGTGGTGGAGGACTTGTTGACCAGCTTCTCCCAGCCGCCCAGCTGCTGCGCCCACGCCTTGAGCGTGGCCGCCGGGACCGGCTCGGCGCGGTAGTCGACGAAATCGTGCGGCACCTCGAAGCGGGCGAGCCAGTTACGAGCCTTGCGGCAGGTGTCGCAGGTGGGCAGGCCGTAAAGGGTGGTGGTCATGGTTTCGTTCCAGCAAGAGGCGGGGGAGGATGGCGGAGGCGCAAGGCCGGGCTTGCGGGCAGTGGGGTCGACCCACTCCCGGCCTTCTCATTCACCGGCGCGCAGCAGTTCGTTGATGCCGGTCTTCGCCCGCGTCTTCGCATCGACCTGTTTGACGATCACCGCGGCGTACAGGCTGTGGCTGCCGTCCTTCGCGGGCAGGCTGCCGGCGACCACCACGCTGCCGGCCGGGATGCGGCCGTAGCTGACCTCGCCGGTGGCGCGGTTGTAGATCCGGGTGGACTGGCCCAGGAACACGCCCATGCCGATCACGCTGCCCTTTTCCACCACCACGCCTTCGACCACCTCGGAGCGCGCGCCGATGAAGCAGTCGTCCTCGATGATGGTGGGGTTGGCCTGCAGCGGCTCGAGCACGCCGCCGATGCCCACTCCGCCGGACAGGTGCACGCGTGCGCCGATCTGCGCGCAGGAACCGACTGTGGCCCAGGTGTCGACCATCGTGCCGGGGCCGACGTAGGCGCCGATGTTGACGTAGCTCGGCATCAGCACCGCGTCCCGGGCGATGTGGGCGCCCCGGCGCACCAGCGCGCCCGGCACCACGCGCGCACCCAGGCTCTCCACGTCCGCGTCGTTGCCGTGGCCGAAGCGCAGCGGCACCTTGTCGAAGGCCAGCGCCGGGCCGCCGTCCACGACGCGGTTGCCGTTGATGCGGAAGTACAGCAGCACCGCCTTCTTGAGCCACTGGTTGACCGTCCAGCCGCCCCGACCGTCCGGCTCGGCCACGCGCTGCTCGCCCGACTCGAGCAGGTCCAGTACCTGGGCCAGCGCCGGCCGCAGGTGGGTTTCGATTTCGGTCTGGCCGAGTTCGTTGCGGCGCTCGAAGGCGTCGTCGATCAGGGTGGCGATGGAGGGCATGGGAGGCTCGCGGAAAAATTCGCCCAAGTATACGGAGCGGGCCACCGCATCGGCCGGCGGCTCAAGTTTGCCCGGGACGGGCCGATTCCCTTCTGCTCCCCGCGGCTCATGGACCGGGTGAGACGGAGACCCTAGAGCCATGCCACGGCGCCCGATCGACCCGGCCGAAATCACGGTCGGACAACCTCTTCGATTCAACGCCTACGACGCCAGGGGCAAGCTGCTGATGCGCCTGGGCCAGGTGATCGGCGAGGCGCAACTGGGCAAGCTGCTCGAGCACGGCCTGTTCTACGGCTCGGAGGAGGAGTGCCGCGGGCCGTTCCTGCCGCCCGCACCATCGCCGCTCGCGCTGGTGCTGGAAGCGCGCGAGCACCTGCAGGCATTGCTGGCGGACCCGGCGCCGGCGGATTTCCCCGGCGCGCTGGCCGGCATCACCGAGCGGGTGCGCGAGGCCTGCCAGCGCAATCCCGACGTGGCGTTGGCCAGCATCCTGTTGCGCCCGGAAGGGCCCTACGGCACCCGCCACGCGGTCAACGCCGCGATCGCCTGCCAGCTCACCGGCACCGCGATGGCGCTGGAACCCGCGGAACTGGCCGCCACCGTTTCGGCGGCGCTGACCATGAACATCGGCATGTTCGAGCTGCACGATCAGCTGGTCGCACTGGAAGGGCCGCTCTCGGACGACCAGCACACGGCGGTACGCGCGCACTGCCGGCTCGGCGTGGCGCGGCTGCGCGACCACGGCATCAGCAGCGCCGCCTGGCTGAATGCCGTGCGCGACCACCACGAACGCGCCGACGGCAGCGGCTACCCCGGCGGCAAGCGTGGCGAGGAGATCGGCCGACCGGCGCGCCTGCTGGCGCTGGCCGACGTCTACTGCGCGCGGGTCTCGGGCCGCGACTACCGCCCGCCGCTGCAGCCCACCCTGGCGTTGCGCTGGATGTTCCTCAACGAGGGGGCCGCACTGGACGAGCGACTCGCCCGGATGTTCATCAAGACGCTGGGCATCTACCCGCCCGGCACCGGGGTGCGCCTGCGCAGCGGCTCGATCGCGGTGGCGGTGCAGCGTGGCCCGGCCAGCCACCAGCCGGTGGTCGCTTCGCTCACCACCCACGATGGCCTGCGCGTCGGCTCGCCGATCCGCCGCCGTGGCGACGTGGAGGCGCATCACATCAGCGAAGTGGTCGACCTGGCCGCGCTGGACATCGAGGTGGACATGGAAGCGCTGTGGGGGGCCGACGCGCGCGCCTGATCCTTTGCCCCCCCTGCCCGCAAGGGAAGGCTGGGAGGGGATCGCTCTTCGCGCGGGCCAGAGCACGCATCCCCCTGCACGCAGGGGAGGACGTGCCTAGCCGCCCTGCCCCAACCGCGCCAGCAGGGCCTGCCGCAACTGCTCCTGCTGCGGCTCGCCCAGCGGTGCGTCGTGGCGGTCGGTGAGCTGGAAGAAATCCTCCACCCGTTCGCCGAAGGTGGCGATGCGCGCATCGTGTACGCGTACCTGCGCCTCCACCATGGCTTGCGCCACGGCGGCCAGCAGGCCGGGACGGTCGGTGCACACCAGCGCCAGCTGGGTGCGCCCGCCGGCCGCATGGAACGCGATCCGCGGGGTCATCTGGAAGTGCTTCAGCTGCCGCGAGGCGCTGCGCCGCGCCGGATGCACCGGCACCGTCTGGGCCAGCGCGCGGGCCAGACGGTGCTGCAGTTCTTCCGCCCTCGCGGGGGTCGCCGGCTGCTGCGTCTCGGTGTCCAGCAACAGGAAAGTGTCCTGCGCCATGCCGTGCGGCGAGACCAGCACGCGCGCCTCCAGCACCGACAGGCGCAGCCGGTCGAGCATGGCGGTGACGGTGGCGAACAGGCCGTCGCGGTCGGGGGTGTAGACGAACAGCTCGGTGGTGCCGCGCACCGACAGCGGATGCACCGCGATCAGCGGCAGCGCGCCGCCGGCGCGCAGGATCGCGGCGGTCTGCCAGGCGATCTGTTCGGGCCGGTGGCGAAGGAAGCTGGCCTGCGGGAAACCCCGCCACACGCGCTCGACCGTGGCGGCATCGAAACCGTCGGCCTGCAACAGCGGCAGCGCGTATTCCTGGCATTCGCGCACCCGGGTGCCGGCATCGCGCGGCAGCTCCACGTCGCTGCGCAGGGCGTAGCGCGTCGCGCTGTAGAGGTCGGCCAGCAGGCGGTCCTTCCAGCCGTTCCACAGCTTGGGACTGGTGCCGATGATGTCGGCGATGGTGAGGAGATAGAGCTGGCCCAGCTGCTCGCGGTTCTCCACCACCTCGGCGAAGCGCGCGACCACGTCCGGGTCGGTGATGTCCTGGCGTTGTGCGGTCACGCTCATCACCAGGTGATGGCGGACCAGCCAGGCCACCCGCTCGACGTCGTTGGGCGGCAAGCCGAGCTTCGCGCAGAACGCGCGCGCCTCCTCCTCGCCCAGCACCGAGTGGTCGCCCCCGCGGCCCTTGGCGATGTCGTGGAACAGCGCCGCCAGCAGCAGCACCTCCGGCGCGGGCAGCGTGGGCCAGATCTCGTGGGCCAGCGGGAACTCCGCCTGCGCGGCCGGATCGGCGAAACGCGCCACGTTGTGCAGCACGCGCAGGGTGTGCTCGTCGACCGTGTAGACGTGGAACAGGTCGTACTGCATGCGCCCGAACACGCGGCCGAAGGCGGGCAGGATCGCCGCCAGCAGGCCGTGCCGGTTCATCCGCCACAGCGCGTCGACCGAGCGTGCGCCCTGGCGCAGCAGGCGCAGGAACGCGGCCAGCACCTCGCGCTCGTCGGCCAGCGCGCCGTCGAGCTGCGCCGTGGCCTGGTGGATGCGGCGCATGGTGTCGGCGGTGAAGCCGACGATGCCCGGCTCGTCCAGCCGCGCGATGAACGCCTCCACCAGCGCCGCGGGGCGGCGCGTGAACACATCCGGGTCGCGTGCCGCCAGGCGCGTGCCGTAGCGCAGGAAATCCGCGCCGACCGGTACCGGCGCCTGTGCCGGCTCGAGCATTTCCTCGAAGCGCTCGACGATCTGCACGCCCAGTCGCTCGATCTGGCTGGCCGCGCGGTAGTAGCCCTGCATGAACTGCTCCACGCCGAGGTTGGTGGCGTGCTCGTCGACGAAGCCCAGCCGCCCGGCCAGCGCGCGCTGGTAATCGAACAGCAGCCGCTCCTCGGCGCGGCCTGCCTCCAGGTGCAGCGCATAGCGGTAGCGGCGCAGGGTCGCCTCGGACTGCTCCAGCGTGGCGCATTCGGCCGGATCGAGCAGGCCCTCGCCGACCATCGCCTCGAAACCGTCGGCATGCGCCAGGCGCTTGCCGAGCCAGCGCAGCGCGTCCAGCGTGCGCAGTCCGCCCGGCCCTTCCTTGATGTTGGGCTCCAGGTTGTAGGCGGTATCGTCGTAGCGCGCGTGGCGTGCGTCGCGCTCGGCCAGGCGCACGGCCAGATAGGCCGCTGGCGGCCACAGCGCCGGGTCCTGCACGATCGCCTGCAGTTCGGCCTCCATGGCGCGGTCGCCGACCAGCCGGCGCGCATCGAGCAGGCTGGTGAACACGCTGGCCTCGCGGGCTGCCAGCGCGCGGCACTGCAGCGGGTCACGCACGGCGTGGCCGACCTTCAGGCCCACGTCCCACAAAGTGGCGAAGCATTGTTCCAGGGCGCGCAGGCGGGCCGGCTCCGCTTCGCGCACCAGCGCCAGCAGATCGACGTCCGAATGGGGAAACAGCAGCCCGCGGCCGAAGCCGCCGACGGCGAACAGTGCGGCCCCTCCGCCCTCGCCCAGGCACGCGGTCCAGACGTGCGCGACCACGCATGCGACCGCTTCGCCCCGGCGCCGGGCCAGCGCGCCGGCATCGGCGCCGTCGCGGAAGGCGGTGGTCAGCGCACGGTCGACATCGTCCAGCAACTGGCGCAACGCGCGGCGGGCTTCCACCGAGACGCCCGAGCGCGGGACGGCCGACGGCAGGCGCGGCAACGGGGGGAGCGCGGGACGGACGGATTCGGTGGTCACGGCAGCCATCTGAGCAGGGATGTCGAGCTTACACGCGCGCCGATATGACGATTCCCTCCCTCCGGGAGAGGGTGCGGGCGAAGCGGGCTGTCCGACGATACCGGACCCTCACCCAACCCCTCTCCCGGTGGGAGAGGGGCTCACGCTTCAGGCATCCGGCCAGGGCGTCAGGATCTCGAAGCCGTCGTCGGTCACCGCCACGGTGTGTTCCCACTGCGCGGACAGCGAGTGGTCCTTGGTCACCACCGTCCAGCCGTCGGGCAGCTGGCGGGTCTGCGGCTTGCCCGCGTTGACCATCGGCTCGACGGTGAAGGTCATCCCCTTCTTCAGCTCCACGCCGGTGTCCGGCTTGCCGTAGTGCAGCACCTGCGGCTCGTCGTGGTAGACCTTGCCGATGCCGTGGCCGCAATACTCGCGCACCACCGAGAAGCCGGCCGCCTCGGCGTGCTTCTGGATGGCATGGCCGATGTCGCCCAGGTGGGCGCCTGGGCGCACCTGCTCGATGCCCCGCATCATCGCCTCGAAGGTCGTGTCCACCAGGCGCCTGGCCAGGACCGACGGCGTGCCGACGAAATACATGCGGCTGGTGTCGCCGTGCCAGCCGTCCTTGATGACGGTGACGTCCAGGTTGATGATGTCGCCATCCTTGAGCACCTTGCCCGGCGTCGGGATGCCGTGGCAGATCACGTGGTTGACCGAGGTGCACAGGGTCTTGGGAAAGCCGTTGTAGCCCACGTTGGCGGGCACCGCCTTCTGCACGTTGACGATGTGCTCGTAGGCGATGCGGTCGAGGTCCTCGGTGGTGACGCCGGGCTTGACGTGCTCCTTGAGCAGCGCCAGCACTTCGGCCGCCAGCTGGCCGGCGACGCGCATGCCTTCGAGGTCCTGGGGAGATTTGAGGGTAATGGCCATGGAATCCGCTTCGGAGGAGACGGCGCCGCCCATCCGCGGGCAACTTGCCGCCAAGCCGGCATGCCGGCTACAATTGCACGGTTTTGCAAGCCACTGAAGGCCTTAGCCAAGGGCCCGCGGCGCAAGACGAAACGGGATTGTAGCGCCCACGCGCCATCAAGCCCAACCAACGCCACACACGCATCGGCACCGTCTTCGGGGTGCTGCGGTTCGCCTTTCGGCGGCCGTGGTCGAAGCCGGGGATGCGTGGAGGTCCCAACCCCCGGGTCGCTTCCGTCATCGATACGGCCGCGCCCCAACAATCAGGAATACCACCATGGCTCAAGTCACCATGCGCCAGATGCTCGAAGCTGGCGTGCATTTCGGTCACCAGACCCGCTACTGGAACCCGAAGATGGCCCCGTACATCTTCGGCGCGCGCGGCAAGATCCACATCATCAATCTCGAGAAGACCCTGCCGCTGTTCACCGACGCGATGAACTTCCTGTCGGGCCTGGCGCAGAAGCGCGGCACCATCCTGTTCGTCGGCACCAAGCGCTCGGCCCGCGAGCCGCTGGCCGAAGAGGCCGCCCGCGCCGGCATG
>NZ_DASSES010000165.1:0-7448 GCF_035695185.1 Frateuria sp.
AGGCCGGTGCCGACCAGCGACGTGGCCTGGGCAGCGAACAGATGCCGGTAGACCCGATCGGTAAGGACTTCGAACAACATGGCGGGCTCCGTATCACGGGCAAGCGCTACGCACGCGGTGGAAGGCCGGCCGGGCGGAAACCTCCCGGCGTTCGCATACCTACTCGTGGGCAAGTTTCCAGATGCCGTGCGCGTCGATCTGCAGCCGATAGTACGCATGCAATGCGGTCACGCGCGCGTCAAGCGCTGCCTGCGCAGCGTCCAGCGACTGGCGTCGCGCCAGCAGCATGGTCTGCACATCCGCCTCGCCGAGCGCATAGGCACGCTGGGTCAGCTGCGCCGTATCGCGTGCGTTGCGGGCGCTGTCTTCTGCCGCTTGCCAGCGCGTGAGATGCTGGTGGCATCGGTATAGGCCGCTTCGATGATCCGTCGTTCGCGATCCAATGCGGCGGTCACCGCATCGACAGGCTGAGGCCGACGGCACGCGCGCGCCGCGTGTGCCAGGTCCTTCGTCAGTGTCGCCGAGATCGTCTGTGGCTCGCTGCTAATCGTCTGCCGGCTGACGCGGTTTGCAACAGTTTCCTTGATCGTCGGCGTAATCTTCACCGCGGCGCCATCGGGAGCATGGGTTCCTCCGATCCAGAAGTCGCCGCTATTTCTTCGCGCCATTTGCGCTTTCGGCGCAACAACGGCCATCGGTCAAGGTACTGAGGAGCCTCCATGAATCGCCAGCAGCACTGGGAAACAGTCTATGGCAACAAGGCATCGGATGCGGTCAGCTGGTACCGCCCGCATCTGGATCATTCGCTGCGGGTCATTGAACGGGTCGCACCCGATCGCGGCACCGCCATCCTCGATGTCGGCGGCGGCGCGTCCACTTTGGTCGACGACCTGCTTTCGGCGGGCTATCGCGACCTCAGCGTGCTGGATATTTCCGCACAGGCGCTGGACGTCGCCCGCCGGCGCCTCGGGGAACGGGCCCATAGCGCGACCTGGCTGGCCGCGGATCTGTTCGACGCGCCTCTACCGGCGGCGCGCTATCAGCTATGGCACGACCGCGCCGTCTTCCACTTCCTGGTCCAGCCGAAGCAACAAGCGCGCTACGTCGCCCAGCTCAATCACGCGATCCGACCGGGCGGCTATGCGGCTATGGCGACGTTTGGCCCAAGGTCCGATGAAATGCAGCGGGCTCGACGCGATGCGCTACGACGCCGACGGACTGGCGCGCGTACTCGGCAGCGATTGGGCGCTGCTGGATAGTGAGCTGGCGATGCACGCGACACCCTCGGGCACGAGCCAGCAGTTCCTCCATGCCTTGTTCCAGCGCCGGTCTGACAAAGCGCAGGCCCGGTAGCGGCGAGGCGTACCGCAGTGTTTAGGTCATTTCAGCCTGTCGTTGCGGAGCGTCAAGCCTGATGGCCGTGGCCGACCTCCTTCCTGAGTCAGATCGGCACTACCCGCAGCAGGTCTTCTGCTGCTGGATGGGCGGGCAGGGCACGGTGCCGTAGGAACAGAACACGCAGCAATCGCCGGGTTTCGGTCGCAACAATTCGCCACACCCGGTGCAGTCGTAGAAGAACTGACAGGCATCGGTTGGCATGGTCTCGGTCGCCTGATGGCCGCATTTGGGGCACGTCAACATGCTCTGCAACGTCATGTCAGCCGCCATGAGGCATTGCCTGAATCGTCGACGGGTAACCCGCCTCGCCCGTGGCCTTGGCCAGTTGATCCGGACGCGCCTTGGTGTCCTCGTAGCTGACGGTGACGGTTTTCCTAGCCAGGTCCACCGCCACGTTGCCGACCCCGTCGATCTTCTGCAGCGCTTTCCTGATGGTGAGGGGACAGGTCGGGCAGGTCATCCCTGGTACGGCCAGGGTGACTTGCCGCGTGGACGCCAGGCTCACGCTCGAGACGGCGCAAGCGAGGACAAAAGCGATGGCAGGCAGGGTTTTCATGCGGGGCTCCTCAATAGAACCATGGGGCAACGTAGGGAAAGGCGAAGGCGATCAATACCAAAACCGCCACGCTCCAGAACACCAGCTTGTAGGCCCGGCGCACCGCGGGCACCGCACAGACCTCGCCCGGCTGACAGACGGCCATGGGACGATGGATGCGGCGGTAGGCAAGCACCAGCGCGACAAGGGATACCGTCAGGAACAACGGCCGCAACGGTTCGAGCCGGGTCAACTGGCCGATCCACGCGCCACTCAGCCCGATGCTCACCAGGACAAGCGGCCCCAGGCAGCAGGCCGACGCCAGAATGGCCGCCAAGCCACCGATCGCCAGGGTGCTCTTTTCGCTGGTGCGCTGGGCCATGACCGAACCGGTGTCGTTTGAAGGTTTCACGGCGTAACCTTACTTCCGTAGTCGACTACGGGGTCAACCATGACGAGCTTCACCATCGGCTTCCTTGCCAAGGCGACGGAAGTCCACGTCGAGACAATCCGCTACTACCAGCGCCGTGGGCTGGTGGCCGAGCCGCCCAAACCGCCAGGCGGTATTCGCCGCTACGACGAAACGCACGCGCGCCGTTTGCGATTCATCAAGCATGCGCAGGTGCTGGGCTTCGGTCTGGATGAAGTCGCCGACCTGCTCGCATTGGATGACGGGCGGCATTGCCGTGACGCCGAACGCATCGGGGCCAAAAAGCTGGCGATGGTGCGCGAACGCATCGAGCAGTTGCGCCGGGTAGAGCAGGCGCTCGCCGCGCTTGTCCAGCAGTGCCACCGCAACCGCGGCAAGGTGCAATGTCCCTTGATGGCCTCGCTGGAGGCGGATGTGGCGGTTTGAGGTGGCTTGGCGCGAGCAGACGGACGCCCGCCACCGGGCAAACAACAAGCTGATGCGCAGGCGCTGCGACACATGCGCGAGCTTGGAGCGTACTCATGCCATCGGTACGTAGGAGTCCACCGCCGTGGGTCCAGGCCGCCAAACCCCATCCGTTTGTGGCTGAGCGTCTGGACTCTCCTTGTGCGCGGCTGATCGAGGGGTACGCCCGTGCAAGCTCGGCACGGTGATGCGTCCGCCGCTGTCGCAGGCGAGACATGTTGCCGTCAGGATTGCGTGCTCTTGAGCGCAGTGACCACGCTATTCATGCCATCCGGGCGAAGCGTGAACTGCACCTTCTCGCCTACCTTGGCCTGCTTGAGCACCTCGGGTGTGGCGTGGAAAGGCATGGTCATGGCGGGCCAGCCGATCGCCGGGATCGCCTGGTGCTGCAAGGTGATGGTGCCTTGCTTGAGGTCGATGGCTTTGATGACGCCTATCGCTTGTGCCTCGGTAGGCCTGGCGTTTTGCTGCATGCCCGGCATATGGGGATCCATCTGCAGCGGACCGGCGAAGGCCGGGGCAACGGCGAGGCAAAGGATCAGTGCGATCGTCTTCATGGGTCAGTCTCCTTGCGGGTTGGGTGAAGTGGTGGAAGGGCGCTGCGCCTTGCGCAGGCGGCGCAGGACCAGCAAGTGGAAGGCGGCCGGGAGCACCACCATCGACAGCAGTGGCGCCGTGAGCATGCCGCCGATCATCGGCGCGGCAATGCGTTGCATGACTTCGGAGCCGGCGCCATGGCCGAGCAGGATTGGAAACAGGCCGGCGAGGATCACGGCCACCGTCATGGCCTTGGGCCGCACGCGCTGCACGGCGCCCTCGCGGATGGCCTCGTCCAGGGCCGCGGGCCCGGCGTGGGGATCGCGTGCGAGCCGGCGATCCCAGGCCTGGCGCAGGTAGAGCAGCATCACCACGCCGAACTCGGCAGCCACGCCGGCCAGCGCGATGAGGCCAATGATGGTCGCCACCGATACCGCGTGGCCGAGCAACCAGATCAGCCACAGCCCGCCGACCAGCGCCAGCGGCACGCTGAGCATGATGAGCGCCGCTTCGCTGGCGCGGCGGAACACGGCGTAGATCAGGCCGAAGATGATCACCAGCGCGATGGGAATCACGAGCTTGAGCCGCTGCATGGCACTGGCCAGAAATTCGAACTGGCCCGACCAGCCCAGGCTGACGCCCGGCGGCAGCTTGATCTGCTGGCCCACCGCGCGTTGCAGGTCAGCCACCACGGTGCCGAGGTCGCCGCTGGTGTCGACGTAGACGTAGGTTGCAAGTTGCCCGGCTTCACTCTTGAGCATCGAGGAGCCGGCTTCGATGTTGATGTCGGCGATCTGGCCCAGGGTGAGCTGGGCGCCGTCGGCAGCCACGATCGGCAGTTGCCGCAGGGCGCCGATCGAGTCGCGCTCGCCGCGCGGATAGCGCACCACGATGGGATAACGCTCGCGCCCCTCGATGGTCTGCCCGATCGGCTCGCCGCCCACCACGGTGGCGATCAACTGCTGCACGCGCGCCTGCGTCAGGCCATAGCGCGCCGCGTCGATGGGACGCACGTGCACGTCGACGTAGCGGCCGCTGGTGGGGCGCTCGGCAATCGCCGAACTGACGCCAGGCACGTCTTTCGCCACCGCCTCGATCGCATCGGCGACCTGCTGCAGCGTACCCAAGTCGTTGCCCAGCACCTTGATGCCGATCGGGCTCTTGATGCCGGTGGCGAGCATGTCGATACGGTTGCGGATCGGCGGCACGAACAGGTTGGTCAGGCCGGGTACTTTTACGGCCTTGTTCAACTCCTCCTTGATCTTCGCCATGGTCATGCCGGGGCGCCATTGATCCTTCGGCTTGAAGGTGATGGTGGTCTCGAACATCTCCAGCGGTGCCGGGTCGGTCGCCGTCTCGGCGCGTCCGGCCTTGCCGAAAACATGGTCGACCTCCGGTACCGTCTTGATCATGCGGTCGGTCAATTGCAACAGCTGGCTGGCCTTGCCGGCCGAAAGGCCGGGCAGTGCCGTGGGCATGTACAGCAGCGTGCCCTCATCCATCGGCGGCATGAACTCGCTGCCCAGGCGGCTCATCGGCAGCACCGCGCTGAGCAGCAGCAGGCCGGCCAGCGCCAGGGTGGTCCTGGGCCAGCGCAGCACGGCGTCGATGACGGGCCGATACCCGCGCATCAACACCCGGTTGAGCGGGTTCTCCATCTCGCCGCGGATGCGCCCGCGCACCAGGTAACCCATCAACACGGGCACCAGCGTCACCGCCAGGCCGGCGGCGGCCGCCATCGCATAGGTCTTGGTGAAGGCCAGCGGCGAGAACAGCTTGCCTTCCTGGCCTTGCAGCGCGAACACCGGCACGAACGACAGCGCGATGATGAGCAGGCTCACGAACAAGGCCGGGCCGACTTCGGCGCTGGCCTCGGCGATCAGCGACCAGCGCTGCGCCCCCTGTGGCTCGTTGCCGTGATCGTCCCGCCAGTGTTCCAGGTGCTTGTGGGTGTTCTCGATCATCACGACGGCCGCATCGACCATCGCGCCGATGGCGATCGCGAGGCCGGCTAACGACATCAGGTTGGCGGTGACGCCTTGCAGGTCCATCACGATGAAAGCCGCCAGCACGCCCAGCGGCAGCGTGATCACCGCGACCAGGGAGGAGCGCAGGTGGCCCAGGAACAGCGCACAGACCAACGCGACGACGAGGAATTCTTCCAGCAGCTTGCCCCAGACGTTCTCGACCGCCGCGTCGATGAGCCGGGAGCGGTCGTAGGTCGGCACGATCTCGACCCCGGCGGGCAGGCTGCGTTTGAGCTCATTGAGCTTCGCTTTCACCGCGGCGATGGCGGCCTTGGCGTTCTTGCCCGAGCGCAGCACGATCACGCCGCCGGCGACTTCGCCCTGGCCGTCCAGCTCCGTGATGCCGCGACGGAAGGTGGGGCCACGGCGCACGGTGGCGACGTCACGCAACAGCACGGGTACGCCGCTGCCAGTGGCGGTGACGGGTGCGTTCTCAAAATCGGCCTTGCTGCGCAGGTACCCCTGACTGCGCACCATGAGTTCAGCCTCGCCCTGCTCGATCACCGAGCCCCCGTTGGCACCGTTGGCGGCCTTCACCGCATCGACGAGTTGCGGCACGGTGATGCCGCGCGCGGCCAGCGCCTGCGGGTCGGGCACGATCTGCCAGGCGCGCTCCATGCCACCCAGGCTGGCCACCTCGGCCACGTCCGGCACGGTCTTCAACTGGAAGCGCAGGAACCAGTCCTGCAGGGCGCGCAGCTGGCCGAGGTCGTGCTTGCCGGTGCGGTCGACCAACGCGTACTCGTAGATCCAGCCCAGGCCCGTCGCGTCCGGGCCGAGCGCGGGATTCACGTCCGCCGGCAGGCTGGCGCGCACCTGGCTCAGGTATTCGAGCACACGCGAGCGCGCCCAATACAGGTCGGTGTGGTCGTCGAACAGCACGTAGACGTAGGAGTCGCCGAAGAACGAATAGCCGCGCACGGTCTTCGCGCCGGGCACCGAGAGCATGGTGGTCGCCAGCGGGTAGGTGACCTGGTCCTCGACCACCTGCGGCGACTGACCGGGCCAGCTCGTGCGGATGATGACCTGGGTATCGGACAGATCCGGCAGCGCATCGATGGGCGTGTGCAGCGCCGCGAACACGCCGGCCAGTGCCAACGCGAGTGCCGCCAGCAGCACCATCACGCGGTGCGCGATGGCCGCTCGGATCAGGGCGGCGATCATGGCTGGTCGCCAGCACGCATAGGCATCCCCGGCATCGAGCGCGCGCTGGATGCCGGCGCCGGATGGGACGGAGTATCCAGGCGCTCCAGCGCGCCGGACAGACTCGCCTCCGAGTCGATCAGGAACTGGCCGGAGGTGACGACCTGCTCGCCACCCTTGAGGCCCTCGAGCACCTGCGTGTAGCCGCCGGCCGAACGGCCGGCGCGTACCGGCACGGCGCGGAAGCGGCCTTCGCCTTCGGCGAGGATCACGCGTGCTTCGGTGCCGGTGGCGATCACGGCCTCGTCGGGGACCACTGGCACCGCTTCGCCGCGTGCGGGCGCGAGCTGCACGGACGCGAACATGCCCGGGCTCAGGACGCCGTCGGGGTTGTCGATGACGATGCGCGCCTTTTGCGTGCGGGTGGCATTGTCGATGTCGGGCAGCAGCGTCTCGACCTTGCCGTGGAACATGCGGCGTACCGCGTCGACGGTGACCGTTACCTGTGTGCCGGCCTGCACCGCGCCGGCCATCCCTTGCGGCAGGGCCGCTTCCACCCACACGGTCGCCAGGCGATTGAGCGTCATCAAGGTCTGTCCGGCGGTGACACGCTGGCCCTCGCGCACGTCCAGCGTGGTGACCACGCCGGCTTGCGGCGCATGCAGGGTGATGGCCGTGTTGCCGCCCGGGTGGGCGGCCCGGATGTCGGCGTCGGTCAGGCCCAGCACCCGCAGCCGCTCGCGTGCGGCGGCGCGCAGTGCCTTTGCATCGCCCGATTGCGCCTGCTGCAAGGCGCGGTACTCGGCCAGCGCGCTGTTCCATTGCGGCGCCAGCAGTTCGGCCAGCGGCTCGCCGGCAGTGACGGTGGTGTAGGGCGCGCGCACGTCGAGCTTGCTGATCACGGCATCGACCC
>NZ_DASSES010000166.1:0-26006 GCF_035695185.1 Frateuria sp.
CGGGTACATGGCCAACCTGGGCGTGATGCAGGCGCTGCTCGGCAGTGGCGACCTGTGCGTGCAGGACAAGCTCAACCACGCCTGCCTGCTCGACGGCGCCATGCTCGCGGGCGCCACGCTGCGCCGCTACCCGCATGGCGACGCTGCGGCCGCGGCGCGCCAGCTGGGCAGCACACCGGAGGCACCCGCGCTGCTCGCCACCGATGGCGTCTTCAGCATGGATGGCGACCGCGCGCCGCTGCGCGAGCTTGCCGCGTTGTGCCGGCGCGAAGGCGCCACGCTGATGGTCGACGACGCGCACGGCCTGGGCGTGCTCGGGCCCGATGGCGCCGGCAGCGCCGCCGAGGCAGGCCTGGGCGCGCGCGAGGTGCCGGTGCTGATGGCCACGCTGGGCAAGGCGCTGGGCGCCCACGGCGCCTTCGTCGCCGGTTCCGCCGCGCTGATCGAGGGGCTGACCCAGTTCGCGCGCAGCTACGTCTACACCACGGCCATGCCGCCGGCGCTGGCCGCGGCGGCGCTGGCCGCCGTACAGGTCGCACGCACCGAGCACTGGCGGCGCGAGAGGCTCGCCATGCTGATCGCGCGCTTTCGCACCGGCGCCGCGCAACTGGGCCTGCCGCTGGCTGCCTCGGATACGCCGATCCAGCCGCTGCTGCTGGGCGAAGCCACCCGCGCACTCGCCGCGGCGCGCGCACTGGAGGCCCAGGGCCTGCTGGTGACCGCGATCCGGTCACCCACCGTGCCGGCCGGCCAGGCACGCCTGCGCATCACGCTGAGCGCCGCGCACGAAGAGGAGCACGTCGATCGCCTGCTCGATGCGCTGGCGGCCTTGCCGCGAGGCGATGCCGGCGCCCCGGTATAATCGGCGGCCCGCCGCGCCCTGCTCCCATGATCGTCAACGTCGCCGCCTACCGCTTCGTCCCGCTCGCGGACCTCCCCGCGCTGCGCGAATCCCTGCATGGGCGCGCCGCGGCGCTGGGGCTCAAGGGCACGATCCTGCTCGCGCCCGAGGGGATCAACCTGTTCCTCGCCGGTTCGCGCGCCGCCATCGACGATTTCCTCGCCGGGCTGCGTGCGGACGCGCGCTTCGCCGGCCTGCCGGTGAAGGAGTCGCTGTCGGAGCAGGTGCCGTTCGGACGCCTGCGCGTGCGCCTCAAGCGCGAGATCATCACCTTGCGCGCGCCTGTCGCGCCGCACCAGGGCCGCGCACCGGCGGTCGATGCCGGCACGCTCAAGCGCTGGCTCGACCAGGGGCACGACGATGCCGGGCGCGAGGTCGTGCTGCTGGATACGCGCAACGATTACGAAACCGAGGTGGGTCGCTTCGCCGGCGCCGTCGATTACCGGCTGCCGAGCTTCACCGCGCTGCCCGCGGCGGTGCTGGCCGATCGCGAGCGCTATCTGGGCAAGGCCGTCGTGTCCTATTGCACCGGCGGGATCCGCTGCGAAAAGGCTGCGCTGTATCTGGCCGAACTGGGGCTGGGCGAGGTGCTGCAGCTCGAAGGCGGGATCCTCAAGTATCTGGAGGAGACCGACGGCAGCCACTGGGAAGGGAATTGCTTCGTGTTCGACGGACGGGGCGCGGTGGATCGCGACTTGCGGCCGACCGAGCTCCCTCTCCCCGCCGGGGAGGCTGGGGTGAGGGGCGGTTCTTGCGCGGAGCCCGCATCGGGCCTTCCAGCACCCACAAATTCCCCCGCGAGCCCCACCCCCTCAGCCCAGCCCTCTCCCCGAGAGGGAGAGGGCGCCAAGGGCCTGGCATGACCCTGCACATCGACCAGTTTGGCCACGGCCCGCAACCGCTGGTGCTCCTGCACGGCTGGGCCATGCACGGCGGCGTGTTCGCGCCACTGGTCGAGGCGCTGGCCGCGCAGTGCACGCTGTACGTGGTCGACCTCCCCGGCCACGGCTACTCGCGCGCCTGCGGCCTGCCACTCGAACCCCGCGCGGTCGCCGGCGCCATCGCCGCGGCCACGCCGCCGGCGCCCTGGCTGGGCTGGTCGCTGGGCGGCCTGGTCGCACTCGCCGCCGCGCTGGACATACCGGCGCACGTGCAGGGCCTGGCCATGCTCTGCGCCACGCCCAGGTTCGTGCGCGCCGCCGACTGGCCGCACGGCAGCGACGCCAGCCTGGTCCACCAGCTCGCGCTGGACCTGGAAACCGATTACCACGTCACGCTCGAGCGCTTCCTGGCGCTGGAGGCCATGGGTAGCGCCGACCCCAAGGCCGAGCTGCGTCGCCTGCGCGAAGAGGCGTTCGCGCGTGGCGAGCCGGAACTGCGCGTGCTGCAGGAAGGCATCGGCCTGCTCGAGCACGGCGACCTGCGCGCCCGCCTGCCGCGGCTGGCCGTGCCGAGTGTGTGGATCGCCGGTCGGCGCGATCGCCTGGTACCGCCGGCCGCGATGGCCTGGGCAGCCGACCAGTGCGGCGGTCGCTTCGTGGAGATCCCGCACGCCGGCCACGCCCCCTTCATCGGCCACGCCGGCGCCGTGGCCGATGCCCTGTTGCCCCTACTCGCTTCCGTGGAACACCCGGCATGAGCGCCTTCCATCTCGACCGCGCCCGCGTGCGGCGCAATTTCAGCCGCGCCGCCGCCACCTACGAGCGGCACGACGTGCTGCAGCGCGAAGTGCAGGTGGACCTGCTCGGTCGTCTGGACTTCTATCTGCAAGCACCCGAACGGGTGGTCGACGTCGGTGCCGGCACCGGCCGCGGCACCGCGCTGCTCAAGAAGCGCTACCCGAAGGCGCAGGTGATCGCGGTGGACCTGGCGGTGCCGATGCTGCGCGCTGCGCGGGCGCACCAGGGCCTGCTGCGCCCGTTCCTGCGCGTCTGCGGCGAGGCTACCGCGCTGCCGCTGCCCGACCGCAGCGTGGATGTGCTGCACTCGAACCTCTGCTTCCAGTGGATCGACGATCTGCCGGCGCTGTTCGGCGAGTGTGTGCGCGTGCTCAGGCCCGGCGGACTGCTCGCCTTCTCCAGCTTCGGCCCCGACACGCTGAAGGAACTGCGTGCCGCCTGGGCCGCGGTGGACCAGCACTCCCACGTCAGCCGCTTCCTGGACATGCACGACGTGGGCGACGCGATGATCAACGCCGGCCTGCGCGACCCGGTGCTCGACGTAAACCGCTACACGCTCACCTACAGCGACCCGCGCGCGCTGCTGAAGGAGCTCCAGGGCCTGGGCGCCACCCACGCCGACCGCGCGCGCGAACGCCACCTCACCGGCAAGTCGCACTACCGCGGCATGCTCGCCGCCTACGAGGCGATGCGCGTGGACGGGCAGATTCCCGCCACCTGGGAAGTGGTCACCGCGCATGCCTGGGGCCCGCCGCCCGGCCAGGCGCGACGCACCCCCGAGGGCGAGATCGCCACCTTCTCGCTGTCCAGCCTGCGCGGCTCGCGCCGGCGCTGACCGGCCGGCATCGCCACCCGTGCGCGACTGGTGGCCGCACGGTAGCGCATGGACAGGGGCGGGGCCCCGCCGATAGCGCAATCTTCACCGGCACCGGCCTATGGTGGGCGACCTCATCCACTTCCACAGGAGCCGCGATGGGGCTCGAGGGCAAGGTCGCGCTGGTTACCGGTGCGGCGCAGGGCATCGGCCGCGCGATCGCGCTGCGGCTGGCGCAGGAAGGGGCCGCGGTGGTGATCGAGGATCGCATCGCCAACGACCGTGCCCGCGAGACCCTCGCGCAGGTCCAGGCTGCCGGCGCGCGCGCCTGCCTGATCGCGGGCGACGTCGGCAAGGTCGAGGACGACCGGCGCGTGATCGCCGAGGCGGTGGCGCAGATGGGCCGCGTCGACATCCTGGTCAACAACGCGGGCGTGGAGCGCCGCGCCGGCTTTCTCGAGGTGACCGAGGCCGATTACGACCTGGTGCTCGACGTCAACCTCAAGGGCGTGTTCTTCCTCACCCAGGCCTTCGCCCGCCACGTGCGCGATCGGGGCGAGGGCGGGCGCATCGTCAACATCAGCTCGGTGCACGAGGAGCTGCCCTTTCCGCACTTTGCCAGCTACTGCGCCAGCAAGGGCGGCGTGCGGATGCTGATGCGCGACCTGTCGGTGGAGCTGGCGCCGCTCGGCATCACCATCAACAACGTCGCCCCCGGTGCGATCCGGACCCCGATCAACGCGCACCTGATGAGCGACCCTGCCCTGATGAAGGCGCTCAGGCGGAACATCCCGCTGCAGCGCCTGGGCTCGCCCGAGGAAGTGGCCGGCGCGGTGGCCTTCCTGTGCGGCGACGACGCCAGCTACATGACCGGCAGCACGCTGTTCATCGACGGCGGGCTGCTGTGGAACTACTCCGAGCAATGACCGACCAGACCAAGCGCAAGAACGAGGAAAAGGCCGCCTGCGTCGCCAGGGCGGACACGCTCACGCCGGCCGACCGCTACCAGGAGCTGTTCATCGCGGTGCAGATGAGTGGCGTGTTCAGCGACAGCAAGACCTTCGTCGATTGCGTGCCACGCGCCGACCCCGAGGAAATCCTGGAGGCCTACCGCGCGCGCTGCGACGACGAGGGCTTCGACCTCGCCGGCTTCGTACACGCGCACTTCGAGCCACCGGAGGTGCACGCCAGCCATTACAAGTCACCGCCCGGGCAACCGCTGAAGGCGCACATCGACGGCCTGTGGGACGTGCTCACCCGGCGCCCGCGCCAGCACCCGCCGAACTCCTCGATCCTGCCGCTCCCGAACGATTACGTGGTGCCGGGCGGCCGCTTCGCCGAGCTGTACTACTGGGACTCCTACTTCACCATGCTCGGCCTGGACGAAAGTGGCCGGCACGACCTGCTGGCGTCCATGGCGGACAACTTCGCCTACCTGATCGACACCTACGGCCATGTCCCCAATGGCAACCGCACCTATTACCTCAGCCGCTCGCAGCCGCCGGTGTTCGCCTTCATGGTCGAGCTGTTCGAGGAGCGCGGCGTGTGCAAGGCGATCGAATACCTGCCGCGCCTGCGCAAGGAATACAACTACTGGATGTCCGGCGCCGAGGAGTTGCGTCCGGGCGACACGCGCCGCCACTGCGTCTGCCTGGACGACGGCAGCATCCTCAACCGCTACTGGGACGACCGCGACTCGCCCCGCGAAGAGGCGTACCGCGAGGACGTGCTGACCGCGCGCAAGTCCTCGCGCCCGGTGCACCACGTGTATCGCGAGCTGCGCGCGGGCGCCGCCTCCGGCTGGGATTTCAGCTCGCGCTGGTGCGACGGGGCCGATCTTTCGAGCATCCGCACCACCTCGATCCTGCCGGTCGACCTCAACTGCTTCCTGTACAAACTCGAGCGGCAGATCTGCGTGCTGAACCGGGCGATCGACCAGACCGGGCAGGCCGAGAAGTTCGAGCGTCGCGCGCAAGCGCGCAAGGCGGCGATCGAGCGGCTGCTCTGGAACGAGCGCGCCGGCACCTACCTGGATTACGACTGGGAGCGAGCCGCGCCGCGCGAGGCGCTCACCAGCGCGGCCGCCACGCCGCTGTTCGTCGGCCTGGCCAACGCGGAGCAGGCGCAGCGCACCGCCCGCGCGCTGCAGGACCGGCTGCTGCGCGACGGCGGGCTGGGCACCAGCGAGCTGGACAGCGGCCAGCAATGGGACAAGCCGAATGGCTGGGCACCGCTGCAGTGGATGGCGATCTGCGGCATGCGCCAGTACGGCATCGCCCTTGCCGACGACATCGCCTGTCGCTGGCTGCGCACCGTCGGCTGCCTGTACAAGCGCGACAGCAAGCTGGTGGAGAAATACGTGATCACGCACAACGGCGAGCAGGCCGAAGGCGGCGGCGGCGGCGAGTATCCGCTGCAGGACGGCTTTGGCTGGACCAACGGGGTGACGCGCCGGCTGCTGCACGAGAACCCGGGCAACGAGGCGAACGAGGCGAAGGCGGCGAGCAGGGCCTGACGCCCCGCCGGGTGCGCCGCGCCACCTCGGCCCTGTGGCACGCCTGCGGCCGCGCCTCGCACGAGCGCGGCATCAGAGGCCGAGCTTGCGCATCAGCGCCTTCGCGTCGAACGGCGCGTGCACTTTCGCGTCGTTGTCGAAGTAGCAGTACACGTCCCGACTGGCGCGCTTCGGCCGCGGCCGCGAGCTCGCGCGTACGGCATCGGCCGGCTCGCCGCCCTCGGACCAGGCGCGTATCCGCACGGCCCAACGGTCCAGCGCCCGGTCGCTGTAGCCGCTGGTGTAGAGCTTCTCGTCGCCGTGGAGGCGCAGGTACATGAAGTCCGCGGTGACGTCCTCCAGATAGGGCCAGCGCCCGGCGGTGTCGGCCACCACCAGCGCCACCTTGTGCCGGCGCAGCAGCGCGATGAAGTCCTCGCAGATGAAGCTCTCGTGGCGGACTTCCAGCGCATGGCGCAGGCGTCGCTTGCGGTCAGGGGCGACGCTGGCGCCGTATTTCAGGCGGTGGTCATGCTGGCGGGCCCGCGCGGCGGCCTGCGCGGTGTCACGCGGCAATGCAGCCAGGAAGCGGTCGAACAGCGCCTCGTCGAAGCGCTGGTTCGGCGGGCACTGCCACAGGATCGGCCCCAGCTTGGGACCCAGCTCGAACACGCCCGAAGCGAGGAAGTTGGCCAGCGGCCCGTCGATGTCACGCAGTCGCTTGACGTGGGTGATGAAGCGCGGGCCCTTCACCGCGAACACGAAGCCGCGTGGCGTAGCGGCGCTCCAGCCCGCGTAGCTCGAGGGCCGCTGCAGGCTGTAGAACGAGCCGTTGAGCTCGATGCTGCCGACCTGGCGCGAGGCGTAGGCCAGTTCGGCCCGCTGCGGCAGGTCCTCCGGATAGAACACCCCGCGCCAGGGCGGATAGCGCCAGCCGGAAATGCCGATGCGCAGTCTGGCCACACGCGTCTCGTCCGTGGATACCGCCGGTCATGCAAGCGGCCGCCGGGTGACGTGGCGGTGAACGGTTCCCGCGCAGGGCGAGGCGCGTGGCCCGGCGGAAGTTCAGACCTCCCGGTGGCGGAAGCAGCCGACCAGGTGGTCGTTGACCATCCCGGTGGCCTGCATCAGCGCATAGCAGATGGTGCTGCCGACGAAGCGGAAGCCGTCCTTCTTCAGCGCCTTGCTCATGCGGTCGGAGGTCGCCGTGGTGGCCGGCACCTCGGCGCTGGTCTTCCAGCGGTTGCGCACCGGCTTGCCGTCGACGAATGCCCACAGGTAGGCATCCAGGCTGCCGTGCGCGCCGATCGCGGCGAGCGCGGCGCGGGCGTTGTCGCGCGCGGCGCTCACCTTCAGGCGGTTGCGGATGATGCCCGGGTCGGTGAGTACCTGCTCCAGCTCGCGGTCGGTCATGCTTGCCACGCGCGCGATCTCGAAACCATGGAAGACCTCGCGGTAGCGTTCGCGCTTGGCCAGCACGGTGCGCCAGGACAGGCCGGCCTGCGCGCCTTCCAGGCAAAGGAATTCGAACAACAGGCGGTCGTCGTGCAGCGGCGCGCCCCACTCGGTGTCGTGGTAGGCGCAGAGCAGGTCGTCGGTGGCCCAGGCGCAGCGGTGCATGCGGGATTCCGGTGAAGGCGGGGCCGCCACTGTAATGCAGCAGCGCAGCGTACACTGGCGCACTTTCCCCGCATGCATCCCGTCATGTCGAACGCCCCACCGCCGCGCGGCGCGCTGGCCGCGCTGGCCGGCACCATCCTGATCTGGGCCTACAGCTGGGTGGTGATGAAGCAGGCGCTGAACTGGGCCGGCCCATTCGACTTCGCCGCGCTGCGCTACCTGTTCGGCGCCATGGTGCTGTTCGCCGCGCTGGGGGTGAGCCGCCAGTCGCTGCGCCCGCCACCGTTCGGGCCGATGGTGCTGATCGGCCTGTGCCAGACGGCGGCGTTCCAGGGGCTGGAGCAGTGGGCGCTGGTCGGCGGCGGTGCCGGGCACGTGGCGCTGCTGGCCTACAGCATGCCGTTCTGGTCGGTGCTGCTGGCCTGGCCGCTGCTGGGCGAGACGCCCGCGGCGCGGCACTGGCTCGGGCTGGCGCTGGCGGCGGCAGGACTGCTGTGCATCCTCGAACCATGGCAGGGCCTGGGCAGTCCGCTCAGCACCGCGCTGGCGCTGGCCGGCGGTGCCGCGTGGGCGGCCGGCACGGTGCTCAGCAAGCGGCTGTTCCAGCGCCACGCGGTATCGGCGCTGTCGCTGACCAGCTGGCAGATGCTCATCGGTGCGCTGGCGCTGGGCGCGGTGGCACTGCTGGTGCCGTCACGGCCGATCGGGTGGAACTGGGCCTTCGCCGGCGCGCTGGCCTATAGCGCGGTGATGGCCTCCAGCGTGGCCTGGGGCTTGTGGCTGGTGGTGCTCAAGCGCCTGCCCACCACGCTGGCCAGCCTGTCCAGCCTGGGCGTACCGGTGGTCAGCGTGCTGCTGGCCTGGCTGATCCTCGACGAACGGCCCGATGCGATGGAGTGGCTGGGCGTCGCGCTGGTGCTCGCGGGACTGGCGGCCGTGGTCGGCATCGGCCCGCGCCGCGCACGCGGGTAGATGGCTACCAGGGCAGCGCGTCGATGTCGACGTTGCCGCCGGTCAGCACGACGCCGACGCGGCGACCGGCAAAGCGTTCACGGGTTTTCAGGATGGCCGCGAATGCGGTGGCGCTGGAGACTTCCACGACCTGCTTGAGCTCCTGCCACAGCAGGCGCATCGCGGCGATGGTCTCCTCATCCGTCACCGTGAGCACATCGACGCGGTATCGACCCAATGCGGCGAGGTTGGGCTTGCCGACCAGCGCGCGCAGGCCGTCGCACACGGTATCCGGCACCACGTCGGTGACCCGCTCGCCGCGGGCAAGGGAACGCGCGGCATCGTCCGCACCGGCCGGTTCCGCCGCGTGGAGCGAGAGCCCGGGCCGCAGCGCATGTGCGGCGATGGCCACACCCGAGGCGAGCCCACCGCCGCCGACCGGCGTGACGATCGCATCGAGATCCGGCACCTGCGCCAGCAGTTCCAGCGCGATGGTGCCCTGGCCCGCCATCACCTGCGTATCGGCATACGGATGCACCAGTACCGCACCGGTGTCCTGCACCAGCTGCGCGGTGGTCGCCTCGCGCGCGGCCTGGGTCGGAGCGCAGCGGTGCAGCACGGCGCCGGCGCGCTCGATCGCTTCCAGCTTCGCGCGCACCGCGCCCTCGGGCACCACCACGTGGGCGCGGATGCCGCGCGTCGCCGCCGCCAGCGCCAGCGCATTGCCGTGGTTGCCGGACGAATGCGTGACCACACCGCGCGCGGCGGCCGCCTCGTCCAGCGCCCATACCGCGTTGCAGGCGCCGCGGAACTTGAATGCGCCGCCGCGCTGCAGGTTCTCGCACTTGAAGTGCAGCCGCGCGCCGGTCAGCGCATCGAGCACATCGCTGCGCAGGACCGGCGTCACCCGCGCGTGCGGCGCAATGCGGGCGGCGGCGTCCTGGATCTGGTCGAAGGTGGGCAGGGCTGTCATGGCGTATCGATCTCCACGCCGCAGCGGAACGTACGTGCGGCACCGGGTTCAAGTCGGATGGCCTCGGCGCAGTCGGGCCGGTTGAAGGCGTCGGGCAGGCTTGCCATCGGCTCGAGCGCGAGCGACCGGCGCGCGCCGCGCGCCAGCGTGTCGCCGGTGAAGGCGAGCAGCACGCCGTACTCCTGCCATACGGCCAGGCCGAGCCCGCCGGCCGGATCGCGCAGCCGCGAACGCACGCGACCATCGGCGTCAGCCTGCAAGCCGGCGTAGGTGTGGTTGAGTTCGAGCGAGCCGACCGCGCGCGGCCGGCGGAAGTCGAGCGTGGGCGCTTGCGCCAGCGGCTGGTAAGCCGCCTTGCCTGCCAGCGGGATGAAGTCCGCATCGGTCCGGATCACGCAGGTCGCCGGAATGGAGAGCTCCCACCCGTCCAGCGTGGCCTGACCGACGCGAAAGTACGGGTGCCAGCCCGCGAAGGCCGGGGCCGCCTCTCCGCCGACGTTGCACAGGGTCGTTTCCAGCGTGAGGCCGTCGGCGGCCAGCGTGTAGCGGATCGCCAGGTCGAGCGCGAACGGGTAACCCGGCTGCGGTGGCATGTGCGTGGCCAGCAGCACGCTGGCCGCCTGCTGGCCGGCATCCAGCGCGGCGAGGACGAAGTCGGCGTCGCGCACGAAACCGTGGCGGCTGGCGCGCGCCGGACCGGCCGCCTCCGGCAGGAGGTCGTGGTCGATCCCGTCGAAGCGGTACCGCGCATCGGCCACGCGGTTGGCGAAGGGCGCCAGCACGGCGAAGCGCGAGCCCGGACGGGCGAGCAGCTCGCCCGCGTCGTGATAGCCGTCGGCCAGTTCCATGCGCTGGCCGCGCACCGTCGCCTCGATGCCCAGCACACAGGCGCCGTGCCTCGCGATGCGCACGCGGCGACCACGCGCAACGTCGTCCAATACCACCACCGGCTGCGTTTCCAGCCGTTCGATGGCGACCTCGAAAGCACCCATGTCCGATCCGGCCGCGAAAGCGTCGCATGTTAGCCTGAGCCTTCCCCCTGCGGCTTCTCCCCCATGACTGCGCGCGACGACCAGACTCCTTCGCCCATCCGCCTTGACGATTACCGCCCGCCGGCCTGGACGGTCGACCAGATCGAGCTCGAATTCGACCTGGGCATCGACAGCAGCGAGGTGCGCGCGCGCCTGCACCTGCGTCGCGATCCGGCGCAGGATGCGCCGTTGCGGCTGGACGGCGAGGGCCTGGAACTGGTCGCCATCGCACTGGACGGCCAGCCGCTGGAAGCGCAGGCGTACCGCTATGGCGACAACGTGTTGGAGATCGACGGCGTTCGCGACGGCAGCGTGCTGGAGACCCGCGTGCGCGTGCAGCCGGCGGCCAACACGGCGCTGGAGGGACTGTACCTGTCCGGCTCGCGCGAGCACGGCTTCCTGCTCACCCAGTGCGAGGCCGAGGGCTTCCGCCATATCACCTTTTTTCCCGACCGTCCGGACGTGCTCGCGCGCTACACCGTCACGCTGCGCGCCGACCGCGCGCGCTTCCCGGTGCTGCTGGCCGGCGGCAACCCGGATGGCGCCGGCGAGCTGCCGGACGGACGCCACTGGGCACGCTTCGTCGATCCGTACCCCAAGCCCTGCTATCTGTTCGCGCTGGTCGCCGGCCGGTTGTCGAAGATCGAGCGCGGCTACCGCACCGCCGACGGCCGCGACGTGCAGCTGGTGATCTGGGCCGAGCCCGACGTGATCGACTGCTGCGGCTACGCAATGGACGCGCTCGAGCGGGCCATGCGCTGGGACGAGCAGGCCTACGGGCGCAGCTACGACCTGGACGTGTTCCACGTCGTCGCCACGCACGACTTCAACATGGGCGCGATGGAGAACAAGGGACTCAACATCTTCAACGCCAAGTACCTGCTGGCCGACCCCGATACCACCACCGACGACGAGTACCGCGCGGTAGAGGCGGTGATCGGCCACGAGTACTTCCACAACTGGAGCGGCAACCGCGTGACCTGCCGCGACTGGTTCCAGCTGTCGCTGAAGGAAGGCCTGACCGTGTTCCGCGAGCAGCAGTTCTCGGCGGACATGAACTCGCCCGCGCTCAAGCGCATCGACGACGTCGCGCTGCTGCGCCGGGCGCAGTTTCCCGAGGACGCCGGCCCGCTGGCCCACCCGGTGCGGCCCTCGCAATACAGCGAGATCAACAATTTCTACACCGCCACGGTGTACGAGAAGGGCTCGGAGCTGGTGCGCATGCTCGCCGGGCGGCTGGGGCCGGCCGGTTTCCGCCGGGGCATGGACCTGTATTTCGAGCGCAACGACGGCCACGCCGCCACGCTGGAGGATTTCCTCGCCGCGCTGGGCATGGCCAACGGCATCGACCTGTCGCCCTACCTCGCCTGGTACGGCCAGGCCGGCACGCCACGGCTGTCGGGCGAGGGCCGCTACGACGCTGCCACCGGCTCCTACACGCTGACCCTGCGCCAGCTCACGCCGCCCACGCCGGGCCAGCCGGACAAGCAGCCGCTGCCGATCCCGGTCAAGCTCGCACTGTTCGACCCGGACGGTTGCATGCTGCCGCTGCACGAAGGCGCGACCGAGCAGGTGGTGGTGCTCGACCAGGACGAGCAGTCGTTCGTCTTCCCCGGCATCGCACGCGCACCGGTGCCCTCGCTGCTGCGCGGCTTCTCGGCGCCGGTGATCCTGGACTATGCCTACGCGCCGGCTGAGCTGGCGCTGCTGTTGACCCATGACAGCGACGGCTTCAACCGGTGGGAAGCGGCCCAGCAGCTGGCCTGGCGCGCCTACGCCGAGTTGCGCGACGGCCGCGGGCACGAAGCGCTGGTGGTCTGGGGCGACACGCTTGCCGGACTGTTCGACCAGGCCGCGCTGGACCCGGCGCTGCTGGCCGATCTGCTCACCCCGCCGGGGGAGGTGGAGCTGGCCGAGCGCGAGACCGACGTGGATCCGTCCCGCATCCATGCGCTGCGCCAGACGTTGCAGCGCGAGCTTGCCGCGCGCATCGGCGCCCCCGTGCTGGCCGACCGCTATCGCGCCTTGGCCGCCGGGGCCAGCGACGCGCTGGATGCCGGCAGCCAGGCGCAGCGCCGGCTCAAGCGTCGCGTGCTGGAGTTGCTGGCCCTGCTGGACGCGCCCACCGCGCAGGCCTTCGCCGCCGCGCAGTTCGACCGCGCCGTGACGATGACCGATCGCCTCGCCGGGCTTGCCGTGCTGGTCCGCAGCGGCGCGCCGCAGGCGGCCGAGGCGTTGGCCCGCTACCGGGCGCGCCATGCCGACAACGCACTGGCGCTGGACAAGTGGTTCGCGGTGCAGGCGCAAATCCCGGGCGAGCCGGCACTGGCACGCGTGCGCGCACTGGAGGCCGATCCCAGGTTCACCTTGAAGAACCCCAACCGGGTGCAGGCGCTACTGGGCACCTGGGCGCGCGGCAACCCGAGCGGGTTCCACCGCGTCGATGGCGAAGGCTACCGGTTCCTGGCGGCGCGGCTGGTCGAACTGGATGCGCTCAACCCGCAGGTCGCGGCGCGGCTGGCGACCGCCTTCAACGGCTGGCAGCGGCTGGAGCCGGCGCGCCGCGAACAGGCCCGCGCGGCGGTGGCGGGATTGGCCGGCAAGCGCCTCTCGCGCAACCTGGCCGAGATCGTCGGCAACATGCTCAAGGGCTGAGCGGCGGCTCAGCTTCCCGGGGCCTGCGGCTTGCGTGCCACACGGCCCAGGTCGCCGCGTCCAGTGGCGCGCGGCCGGGTACCGCCGCCGCGTCAGGCGGCCAGCTGGTTCAGCGCGTTGCGCAGGCGGACCATGTGCGATTCGAGGCGCGGGCGCAGCTGCTGGCGCTCCTGCTCGCTGCGCGCCGACAGGTGTTCGATCGCCATCTGCACCTTGCCGATCTCGATCATCAGGTCGTGGCGCGGGTAGACAGGGTGGAAGTCGAGAACGTTGTTCATGGCCAACGTGGGATGGGGTCGGTAAAGCGGACTCTGCAATGCCCGTGCCAGAGCGTGACCACCATCACGGTCGGCACTGGCCCTGCCCCGCGGGCTGACGCTGAGCGTCAGCTGCCTTACAAAAAAAAGCCGGAATTAGTCACTTTTTATTCACGGCCGTACTGGGAATATCCTTTCCGCAGTCGCGACGGATCGCGACGGCGCCCGCGACTTTCCGGTTTCTGGCGCCCGGCAACACGGTCATCCTGGATTCCCCCTGTTCCTGAGACCGCCGGGCGCCAGATCTAAGCACGACCAAGCCCCGCCACTGGCGGGGCTTGGTTTTTGCGGGGCCGGAAAAGGCGACGGCGCCGTGGGAAACCCCAGCGGCGCCGTCATGCTTCCTCTCCTGGTACGCGGTCGGGCCCCTGTCTGCCCGGCCTCGGCGCGCGGGTTCGCGCAGCGTCTGCCCATGGAAAGTGCATGAAAGGTAAAGCAGCATTCGTGCCAAGCTCTTGTTTTTGCACGAAGCGGGCTGCCGAGGCGCTACCATACGGGTCGATCCGCTTCCATCCGCGCCGCGCGCCTTTCCGATGATCCATCCAACCCGCTACGACGTCATCGTGGTCGGCGGCGGCCATGCCGGCACCGAGGCGGCGCTGGCTGCCGCCCGCTGCGGTGCGCGCACGCTGCTGCTGACCCACAACCTGGAAACCGTCGGCGCGATGAGCTGCAACCCCGCCATCGGCGGGATCGGCAAGGGCCACCTGGTGAAGGAGATCGACGCGCTGGGCGGGGCCATGGCCCGGGCCGCCGACCGCGCCGGCATCCAGTGGCGCACGCTCAATGCCTCCAAAGGGCCGGCCGTGCGCGCCACGCGCTGCCAGGCCGACCGCGCGTTGTACCGGACGGCGATCCGGCGGATGGTCGAGTCGCAACCGCACCTGGAGCTGTTCCAGCAGGCGGTCGACGATCTGCTGATCGAAGGTGGCCGCGCCGCCGGCGTGGTCACGCAGATGGGCGTGACCTTCCGCGCCGGGGCGGTGGTGCTCACCGCCGGCACCTTCCTGGCGGGCAAGATCCATATCGGACCGGCGCAGTACGCCGGTGGTCGCGCGGGCGACCCGCCGGCCGGCACGCTGGCCCGGCGCCTGCGCGAACTGCCGGTGGCGGCGGACCGGCTGAAGACCGGCACGCCGCCACGCATCGACCTGCGCAGCATCGACTTCACCGGGCTGCAGGAGCAGCCCGGCGACGATCCGGCGCCGGTGTTCTCCTACCTGGGCTCGCGCGGGGAGCACCCGCGTCAGGTCAGTTGCTGGATCACCCACACCAGCGAACGCACGCACGAGATCATCCGCGGCGCACTGGACCGCTCGCCGCTGTTCAGCGGCCAGATCGAAGGCGTCGGCCCGCGCTACTGCCCTTCGATCGAGGACAAGGTGGTGCGCTTCGCCGACAAGGACTCGCACCAGATCTTCATCGAGCCGGAAGGGCTGGACAGCCTGGAGATCTATCCCAACGGCATCTCCACCTCGCTGCCGTTCGACGTGCAGCTCGAGCTGGTGCGCTCGATCGCCGGCTTCGGGCAGGCGCACATCACCCGTCCCGGCTACGCGATCGAGTACGACTACTTCGATCCGCGCGGCCTGCACCCGTGGCTCGAGACCAGGGCCATCGGCGGGCTGTACTTCGCCGGCCAGATCAACGGCACCACCGGCTACGAGGAAGCCGCCGCGCAGGGCCTCGTCGCCGGCCTCAACGCCGCGCGCATGGCCCGCGGCGAGGCCCCCTGGTACCCGCGCCGCGACGAAGCCTACATCGGCGTGCTGATCGACGACCTGACCAGCAACGGCACGCTCGAGCCCTACCGCATGTTCACCTCGCGCGCCGAATACCGGCTGCACCTGCGCGAGGACAACGCCGACCTGCGCCTGACCACGCAGGGCTTTGCGCTCGGCGTGGTGCCGCAGGCGCGCTTCGACGCCTTGCGCGCCAAGCGCGAGGCGGTCGAACGGGAGACGCAGCGGCTTTCCTCGCTGTGGGCCGCGCCGACCAACGCCCTGGGCGCGGCGATCGAGCGCCAGCTCGGCATCGCGGTCAGCCGTGAGACCAGTGCGCTGGACCTGCTGCGCCGCCCCGAGCTCGACTACGGCAAGCTCACCGCGGTCACCGAGCTGGGCCCCGCCGTGGAGCGCGAAGACGTCGCCGCACAGGTCGAAGTGCAGGCGAAGTACGCCGGCTACCTGGACCGCCAGCGCGAGGAGATCGAGCGCCAGCGCCGGCACGAGTGCACCGGCATTCCGGACGGCTTCGACTACGACAAGGTGCGCGGTCTTTCCGCCGAGGTGCTGCTGAAACTCAAACGCACGCAGCCGGCCACGATCGGCCAGGCTGCACGGATCAGCGGCGTGACGCCCGCCGCCATCTCGCTGCTGCTGGTGCACCTCAAGCGCCGCGCCTGAGGTCGTCTTTGCCCACCCCTCCGGGAGAGCACCGGGCTCGCCCCTGTGCTGTCCGGAAGGATGAGCCGCCGGGGACGTGGGGTGCTTCCCGCCAGAATGACCGATTGCTCCTCCCCGGAGGGGAGAGGGGGCAGTGTCCGATGGCCCGTGGCATCATCGGCCGAATCGACGTTTGCGGAGTACGTGGATGGAAATCTGGATCGGCCGCGACGGCCAGCGCCATGGTCCCTACAAGGAGGACGACGTGCGCCAGTGGCTGCGCAGCGGCCAGCTCGCCGCCGGCGACCTGGGCTGGTACGAGGGCCTCGCCGACTGGCAACCGCTGTCGGTGCTGTTCCCCGACGCACTCGCGCCGACGCCGCCGCCACTGGGCCCGGCCAGTGGCCCGGTGCCGCCGCCGGGGACCACCACCGCCACGCTGGAGGATTACGCCGGCTTCTGGAAGCGGCTGGTCGCCTACATCCTGGACGTGATCGTGCTGTACATCCCGCAGATGCTGATCATGAACGCCTTCGGCAACGAGGCAGCCCAGGCGAAACTGCAGCAGGCGATGCTGGCGGCGGGGACCGACCTCAACCTGGCGATGGCCGCCTACGGCCAGTACTACGAGAGCATGCGCGCGGGCGTGGCGCTCACCGCCGTACTGGTCTGGCTCTACTTCGCCATCTGCGAAAGCTCGGCCTGGCAGGCGACCGTGGGCAAGCTGGCCATGGGCATTCGGGTGACCGACCTGGAGGGCCGGCGCATCGGTTTCTGGCGCGCGCTGGGTCGCTACGCGGCCAAGATGCTGAGCTGGATGATCCTGGCGATCGGTTTCCTGATGATCGGCTGGACGCGGCGCAAGCAGGGCCTGCACGACATGCTCGCCAACACGCTGGTACTCAACGGCCGCGCCGGCGAGTTCGCGAACCGGGCACGGCGCGACGACCGCTCCTTCCACGCGTAGCGCTCCGCCGGGCGGACCCGGGCCCCGCGTTATGCCGGGCGCTTCGGTTGCTATGATCGACGGCTCCCTGCACCACGAAGTCGTCGATCACATGCTCAGCATCGAACACCGCATTGCCCAGGACATCGCCGCCAAGCCCGACCAGGTGCGCGCGGCGGTGGGCCTGCTCGACGAAGGCGCCACCGTGCCCTTCATCGCCCGCTACCGCAAGGAAGCCACCGGCGGTCTGGACGACACCCAGCTGCGCCTGCTCGAGGAGCGCCTGCGCTACCTGCGCGAGCTGGAGGAACGCCGAGGCGCGATCCTGGCCAGCGTCGAGGAACAGGGCAAGCTGACCGATGCGCTGAAGAACGACATCCTGGCGGCCGACACCAAGGCGCGCCTGGAAGACCTTTACCTGCCGTACAAGCCCAAGCGCCGCACCAAGGCGCAGATCGCCCGCGAGGCAGGCCTGGAGCCACTGGCGACCCGCCTGCGCGAGGACCCCACGCTCACCCCCGAAACGCTCGCCGCATCGTTCGTCGATGCCGACAAGGGCGTGGCCGACGTGCGCGCCGCGCTCGACGGTGCGCGCGCGATCCTGATGGAGACCATCGCCGAAGACGCCCAACTGGTCGGCGAGCTGCGCGACTGGCTGTGGGACAAGGGGCAGATCCGCGCGAAGGTGGTCGAGGGCAAGGAAAACGAAGGGGCCAAGTTCCGCGACTACTTCGACCACATCGAGCCGATCGGCAAGATCCCGTCGCATCGCCTGCTGGCGCTGATGCGCGCACGCAACGAGGGCGTGATCGAACTGGAACTGCAGCCGGCGCTGGACGCCGAGCAGGGCCACCTGGAAGGCGAAGGCCGTGTCGCCGCCCGCGCCGGCATCGTCGACCGCGGCCGCCCCGCCGATGCCTGGTTGCGCGAGACAGTGCGCCTGACCTGGCGCGTGAAGCTGCACCTGCACCTGACGCTCGACCTGTTCGGCCGCGTGCGCGAAGGCGCCGAGGACGAGGCGATCCGGGTGTTCGGTGAAAACCTCAAGGACCTGATGCTGGCCGCTCCCGCCGGTGCGAAGACGGTGATGGGCCTGGACCCGGGCATCCGCACCGGGGTCAAGGTGGCGGTGGTCGATCCGACCGGCAAGCTGCTGGCCACCGAGACGATCTACCCGCACGAGCCACGCCGCCAGTGGAACGAGTCGCTGGCGGCGCTGGCCCGCCTGTGCCAGAAGCACGGCGTCGACCTGATCGCGATCGGCAACGGTACCGCCTCGCGCGAGACCGACAAGCTGGCGGGCGAGCTGATCAAGGGGCTGGCGAAGAGCCACCCGGAGCACAAGCTTTCCAAGGTAGTCGTGAGCGAAGCCGGCGCGTCCGTCTACTCGGCCTCGGAAACCGCTGCGAAGGAATTCCCGGACCTGGACGTGAGCCTGCGCGGCGCCGTCTCCATCGCGCGCCGCCTGCAGGATCCACTGGCTGAGCTGGTGAAGATCGAGCCCAAGGCGATCGGCGTGGGCCAGTACCAGCACGACGTCAACCAGGTGAAGCTGGCGCGCGCGCTGGACGCCCGGGTCGAGGACTGCGTTAACGCCGTCGGCGTGGACGTCAACACCGCCTCGGCGGCGCTGCTCTCGCGCGTGGCCGGCCTGTCCGCCAGCGTCGCGGAGAACGTGGTCAAGCATCGCGATGCCAACGGCCCGTTCGCCAACCGCAAGGCACTGCTCAAGGTTCCGCGCCTCGGCGACAAGGCCTTCGAGCAGTGTGCCGGCTTCCTGCGCGTGCCCAACGGCGACAACCCGCTGGACGCCAGCGCGGTGCATCCGGAAGCCTACCCGGTGGTCGAGCGGATCATTGCGCAGTGCGGCCGCGAGGTGCGCAGCATCATCGGCGACACCGGCTTCCTGCGGGGGCTCAAGGCCGAGCAGTTCACCGACGAGAAGTTCGGCGTGCCGACCGTCCGCGACATCCTCAAGGAGCTCGAAAAGCCGGGTCGCGACCCGCGCCCGGAGTTCGTCGCGCCGAGCTTCGCAGAGGGCGTGGAGGACCTGAAGGACCTGCGCCCCGGCATGATCCTGGAAGGGCGCGTCACCAACGTCGCCGCCTTCGGCGCCTTCGTGGACATCGGTGTGCACCAGGACGGTCTGGTGCACGTCTCGGCGTTGTCGCACAGCTTCGTCAAGGACCCGCGCGACGCGGTCAAGGCCGGCGACATCGTCAAGGTCAAGGTGATGGAAGTGGACCTGCCGCGCCAGCGCATCGGCCTGTCCATGCGCCTGGATGACGAACCGGGCCAGGAGCGCGGCGCTCGTCCGTCCGGCACCGACAACCGGAACGGCCGCCCGCCGCGTGGTGCAACCGCTCCCAAGCCCGCGGCCCCACCGGCCAACAACGCCTTCGCCGAAGCGCTGCTGCGCGCCCGCCAGGGCAAGCGCTGACCTGCCGCAACGGATGCAGTTCGCGCGCCCCCGGAAGGCTCCGCGGGCGCGATGCGCCGCAGCATGCGCTTCCGTATGGACTGCATTACCGTAACGCGCAAATAACGAGGCCAATTCCGGCCCTAGGAGCGTTGCACATGCCCCGTCCCAGCCGTCTCGCCGGCGCCATCCTGGCCGGCCTGTTGTTCAGTAGTGCTGCCGCCGCCACCGACTTCAGCCAGGTCGTCGTGTTCGGCGACAGCCTAAGTGATGCCGGCAATGCGTCGCTCGCCCAAGGCTCGCCGACGCCGCTGAGGTTCACCACCAACCCTGGTACCACCGCCGCCGAGGACGTCGCGGCCGCTCTTGGCTTCACGCTGGCGCCCTCGCTCGCCGGCGGTACCGATTACGCATTCGGTGGCGCTGGCGTGGTGTACAACTTCGCGGCAGGCGTGCCGACGCTGCCGCAGCAGATGGGCATGTATCTGGCAGCCAACGGCGGCGCCGCCGATCCCAATGCCCTTTATCAGGTATGGGGCGGCGGCAACGACTTTCTGCAACTGAGCCAGACGACCTCCGATGCCGTGGCGCTCGCCAATGGCATGGGGCTGGCGGCGCAGACAGAACTGCAAATGCTGGGGGGACTGCAACAGGCCGGCGCCCGCTACGTTGTGGTCTACAACCTGCCCGACCTGGGCAAGACACCGGCGGCGGCGGCACAAGGCACCGCGGCACAGGCCGGCGCCACTGGCCTGGCGGTCGTATACAACGGCGTTCTCGAAGCAGGTCTTGGCCAGCTGAGCGAAGGCGGCCTGAACATCATCCCGGTCAACACCTACGCGCTGATCAATGAGGTGGTCGCCAACCCCGCGGCGTTCGGCTTCAGCAATGTCACCGCGCCGGCGTGCAATGGCAGCTCGTCGCAGTGTGGCCCGGCCGGCTCCGGCCTGCCGTTCTCGTACGCAGCCGGCACCGACCAGACCTATCTGTTCGCCGATGGCGTGCATCCGACCACCGGCGCCCATGCGATGCTGGCGCAGTACGTGGTGTCGGAGATTCTGGCGCCAGGGCAAATCTCGCTGCTGGGCGAGGCCCCGCTGGCGGCGTCGGCTGCCCAGTACCGCGCGATCCGCAACCAGATGCTGGCCGATGGCCAGGGCAGTGACACCCGCGTCTTCGCCAGTGTCGACTACGGCCGCCAGCGCTTCGATGCGACCGGCAGCTCGCCGAAGGCCAGCAGCAACGACGTGAACCTGACGCTGGGTGCCGATGCGCGTGCCGGCGAGCATCTCTCGATCGGCGTGGCGTTGGGGCTGGGCCAGCACAACGCCGACTTCGCCGGCGGCATGGGCGGTTACAAGCTGCAGGAAATCTCGGGGCTGGGCTATGCGCTGTACCACAACGGTGGCGGCTACCTGGGTGCCTTCGGCAGCTTCGGCCAGTCCAACTTCAGCGACGTCCACCGACGCATCCAGCTGGCCCAGGCGCTGCGTACCGAAGGCGGCAAGGCCGACGGCTCGCACCTGGGCGGTGGCGTGGAGGGTGGCTGGTGGTTCGGCACCGGCGGCCTGAAGACCGGTCCGTTCGCCCATCTCGAATGGCAGTCGGTCAGGATCGACGGCTACACCGAGGCCGGTAACGACAGCACCGCGATGTGGTTCGGCGCCCAGCAGCGCGACGCCTTGATCGAGACGCTCGGTTGGCGCCTGCAAGGCCAGTGGCAGGCCGGTGGCGCCATGTTGATGCCGTTCGTCGAAGTGGCCTGGAACCACGACGACAAGGCCGATGCACGCCAGGTCCGGGCCGGGCTGGTCAGCATGCCGGGCACTTTTGCACTGACCGGTTACGTCCCGGACAGGACCTGGGCGAGCGCCGACGTGGGCCTGTCCGCCCAGTTCAGCACGAACGTCACCGGCTGGTTCGGCTACCACGGTCGCTTCAGCGACGACAACCAGCGGGACGACAGCGTGAACCTCGGCGTCAAGATCGGCTTCTGAGGCTGGTCGCTCCCACATAAAAAAGCCGCCCCGAAAGGGCGGCTTTTTTTACGGCTGGACATCCAGATGGCTGGACGTCCGCGTCAGGCGACAGGCTTACTTGCCCTTGCCGCCCGTGGCCAGGTTCAGGATGTTCTCGGCCTGGTTCTTCAGGCTCGCGGCCTCGTCGTCGCTCAGCGATTCGGTCTTGCTGCCGGACACCGCCTGCTTGAGCACCAGGTTGCCGTCCTTGTCCCAGCCGGCGCGCTCGGTCGAACTGGGCTTGGCGTCCTGGCTGGCCTTCTTCTGCTGCACCACCACCCACGGCTTGCCGTCCTTGTAGGCGTAGTCGGTGCTGGTGAAGCCCTTGTCGCCGTAGTCGGCGCGGGCGCGGATGAACTGCACCTGGCCGTTCTGGCGGAACACCTGCCAGGCGCGCGAGACGTCCTTCTCCAGCTTGGTGCCGTTGCTGATCTTCATGCCGCCGATCTGCTTCTGCACCGCCTGGAAGTCGGCCAGCTCCTTCTCGCCCGGGGTCTGTTCGGGCACCAGCTCGATCGACACCTGGCTGGGCGCGCCCTTGGTCAGCACCGGCGCCTGCAGCGCCATCTTGTAGTGGCGCTCGCCGTCGGTCAGGTCGGCCTTGACCACGTACAGGTCGGCCGGATTGACGTCGGCCGGATTGAAGGTGAGCTCGAACGACTGCGGGAACTGCACCGGAGCGATGGTCTTGCTGGCCAACGGCGCGGCGCCGGCCTGGTCGGTCGAGGACACGTCCACCAGGTTGACCACCAGCTTGGCGTCGGGCGAGACGGCGCTTTCGCCGCGCACGGTGATCGTGCCGCTGACCGAGTTCGCCTTCGCCGCGGTGGCGGCGGTATCGCCGTTGCCCTGCTCGGGCGCGTTGGAGCCGTTGCAGCCAGCCAGTGCCAGCGCAGCTACCGACATCAGCGACCAGACCATCCTGCGCATGGGAAAACCTCTATTCGATTGAAAGCAATTGCTTGGGGAATGCACGGAAACCGCACGGCATCTCGCGTACGTTTTCCGCGGGGGAAGTTCCAAGCATAGCGGAAAAAATCGGCCCCGGGCAAAAGTCAAGCCAGACTGATGGCAGCCCCGGCGGTCCGTTCCGGTGGCGTGGCCGGAGCGGGCAAGCCAAAGCTCGCGGTAAGCACCACGCGATAGGATGGCGCAAGGCGGCTTCCGGTCGGCGGCTGCCAGTGTCGCTTCCTGACGCCAGGAAAAGCCCATGAACCTCGCACCGCCCCCGCTCCAACCGGAAAGCTCCGGCTCCTTTGCAGATCGCATCAAGCTGCTCATCCAGCGCGTCGGCAGCGCCACCGAGATCGCCCGCATGTGCGGCTTCTCCGAGGGCGTGGTGCGCAGCTGGCGCGACGGCAACACCGATCCGTCGCGTGCACGCTGCGTGACCCTTGCGCGCACCCTGGGCATTTCGCTGGTGTGGCTGGTCGCGGGCGAAGGCGCGATCCTTGCGGACGTGGACCAGTCCGGCTTCGACGAGCAGACCACCAGCGACACGACCCAGCGGCCACGCACGCGCATGGACGGCGCAACCGGCCATGTCCTGGAGATTCAGGGCGCCGGTATGGACACGCAACGCCTGAACGCCGCGATGCGCATCCTGCAGTCGGAACTGGAATTGACCGGGCAGCGGCTTTCGCTGGCCGACCACAGCGACCTGCTGGCCAAGCTTTACGAGGCCGTGGGTCCGGGCGGCATGCGCGTGGATACCGACGCGATGCTGAGCTTCAACCGGCAGTTGGCCGAGCGGATCGGACGGGCCAGCGCCTGATCGACCTTGGGGCCGACGTCGTCGCGCCGGCCACGGGAGAACGTTTCAGTCGGTGCGGCGGGCCACACTGAGCGCCGCCGTACTTACAGCCGTGCGATGTCGGCGACCGTCGCGAACTGCGCCTTCAGGCTGGCCAGCAGGGCCAGGCGGTTGGCACGCACGCGAGCGTCCTCGGCATTGACCAGCACGCCATCGAAGAACGCGTCCACCGGCGCCTGCAACTGGGCAAGGCGCGTGAGCACGGCGGTGTAGTCGCCGTTGGCGCGGGGCCCGGCGGTGTCCGCCAGGGCGGCGTCCAGCGCGCTGGCCAGGTCGTGCTCGGCAGGCGATTCGAAGCAGGCCGGGTCGACGGCTCCGCCGGGTGCCACCCCCGTCTCTTCCTCGGCCTTGCGCAGAATGTTCGCCACCCGCTTGTTGGCGGCGGCCAGGCTTGCCGCTTCCGGGCGGCGGCCGAATTCCGCCACCGCGCGCAGTCGGCGATCGAAGTCCGGCAGCGTGGCCGGCACTACTGCCAGCACCGCCTCGAACTGCTCCGGGGTGAACCCGAGCTCGGCGTAGTAGCCGCGCAGGCGGTCGAACACGAACTCCGCCAGCTCCCCAAGCAGCGCAGCGCGGCGCGCGCCGGCATCGAACGCGGGCGGTTTGCCGTCCTTGCCGGGCTTGAGGCCGGCGGCGAGTGCCGCATCGGGCAGCAACTCCAGCGCCTCGGCGAAGCTGGCGCGCAGGTCCAGTTCCAGGCCGGCCTCGACCAGCGTGCGGGCCAGCCCCAATGCGGCACGACGCAGCGCGAAAGGATCCTTGTTGCCGCTGGGCTTCATGCCGACGGCGAAGATACCGGCGAGCGTATCCAGTCGCTCCGCTACCGCGAGCACCTGACCCACCGGGTCGGCCGCGATGGCATCGCCGGCGAAGCGTGGCTGGTAGTAGCTGTCCAGCGCCTGCGCCACCGCCGCGCCCTCATCCTGGCGCTGTGCGTAGTAGCGGCCCATCACGCCTTGCAGCTCGGGGAATTCGCCGACCATGCGTGTCAGCAGGTCGCACTTGGACAACGAGGCGGCCCGGGTCGCCGCACCGGCGTCGACGCCCACGCGGCTGGCGATGACGCGCGAGAGCTCGGCCACGCGCACGCTCTTGTCCCACAGGCTGCCCAGCGCCTGCTGGTAGGTGACGCTCTTCAGCGACTCCTGGTAGCTCGCCAGCGGCGTCTTGAGGTCCTCGTCCCAGAAGAACTTGGCGTCGGCGAAACGCGGACGGATCACCCGCTCGTAGCCCTTGCGGATCTCGGTCGGGTCTTTCGACTCGATGTTGGCGACACCGATGAAGTGCTCGGTGAGCGTGCCGGACGCGTCGAACACCGGCACGAACTTCTGGTTGGTTTCCATGGTGGTGACCAGCGCCTCGGGCGGCACCGCCAGGAACTCCCGCTCGAACGCGCAGGCGATCGCGGCGGGCCATTCGGTCAGGTTGGCGATTTCATCGAGCAGGGACTCGTCCAGGCGCGGCTCGCCGCCGGTCTGCGTGGCGACGCGTGCGACTTCGGCGCGGATGCGTTCGCGCCGTTCGCGCGGATCGGCCAGCACCTTGGCCGCGCGCAACGCGTCCAGCCAGCCGTCGGCATCGGTCACGTGCACGGGGTTCGGATGCATGAAGCGGTGGCCGCGCGACTTGCGCCCGCTCTTCAGGCCGAGCACTTCGCCGTCGATGATGTCGGCACCGTGCAGCATCACCAGCCAGTGAGCCGGTCGCACGAAGGCGTAGTCGTGGTCGGCCCAGCGCATCGGGCGCGGGATCGGCAGGCCCTTGAGCGCCTCCTCGACGATCTCCGGCAACAGTGCGGCCAGTGGCTGGCCCGGCCTGACCGCGCGAAACACGAACCACGCGCCCTTGTCGGTTTCCAGCTTCTCCAGCTGCGAAACCTCCACGCCGCAGGACTGCGCGAAGCCGGTCAGCGCCTTGGACGGCTGGCCCTGCGCATCCAGCGCGGCGTTCACTGCCGGGCCGCGGCGTTCGACGTGCTGCTCCGGCTGCGTGCCTGCAACCGCCGGCACATGGACGGCCAGCCGCCGGGGCGTGCAGTAGGCGCGCGCCTCGTCCAGCGCACCATCGATGCCGCGGCGGGAAAGGCCCTGCAGCACCCCGTCCAGGAACGACTGCGAGAGTTCGTCGAGCGCCCTGGGTGGCAGCTCCTCGGTGCCCAGTTCGATCAACAGCGACTTGGCGGCGCTCATGCGGCCTGCTCCTTCTTGACGTTCTTCAGGCCGGGAAAGCCGAGCTTTTCGCGCTGCGCCACGTAGGACTCGGCGACGGCGCGCGAAAGCGTGCGCACGCGCAGGATGTAGCGCTGGCGTTCGGTCACGCTGATCGCGCGCCTTGCGTCGAGCAGGTTGAACGTGTGGCTGGCCTTCATCACCTGCTCGTAGGCCGGCAGCGGCAGGCCGGCGGAGATCAGCTGGTTGGCGGTCGCCTCGCAGACGTCGAACCAGCGCAGCAGCTCCGGCACGTTGGCGTGCTCGAAGTTGTAGGTGCTCTGCTCGACCTCGTTCTGGTGGAACACGTCGCCGTAGGTGACCGTGCCGTGCGGGCCTTGCGTCCAGATCAGGTCGTAGACGTTGTCCACGTTCTGCAGGTACATCGCCAGGCGCTCGAGGCCGTAGGTGATCTCGCCGGTCACCGGGCGGCACTCCAGCCCGCCGGCCTGCTGGAAGTAGGTGAACTGGGTCACTTCCATGCCGTTGAGCCAGACCTCCCAGCCCAGGCCCCAGGCGCCGAGCGTGGGCGACTCCCAGTTGTCCTCTTCGAACTTGATATCGTGCTCCCGCAGATCGATGCCGATGGCTTCGAGGCTGCCGAGGTACTGTTCGATGATGTCGTCGGGGGAGGGCTTCAGGATCACCTGAAGCTGCGAGTGCTTGTAGAGACGATTGGGATTGTCGCCGTATCGGCCGTCCGCCGGACGGCGGCTGGGCTGCACGTAGGCGACCCGGTACGGCTTGGGTCCCAGCACCCGGAGGAAAGTCTCGGGGCACATGG
>NZ_DASSES010000167.1:0-2443 GCF_035695185.1 Frateuria sp.
GGCAGGCAGATCGACAGTCGCCTCATGCGTGCCAAATCGCCCGCGCGTGTTGCCTGGAGGGGGCCTCCCGGCATCAGTCCGGCGCGAAGCGCCAGGTGGCGTCGAGGAACTCGTCCAGCTCCCACCGCTTGAACGGCGCCCGTCCCTTGAACTTGCCGAGCGCGGCCGACACGACGTTGCGGTTCCAGTGGGTGACCGGCCGGTTGTGCGACTGCAGGTAGTGGTCGATGTAGTACTCCGGCGTCCACGCCTGCGTGGGGGAGGCCAGCACGCGATCGATCTTTCCCACATAGGCCTTGTTGGGGTGGCCCGACCAGTCGCCCAGGGCCTGGCCGAGATGTTCCGCGCTATCGAGCATGGTGTGTCCCGTGAGCTGTCCAACCAGTGCGTCATTAGTCCTGCAGGCCAGTCCAGCACCTGTCAAAACGCCGTTCCCAAGCGGCTGATTATGGACAACCGTCACCGAACGACAGGCGCCGTTTAGGACCGCCGTTGCGGGCAGTTCAGCAAGCAGGTTCTTGCGATGTCACGGGCCGGCTGGAGTGTCCGCCGCGAGCGTCATGCCGGCGTTAGCTGGTCCGGCCGCCGGGTGCTGGCCGTAGCGCGCGAGCAGGAAGTCGATCGCGCTACGGAGCTTGGCTGTGGGGTGGCGGTCTTGTGCGTAGATCAGATGCATCGGCGATGGCGCAAGCGACCAATCAGGCAGCACGTGCTGCAACCGCCCGGAGGCGAGGTCGTCGGCAAGCAGCGGCTCCGGCTGCAACGCGATGCCGATGCCGCCGAGCGCGGCGATGCGCAGGGCGTTGCCCTGGTTGGCGGTGAAGCGGCCATGCACGGTGACGGCACAGGTGACGCCATCGGGGCCGACCAGTCGCCAGACGTCGGAGCGCCGCCAGTAGGACAGGCCGAGGCATTCGTGGTGTGCCAGCTCGTCCGGCTGCACGGGATGGCCGCGGCGCGCCAGGTAATCGGGCGAGGCGGCCAGGATGCGCCGATAGGGGTGCAATGGCCGCGCCACTACGCCCGGTTCGGTAGGGTCCCCGACCAGGATGCCAAGCTCGAAACCCCCGTCGGCCAGGTTCGGCGGCCGATTGTCCAGCGTGAGTTCGACGCTGACCTCCGGATGGCATGCCATGTATTCGGCCAGCGCCGGGACCATGTGGCTGCCGAAACCCACCGGCGCCACCAGCCGCAGCCGTCCGCGCGGCGCGGCCTGCAGTTCCAGCGCGCTCGCTTCGGCCAGTGCGACTTCGGCCAGCGCCTGTTTGCAGCGCTCGTAGTAGAGCCGCCCCACGTCGGAAAGCTGCTGTTTGCGGGTGGTGCGGTGGAGCAGGCGGGCGCCCAGCCGTTGCTCGATCGCCGCGACGTGCTTGGCGACCATGGTGGCGGAGACGCCGCTGGCTTCGGCTGCCGCCGTGAAGCTGCCGCAGTCCACCACACGCACGAACATTTCCATGCCAGCCAGCTTGTTCATGATTCAAAACCGTGGGGTTGGTTATCAAGCAAAGTCTGGCACGTTTATCGCGCAGTGGTGTGGCCTCAACATGCCGCGCACCCTTCCGCAGCACGGAGCGTCGCCATGCCGAGCCTTCATCTGGATATCCCCAGCGTCGACTGGGTCCCGCGTCCCCCGCGCGGCGAAAAGCCCGGCAGCGGCAAGGCACGCCCCGCCGGGAACGCGCCGATGCCTGCGACCCCGGCGGTACCGCGCGAGCGGTCGGTGCGTGACGTCCGGCAGCCGATCCTGCCGCCGGGCCGGCCGGCCGGAGCGATGGCATGAGGTCGATCCATGCCGATACGGATATAAGGCAGGCACGGGCCGATACGCCGCAGATACGTCCCGTCGCATCGACGGGGTTTTCCTGGAGGACGCAGCCCATGGCCGAGGCACACGCGCCCTACCACGCGCACATCTATTACGAAGCGGCCAGCCGCCCGCTCGCCGAGACCATGCGTTGCGTACTGAGCGACCGGATGGCCGCCGGCGAACTTGCGCCGTTGCGCTTCGTCGGCAGCCTGCGGGATGGCCAGGCCGGGCCGCATCCCTTGCCGCAGTTCGAGATCCACTTCACTGCAGACGGGCTCACGGTGGTGCGCGAGATCATCCGGGCCTCCGGTCTCACCGCACTGATCCATCCGCTCACCGACGACGACCTCGCCGATCACACGCGGCTGGCCGAATGGATCGGCACGCCGTTGGCGCTGGAACTGGGCACGCTCGATCCGCCCGGTCGCAACAAGGGCGTGGCGCGTTTCGGCTTGTCGGATGCCTAGTCCGCCAGCGGACGCGTGACCATCGAACCGCGTCGCTGCAAGTGGACGGGGCGGTGATGGCGGCAGCGGATGCGACCGTTCGCAAGCCTTGCTAATCAACGTGGGTTCGCGCTGTCGACCTGTCTTGCGAAAACCATGTCTTCGAGCCGGACCGCGACCACCTTGCCGC
>NZ_DASSES010000168.1:0-20935 GCF_035695185.1 Frateuria sp.
ACGATGATCGAGTCGCGCCGCGAGAGCAGCGCCTTGGTCGCGGCCAGGCGCATCTGCTCGATGTGGTCGTTGATCGAGGCGTCCTTCTCGATGAAGGTGTCCGAGGCGACCACGTAGGCCTCGGGCTGGTAGTAGTCGTAGTAGCTGACGAAGTACTCCACCGCGTTGTGCGGGAAGAACTCCTTGAACTCGCCGTAGAGCTGCGCGGCCAGCGTCTTGTTCGGCGCCAGGATCACCGCCGGGCGCTGCACCTGCTGGATCACGTTGGCGATGGTGTAGGTCTTGCCCGAGCCGGTAACGCCCAGCAGCGTCTGCGCGGCCAGGCCGGCCTCGAAGCCCTCGCTGAGTTTCGCGATGGCCTGCGGCTGGTCGCCGGAGGGCTGGTACGGGGAGACGAGCTGGAAATGGTCGGTCATGGCTGACGGATATGCGGGCGGATGGGGCGATCTTAAAGGCGCCCTGCTGACAGGCTCTGTCAGCACAGGCGCACGGGATGGCGGCATTCAGGCTGCTGCCGGCGGCGGGCCACGCGGTCGATGATGCGCGTTCCTCGCAGGGAGCGACGGCATGGCACGGAGGCAGGGAAGCGGACGCGGCCGCATGCGTGGCGTCACGCTGGTCGAGCAGGTGATGGTGGTGGCGGTCCTGGCCGTCCTGGTCGGCATCGCCAGCCCCTCGCTGGCCGGACTGGTCCGCCGCGGGCGCACCCGGTCGGCGCAGGCGGACTTCCTGGAGGCGCTCGGCTTTGCGCGCAGCGAGGCCGTGCTGCGGAGCACGCGGGTGCTGTTCTGTCCGAGCCGCGACCGGGTGCATTGCAGCGACGAAAACCGCTGGGATGGCGGCTGGCTGGTCGGGTTCGACCGCAACCACGACAACCAGCCGGATGCCGCTCCGCTGCGCGTCGGGGGCGCGCATGCGCACCTGCGGATCCTGAGCAGCGCGTCACGCCGGCATGTGGCGTTCCTGCCGGACGGCAGTGCCGCGGGGAGCAACCTCTCCCTGCTTTTCTGCGCACCGGGTGACGGCCGGGAGGCGCTTGGCCTGGTGGTGTCCAACTCGGGGCGGGTGCGCGGAAGCCGGCCCCGGGGCACGCTTGCCGAAGGTTGCAGATAGGGCGGTTCGGCCCGCCGGTTGGCGGAACCGATGGGCGGGCGTGCCGCCGTGCTCTACCGGCCGTTCACGGGGTCGGTGCCACAACCGGCCCGGACTCAACCGGAGGTGCGCCATGGCTTACGGAGACCCGTCGAACCACCGACCGTCACCGCCGACGCCGCCACCCGACGCCGCGCCGTTGCTGGCGGCCGCGCAGCGGCATCTGGAGAGCGCCGGGGTCTCGGCTTGCGTCGTGCGCAGCCCGGATGGCGCGCTGATGGTGGCGGTGGGAGCGCCGTCGGATCGGCTGTTTGCCGTGTTGGCGAGGCAGGCGTCGTCGTCGCCGGGTGACGCGTCGGGTTGAGTGGGCTGAGGGTCGCGCGCGCTTTTGTGTTTCGTTCCGTTGCGGAGCTGGTGGCAGCCCGGGTGGCGGACGCGGGCGGTAACTTTGCGGGTGGTATTTCACGGGACCGCCGGGATGGCGGTCGCGCACGGGTGTGCTCCTACAAAGACGGGGTGCGCAAAAAGGCCTTGCATCGCTGCGAGGCCTTCGATCGCGCACGTCTTTTCGTCCTTTGCGACCTGGCATCAGGCTTAGGTGGCGGACGCGGGCGGCACCTTTGCGGGTGGCATTTCACGACACCGTCGGCATGGCGGTCGCGCACTGGGTGCGCTCCTACCCGGGCGCATGGGCGCAAAGAAAAAGGCCTCGCATCGCTGCAAGGCCTTGCAATATGGCGCCCGAAGTTGGACTCGAACCAACGACCCCCTGATTAACAGTCAAGTGCTCTAACCAGCTGAGCTATTCGGGCGGGGCGAGCTGCGTAGTTTGAATAGCGTAGCGAAAGCTGTCAAGCGGCCGGGGCAGCCTCCTTGCCTTCCGCACGCACGCGGTAGCAGGGCTCGTAGGCCGAGCCGCCGGGCAGCTTCATGCGGTGCTGGCCGACGAAGGCCTGCAGCAGGGCGTCGAGGGCCCGCATGATGTCGGCCTCGCCGTCAATGTCGAACGGGCCGTGCTGCTCGATCGCACGCACGCCTTCCTCCTTCACGTTGCCGGCGACGATGCCGGAGAACGCGCGGCGCAGGTCCGCCGCCAGCTCGTGGCGCGGGCGGCCGCGGTGCAGGGCCAGCCCGCGCATCGCCTCGTGGGTCGGGCGGAACGGCAGCTGGAAGGCGAACGGGATGTCCAGCGCCCAGTTGAAGAAGAACGCGTCCTTGGTGTCGAGGCGGTGGTTGCGCACCCTGTCGATGCCCTTGACCATCGCGCGCGCCACGGCCGCCGGATCGTCGACGATGATCTGGTAGTGCTGCGCCACTTCCTCGCCCAGGCTGAGCTTCAGGAAGCGGTCGATCTGCTCGAAGTACGCGGCGGACTGCTTGGGACCGGTGAAGATCAGCGGGAACGGGATGCCCGCATTGGACGGGTGCAGCAGGATGCCGAGCAGGTAGAGAATCTCCTCTGCCGTGCCCACGCCGCCGGGGAACACCACGATGCCGTGCGCCATGCGGACGAACGCCTCCAGGCGCTTCTCGATGTCCGGCATGATCACCAGTTGGTTGACGATCGGATTGGGCGACTCGGCGGCGATGATGCCCGGCTCGGTGATGCCGATGTAGCGGTTGTTGCGCCGGCGCTGCTTGGCATGCGCGATGGTGGCGCCCTTCATCGGGCCCTTCATGGCGCCGGGGCCGCAGCCGGTGCAGATGTCGGTCCCGCGCAGGCCGAGCTGGTAGCCCACCGACTTGGTGTACTCGTACTCGTCGCGCGAGATCGAATGGCCGCCCCAGCACACCACCAGATTCGGGTCGATGTGCGGCTTGAGGATGCGCGCGTTGCGCAGGATCTCGAACACCGCGTGGGTGATGCCCACCGTGTCGTCCAGGTCGAAACCGCCCTGCTCCAGCTGCGTGGCGACGTAGACGATGTCGCGCACCACCGCGACCAGCAGTTCGTTGATGCCGCGGATGATCTGGCCGTCGACGAAGGCCTGTGCGGGCGCGTGGGAGAGCTCGATCTTGATGCCGCGGTCCTGTTGCAGCACCTGGATGTCGAAGTCGGGGTACTGCTCGAACATCGAGCGCGGATCGTCGCTGATGCTGCCGGAGGTCAGCACGGCCAGCGCGCAGCGGCGCAGCAGCGCATGCAGGCCCGAGCCGCTGGCGTCGCGCAGGCGGGCGACCTCGTTGCGCGAGAGGATGTCCAGTCCGCCCGCCGGCGAGATCCTTGCGCTGACGGTGGCGGGTTTGCCGGCGCGGCCGGCGTAGCTGTCGTTCATTCTTGCCTTCTCCTGTCGCTGACGGTGTCCGGCCTGATGCCGGCGCCGTGGCGGACCGCCTAGCTTCCCGCGGGCACCGGATGCGGTCAAGCACGAGAGCGTGTACGCAGGAGCCTCCGCGCGGGCGGCCATCACCCGGTGGCGACGCCGCGCACGCGGCCTTTCCCAGCGGGTCTTCCAAAGAAAATGCCGGCGCCCTCGGGGGCGCCGGCATGATCAGGCCGTCCTGGCCGACGTGCTTAGAACGTGTAGCGGAGCGTCACCATCGCCGACCAGCGCGACACGACGCGGGTCGGGTTCTGGCCGGCCTCGTACACGCCGACCTGGGTCGGTACGACGAAATTGCCGTTCTTGTCGCCGATCTGGTAGACGTACTTGCCATCCTCGACGCCGGCATAGCCTGCCAGGTTACGGGTCTGGTACTGCACGTACGGGACGTTGCCCCAATCCTTGTTCAGCAGGTTGAGGAAGTTGTACACGTCCAGCCTCAGCTCACCCTTGTTGCCCTTGAAGAAGCCGGGCACTTCCTGGACGAAGCTCATGTCGAGCTGGTTCGTCCACGGCAGGTGATCGCCATTGCGGCCGGCAATCTGGCCGCGATGCGAGTTCAGGTACTTGTTGCTGGAGATGTAGTCCTGGAACTGCTGCACCACCGCGTCGCTGACCGGGTTGCCGTAGTAGTCGACATAGCCGCCCACCAGCGAGTCGTTGGTCTTGGGGATGTAGGCCAGGTCGTAGTAGCTGATCCCGTCGCCGTTGGCATCGCCGCTGTAGACCCAGCTGTAAGGCAGGCCGTCGTGGCCGACATACAGCGCCGACACCTGGGTGTTGTAGTCACCGAAGAAGTGGTGCTGCCAGGTCAGCGACAGCTTGAGGCTGCGCGGAATGTTGTAGGCGGACGTGCCGACGTCGTCGGTATTGACGTTGACGCGCGGCGTGTACTGGTAGTTCGAGAACGCCTGCGAGCTGCCACCCGGGTTGACCTCGGTCGCATGGCTGAGCGTGAAGCTGGCGCTGCCGAAGAAGCTGTCGGAGAACGGCTTCTTCAGGGCGAGCGTCAGGCTGTCCGACTTGCCCTTGTGCGTGTTGGTCAGCAGCGTCGAGGCGGTGGAGAACGCCGGGTTGGCGCCGTTGTTGGCGTGGTTGCCGAAGTCATACGGGCCCGCACCGGGAACCGTCCAGTACTGCTCGCGCCCATCGGGCAGCACGCCGGAAGGGGTACCCAGGTTGGTGGCCTGGTAGAGAATGCCGTCGCGCACCTGAATGTGCTGGTATTCGGCAGACGCGACCATGCCCCACCACGGCAGCTCGCGATCGAACGCCAAGGTAGCCTTCCACACGGTCGGCAGGCGGAAGTCCTTGGAGATGGTATCGACCGGACCGGCAATGGCGCAGTCGGCCGAGGTGTCCACGTTCTGGTTATACGGATCCGGGCTGAAGGCCGGCCGTGCGTCGCATCCAAAGTTCGCACGATAGCCGTACTTGTAGTCGACGATCGTCAGGCCGTTGTTCTGGTACGGGTTGGTCATCCAGACGGTCGGCGGATTGGTCTGGAACAGGCCCACGCCGCCGCGCAACTGGGTCATCAGCTCGCTGTCGAAGTTGTAGTTGAACGACAGGCGCGGCTCGACCACCCGGTTGCTCGAACCGACCGCGAAGTTGTTCGGATAGCCGAACGCCTCGGTGGCCGCGGCGTTGTACGGCGGCTTGTGGTCGGAGTACGGGATGTCGACGCGCACGCCGTACTGCAGCGACAGGTTGTCATTGACCTGCCAGGTGTCCTGCAGGAACGGGCTGTACTGGCGATAGGTCCAGCGCGCGGCAATGTCGTTCACCGACAGGTCGCCCGCCGGCTGGTACAGCTCGTAGCTGTCGTAATTGCCAGCCGCGAAGTCTTCGATGCTGTTGAAGACGTAGTTGCCGAACTCGGTGCGGCCGAACAGGTTGTAGATCTTGTCCTGCTCGAAGGCCAGGCCACCCTTGATGGTGTGATCGCCCGCGTAGTACGTGCCGGCCAGGAACGCCGTCCAGCGCTTGGTCTGGATGTTGTTGTAGTGGCGATACTGGTCTTCGCCGAGGTTCACCGCCGGAGAGCGGAAGCCATCGGCATGGACCTGGATGGACGGCTGGTCAACGGGGCCGCCGGCATCCTGGGTGAACTGCTGCAGGCCGACCTTCGCTTCGGTCGAGAAGTTTTCGGTCCAGTCGTCGAACAGGTGGACCACGGTGTTCTCGGTGAGGCTCTTGGTGGTGTACCAGTAGCTGCTCAGGCCGACCGTGGTGTTGCCGTTGCCGTTGACCTTCGGGTACGACTCCTTCGTACGCTGGTAGGTGAAGCTGGCGCGGTGGTTGTTGGTGATGTTCCAGTCCAGCTTCGCCAGGTAACGGTCATCGGTGAGGTTGGTGTTGCCACCGGCGACGGTACCCGGAACCAGGCCGTACTGGTTGATGGCGATGTCGCGGATGCGCTCGATGTCGCCCGGCGAGACCGCCGAGGCGGACGACGGACTGTCGCCCAGGCTCGGGTCGTACGCCACGTTGGACGAGGAGCCGATCGAGGTGGTCTTCTGCTTCTCGGCCGACGCGAAGAAGAACAGCTTGTCCTTGATGATCGGACCGCCGACGGTCAGGCCCTTGGTCGTGTCCACGCCGTAGCCGTGGTACGCGTAGTTGGGATCATCGTGCTCGAGATAGCCGGCGTCACCGACCATGTGCGAGGCATTGCGGTAGGCGTAGTAGGCCGAACCGTGGAAGTCGTTGGTGCCCGACTTGGTGACGGCGTTGATCTCCGCGCCGACGCTGTCGGAGACGACGTCGAAGTTGGCGGTGGAGATGTTGTACTCGGCGATGGTGTCCGGCGAGATCGGCGAACCCTGGTAGGGCATGCCGTTGGCGTTCAGGCCGAACGGGTCGCCCTGGGAGACGCCGTCCACGCTGATGTTGTTGTAACGGGTGTTCTGGCCGTTCGCGGAGATCGCGCCCGAGCCGATGTCGGTGACCGTGATGCGCGGATCGAGGCGCGCCACGTCGTCGATCGAGCGGTTGCCCTGCGGCGTGGCCGCCAGCTCGCGCTGCGACACGTTGGTCGACAGGCCCTTGTTGTCCGGCGTGAAGGTGTTCATCAGCGCCGAGGCGGTGACGGTCACGGCGCCGAGGTTCTGCGCCTCGACGGCGGCCATCTTCAGGTTGACCGCGGAGGTCTGGCCCAGCTGCAGGTAGACATTGTCCTGCTCGCCCTGGGTCAGGCCGGACTTGCTGGCGGTGATGTCGAACGGACCGCCCACGCGCAGGCCCTGCGCGGTGTAGCGGCCGCTGGCGTCGGTGGTCACCACCTTGGTGGTGCCCGAGGGCTGGTGGACGATCGTCACGGTGGCGTTGGCCACCGGCTGCCCGGAGGCATCGACCACCTGGCCGGCAACCGCCGAGGAGGTCACGTTCTGCGCGATGGCGGGCGCCGTACCGACCGCCAGCAGCGCGGCGATGGCAAACGGCAGGGCCTTGGCACGAATTGGACTGTTCATCGTTTGTATAGACCTGTATTGGTTTGCAACGGAAAACTCGATGTCGGGACAAAAAAACACACCGATGCCGGGCCGTAGGCCAGGCATGCGAGTCACGTGTGTCATCCCCTAACTTCTTGGCGCAGCTATCGTCCAGCAGCGATGGGGCCACCCCATCTACCGACCAGTTGTTAAGCAAACTTAACGATAGTTTATGACAAGACGACGACCGAATCACGCTTTTTCGTGATCAGCTTCACCCGTCGTTCTTGCCTAGGTAGCGCGCCCGCTTGGCCGGCTTGAGCGTGGACAGGTCGAGCATGACCAGGCCATCGACGCAGCCGGAGAAACCGGGATCTTCGCCGAAGTCGAGGAACTGCACGCCTTCGGGGTCCACCAGGTCGACGTACTGGCGGTACAGCACCGGCAGGCTCACGCCCAGTGCGTCCAGATGGTGTTTGAGCTTGCCCAGCCCGGCCTGCGCGTCGAGTCCCTCCAGCGCGCGGCGCACCAGCCCGATCACGCCCGGCGACACCACGAACGGCTGCCGCGCCGACGCCAGCCCCGGCGTGCCGAAGTAGTGCTGGTGCGCGGCGGCGATCCACTCGCGCGCCTCGCGCGGCAGCTTGACCGACATGCTCACCGGACCGAACAGGTAGCGCAGTTCCGGATGCCGCTGCAGGTACAGGCCGATGCCCTGCCACAACTGGTCCAGCGCGCGCGAGCGCCAGTAGGCCGGTGCGATGAAGCTGCGGCCCAGTTCCAGTCCCTGCGCCAGGCGCGACTCCAGCGCCGGCGAATAGTTGAAGAGGCTCGAGGTATAGAGACCTCCCAGCCCACGTTCGGCAATGAGACGGCCGCCGTGGCCGAAGCGATAGGAACCGACGATGCGCAGCGCGGCCGGGTCCCACAGCAGCAGGTGTTCGTAGTGCGGATCGAAGGCGTCCAGGTCGCGCCGCGCGTTGGTGCCCTCGCCCACCTTGCGGAAGGTCAGTTCGCGCAGGCGGCCGATCTCGCGCAGCACGGTGCTGTCGGCCGCCCCCTTGAACAGCCAGGCCTGCTTGCCGTCGCTCAGTTCGGCCAGCTTTTCGCCCTGCGCCTGCAGTTCGGCCGCCACCCGTTCGGCGGGCTCCGGGTGCGCCAGTGGCACCTGCCCGCCGAAGATCAACCCGCGCCGCCGTCCCACCCGGTAGACGTGCCGGCGCATCAATGTGGCGGCCCGTCCGGCCGAGCCGGCGCTGCGCTCGAACAGCTCTTCGGCGCTGACCAGCGCCCCGACGCTGAGGCCGATCCGGCGCCTGACCGGCGCCACCGCCTCGCGCGGCAGCATCGCGGTGCTGAGCGGTTTGGCCAGCATCGACAACCCGTAGAACGCGGCGGAGTTGCGTGCGGCGACGTGCACCGGCAACACCGGCGCGTTGCTGTGCCTGGCCAGCCGTGCGAAGCCATCGGACCACTGGCCATCGCGCACGCCGCCAGCCCCCACGCGCGAGACCTCGCCGGCCGGGAACACGATCAGCGCCTCGCCCCGCTCCAGCGCGCGGTAGACACCGCGCAGCTTCGACGCGGCGCCCTTGCCGAACACGTCCACCGGCAGCAGCAACCGGCGCAGCGGCTCGATCGCGGCCAGCCAGTCGTTGCCCAGGATGCGCACGTCTGGCCGCACCGAGCCGACCAGTTGCAGCAACGCCAGCGCGTCGACCATGCCCAGCGGGTGGTTGGCCACGACCAGCACGGGGCCGTCGACCGGGATGTGCTCGCGCTCGCGCGGGCTGACGTGGTAGCTGGCGCCGAGCAGCTCCAGCGCACGCTCGACGAAATCGAAGCCCTGTGCCGGACTGACCGCACCCAGCACGCGATTGAAGCCGGTCTCGTCCGCCAGGCGGCCCAGCAATCCCGCCACCGGACGGCGAAGACGCGGGTGCTGCGCCAGCCAGGGCAGCCGTTCGACAAGGGCGCGTTCGACGCTGAGCATGACCGTCCTCCTGGTTTTCGCCGTCCATGCTGGCGCGCGATTATGACAGCAGCGGGACCGCACTCACGATGCGCGAAGGGCGGCCCGTCGGGTGCGCTTCAGCTGATTGCCCGTCGCCTCGAAAGTGGGCAGCGGGCACGCCGTCGATCCGGCGGAGCCTCACACGCGCATGTGCAGGAACGCCGCCACGCCACCCATGAACATCTGCACCGACAGCGCGATCAGCAGCATGCCCATCACGCGCTCCAGCGCGGTCAGCACGCTCTCGCCCAACCAGCGGAACAGGTAGGTGGACGACAGCAGGATCGCCGACGTCGCCAGCCACGCGAGCAGCAGCGCGGTGGCCCAGTCGGCGGTGCGCCCCGGCGAGGTGTTGGTCAGCAGCAGCAGCGCGGCCATCGCCGACGGACCGGCCACGCCGGGAATCGCCATCGGCACGATGAACGGCTCACCCTCGCCCGGCTTGCCGAAAATGCCGCCCTCCGGCGGCGGGAACACCATGCGGATGCCGATCAGGAACAGCACGATGCCGCCGGCGATGCTGATCGACTCCTGGCGCAACTGCAGCAGCTTCAGGATGTGCTGGCCGCCGATCAGGAAGCCCAGCAGGACGCCCAGCGCGATCAGCAGCTCGCGGATCATCACCACGCGCCGGCGCCTGGGCGGTACGTGCTTGAGCAGGCTCAGGAAGAACGGCACGTTGCCGAGCGGATCCATGATCAGGAACAGCAGGATGCCCGCCGAGAGGGTGGTCATCTGCGTTTCCATGGAAGGCTCCTTCAGGGGGTCGTCGTGAGGCAGGATGCCATGCGGGGCACGCGGGAACATGGCGGTCGCGCACAGGTGCGCGCCTGCAAGGCAGTTATGTGGCTGCAGCCCGTCCGGGACGGGCGCTCGCTCGCGGTCAGTCCGGGCGCAGGTCCAGCATGGCGCCGCGTGCGGCCGCGCCCTGTGGGCCAAGCAACCATACCGCCGCGGCGGCCGCCGCATCGGGCAACGGCTGCGTGTTCGGGTCCTCGCCGAAATAGGCCAGGTGCCGCAGCGCCGTGCGCATCGGCGCGGGCAGCAGTGCGTGGGTGCGGATGGCGGTCGTGTCGGTCTCCTGGTGCAGGATCTCGACGAACCGCTCCAGCGCAGCCTTCGACACGCCGTAGGCGCCCCAGTGCGCGCGGTTGACCAGGTCGGGATTGTCCAGCACGAACACCACCGCGGCATCGGGCGCCTTGGCCAGCAGCGGCAGGCAGGCCTGGGTCAGGGCGAACGGCACGGACACGTTGATGTGCATGGTGCGCAGCCACTCGTCCGGCTTGTGCATGGTGATCGGGGTGAGGCCACCGAAGCTTGCGGCGCAGTGCACGATGCCATCCAGCCGGCCCAGCTCCTGTTCGAGTCCGTCGGCCAACGCCTCGTAATCGCGCGGCGTGGCCGCTTCCATGTCCAGTGGATGGATCACCGGCTCGGGCAACTGCTCGGCGACGATCAGATCGTAGAGCTGCTCGAGCTGGCGCTTGCGCTTGCCGGTGATCACCACCGTTGCCCCTGCGCGCGCGACGGCCAGCGAGACGGCGCGGCCGAGGCCACCGTAGGCGCCGGTGACCAGCACCACGCGACCGGCCAGGCTGTCGGCCGCGGGCGCAGCGTCCTGCGGCAGGCGTGCGATCGGCAGCGTCATGCGCGTACCGTCCCGCTGACGTCGGCGGCCATGCGCGCCAGTTCGCCGGAGGACTTTAGATCCTCCACGATGTCGCAACCACCGATCAGCTCGCCCTGGATGAAGAACTGCGGGAAGGTCGGCCAGTTGGCGAAGTGCGGCAGCGCGGCACGCACCTCCGGATCGGCCAGCACGTTGACCGCTTCGAAGTCGGCGCCGGCCTCCTTCAGCGCCTGCGCGGCGCGGGCGGAGAAGCCGCACATCGGGAACTGCGGCGTGCCCTTCATGAAAAGCACCATGGGGTGCCCAGCGAGCACCGCCTTGATTCGCTCGTTAACGTCCATAGCTCGGGGGTTCTACAATGCGTGCAGGACCACAAGTGTATCAGCCGCGCACGGCCCGCCACCCGGCAGCCGACGCCCGGCTCCCCTTAGCCGCAAGCCCAAGGAGTCCCTCATGGCGATCGAACTTCCCCCCCTGCCTTACGAAAAGAACGCGCTGGAGCCGCACATCTCGGCCGAGACGCTGGAGTTCCATCACGACAAGCACCACCAGGCTTACGTGACCAACCTCAACAAGCTGATCGAGGGCACCGAGTTCGAAGGGATGGCGCTCGAGGAGATCGTCCGCAAGTCCTCCGGCGGCGTGTTCAACAACGCCGCGCAGACCTGGAACCACACCTTCTACTGGCACTCGATGAAGCCCAACGGCGGCGGCGAGCCGACCGGCAAGCTGGCCGACGCGATCAACAAGGCGTTCGGTTCGGTCGACAAGTTCAAGGAAGAGTTCGCCAAGATGGGTGCGAGCAACTTCGGCTCGGGCTGGACCTGGCTGGTGCAGCGTCCTGACGGCTCGCTCGGCATCGTCAACACCTCCAACGCCGGCACGCCGATCACCGGCAGCGACAAGCCGCTGTTCACCTGTGACGTGTGGGAACACGCCTACTACATCGATTACCGCAACGCCCGCCCGAAGTACCTCGAGCACTTCTGGAACGTGGTGAACTGGGAGTTCGCCGCCAGCAACATGGCCTGAGCGGGGTCGGTGTCCAATAAAAAAGCGGAGCCGTCCGGCTCCGCTTTTTTATTGCGGGAATGACGTCAGACTCAGCCCAGCACTTGCAGGGCAGGCTCCGCCTGCGCCTCGCGCCCCAACTGGCGGGCGATGCCGCCAACCCGTTCGGCCAACAGGCGTGCCTCGGGTGCACATACCGTGGCATGACCGACCTTGCGCCCCGGGCGTGCCTGCTTGCCGTAGTCGTGCCAGTGGGCGTCCGTGGTGGTCAGCACCGGCGCGGGGTCGGGCAGCTCGCCGATCCAGTTGAACATGCACGACAGCCCGCGCGCGCCGGTGTCGCCCAGCGGCATGCCGAGCACGGCACGGACGTGGTTCTCGAACTGGCTGGTATGCGCACCCTCGATGGTCCAGTGGCCGGAGTTGTGCACGCGCGGCGCCATCTCGTTGCCCAGCAGCTGGCCGTCCTTGACGAACAGCTCCAGTGCGAACACGCCCACGTAGTCCAGCCGCTCGGCCAGCGTGCGGGCCAGGTCGGTGGCGCGCCGCTGCAGCTGGTCGATGTCCGGCGCCGGCGCCAGGCTGAGGCTCAGCACGCCCTCGGTGTGCCAGTTGCGGGTCAGCGGCCAGGTACGGAAATCGCCCTCGCGGCTGCGCACGGCGATCACCGACAGTTCGCGTTCGAACGGCACGAACGCCTCCAGGATCAGTCCGTGCGCGGCGCCCTGCGCACCCAGCGCTGCCCAGGCGGCCTCGGCGTCGGCCGGCGTCTTCAGGCGGAACTGGCCCTTGCCGTCATAGCCCAGCCGGCGCGTCTTGAGGATCGCCGGCGCACCGACTTCCGCGATCGCGCGATCGAGGTCCTCGCGCGTGTCCACCGCCACGAAGGCGGGCGTATCCAGGCCACACTCGCGGAACAGCGTTTTCTCGGCCAGCCGGTCCTGCGCCACCGCCAGCGCACCCGGCACGGGCGACACGGCCACGCGCTCGGCGAGCCAGTGCGCACTCTCGGCCGGCACGTTCTCGAAGTCGAAAGTGACCACGTCGACCATGGACGCAAAGCGCTCCAGCGCCGCGTAGTCCTTCCAGTCGGCCACCACCAGCGGCGCGACCTGCCCCGCGCAGGCATCGCCGGCACTGTCGACCACCAGCGTCTTGACGCCCAGCGGCGCCGCGGCGAGCGCCAGCATGCGCGCCAGCTGGCCGCCCCCCAGGATGCCCAGGACCGGTTGACGACGCCCGCTCATGCGCGCGGGTCCGGCTGGTCGAGCACGCCCTGCGTCTGCCTGGCCCGATAGCCGTCCAGTGCCTGCGCGATGGCCGGGTCGTGCAGGGCCAGTACCGAAGCGGCGAGCAGGCCCGCGTTGACCGCACCGGCACGGCCGATCGCCAGCGTCCCCACCGGGATACCGGCCGGCATCTGTGCGATGGAAAGCAGCGAGTCCATGCCATTGAGCGCCTTCGACTGCACCGGCACGCCGAGCACCGGGAGACGCGTCTTGGCGGCAAGCATGCCCGGCAGGTGGGCGGCGCCGCCGGCGCCGGCGACAATCACCTCGATGCCGCGACCGACCGCTTCCTCGGCATAGCGGAACAGCAGGTCCGGCGTGCGGTGGGCAGACACCACGCGCACCTCGTGCGGCACGCCCAACTGCTCCAGCACGGCGGCGGCGTGCTCCATGGTTTCCCAGTCCGAGCGTGAGCCCATCACCACGCCCACGCGGGCCGGCTTGGCGGTCGAAGTCATGGTTCTGCCATCCCAAAAGGGCTATTGTACGGGCTTTCCGCACTGCACCCCACCACCATGGACAAGCGCCTGCTCGACATCCTGTGCTGCCCGGTCAGCAAGACGCCCGTTCGCCAGCTCGCGCGCGGCGAGCTCGATGCGATCAACGCCGCCATCGAGCGCGGCGAGGTCGACACGGTGGCCGGCGCGCGCGTCGGGGAGCGCCTGGGCGAGGGGCTCATCACCGTCGACCGCAAGGTGATCTATCGCGTCGACGACGGCATCCCCGTGATGCTGCCCGAGGAAGGCATCGGCACGGTGCAGCTGAAGGACTTTCCCGCCACTGCCTGAAGCGACTTCTTCGAAAAGTGAACCGCGCCATGCTTTTACACAAGGCGTGGACTAATGTGTACGCCAGTGCATGACCCGTTCACGTTTCGTCGCTTAAGGTCGAATTTTCCGCGGCAATGGCAGCCGTGGCCGTCGGCAAGGGATGCTTCAGGGGTGTGGCGATGAAAGAAGCCAATGAGCCAAGCAAGGTCGTCAGCCTGAGCCAGCGGCAGGAGTCGGCCGAGCGCGTGGGCGACCTGCTCGGGGCCGTGCGCAGCATTGCCGGCCGGCGCCTGCAACTGCTCCTTGGCAACATGTTCGAGCACGTCGACGACGCGCTGTTCGACCTGGCCGAGAAGGCCGAGAACAATGCCGCCCAGATGCACTACTTCGACGGCATGCGCGAGGTGCGCAAACGGCGGCCGATGGTCGAGCGCAGCTTCCTCACCCAGGTCAGCCGCGAGTTGACGGGTATCGTCTCCCGCCCCGCCCCGTCGCCGGCGGCCGCGCCCTCGTCCGCGCCGGTGGAGCTCTCGCTGGTGGCCGAGAACGAGCTGGAGGAATCGCTCGCGATCACCAGCATGACTGCCAAGAACGAGTCCCGCCTGGCGCGCGACCTGTTCGCGGTCAACCAGCGGCTGTCAGTGATCTGCGGCGGCATCAAGATCGAGGACAGCACCAACCCGGTGGCACCGGCCGCGCTGGCGCAGGCCTTTCGCCAGGCCATGCGCGAACTGGCCGCGGAGATGCGCGTCAAGCTCATCATCTACAAGCTGTTCGACCGCTACGTGCTCTCCGCGCTGGAAGAGCTCTACCAGGAGATCAACACCGAGCTGATGCGCGCCGGCGTCCTGCCCCAGCTGCGCCATGAGGTGGTGCGCGGCGACAGCGCAGCGGCCGCACCGGCTGCGGCCGGTGGCGCGGCCGCCGCGGACGCGGAGGGCGACACCGACCCGGAAGCCGAGTTGGCCAGCGAGTTGCTGCATACCGTGCGCGCCCTGTTCAGCGCCCGCCGTGCCCAGGCCGCCGGCATGGCCACGGGCGGCGCGACCGGGGTCGCGGGGGTCGCGGGCGCGGCGGGGCGTGGCGTCGCGGTGCCGACCGCGAACGAGCTGCTGGGTGCGCTCAGCGTGCTGCAGAGCCAGCTCGCGGCCGGTCCCGTCCCGAGCGGCCAGCCGGTCGATCCGGCCATGCTGGGCCGCGAAGTCGCCCAACTGAAGGAGCAACTGCTCGGTCAGCTCGGCGCCCTGCGCGGCGAGCGCCCCAGCCAGGTCTCGGCGATCGACGAGGACACCATCGACCTGGTCGGCATGTTGTTCGAATTCATCCTCGCCGACAGCACCCTGCCGGCGGAGATGCAGGTGCTGCTGGCGCGCCTGCAGATCCCCTACCTCAAGGCCGCGATCCTCGACCGCAAACTGTTCGCCCACCGGCAACACCCGGCGCGCCGGCTGCTCGACGGGCTGGCGGAACTGGCGAAGGGCTGGTCCGAGGAGTCCGACCGCGACCATCGCGTGCAGGACAAGATCAAGTCGATCGTCGAACGCCTGCTGCACGACTTCGACGACGACATGGGCCTGTTCGAGCGCCTCGGCGCCGAGCTGCAGGCCTTCCAGGAACAGAGCCGCAAGCGCGCGGAACTGGCCGAGCAGCGCGTGGCCGAATCGGCGCGCGGCCGCGAAAAGCTCGAAATGGCGCGGCGTCGCGCGGCCCGCGAGATCCTCGACCGCATCGGCAGCCAGACCCTGCCGCCGCTCATCCATGGCGTGCTGGCGCGCGCGTGGGCCAATCATCTGGTGCTGACCATACTGCGCCAGGGCGAGGACTCGCCGGCGTTCGCGGACGCACTGCGCTTCGTCAACGAATTCATAGCCAGTGCCCGTCCCGTGCAGACCGCCGAGGACCGCCGCACCCTGCTGCGCATGCTGCCGGGCATCGAGCGGGCGCTGCGCCGGGGCCTGGCCAACGTGGCCTTCCAGGAAAGTGACGTCGAACGCCTGCTTGGACAGTTGCACGCCTATTACCGGCAGCAGCTGGGCGAGGTCGCACCCGACAGCACTACCGAGGACGTCACGCTGCCCATCCCCGAGAGCATCCAGCCGCTGCTGGATACCGAAGCGGCCGAACCCGAGCCGGTGCAGGACCAGGCCGCCCCCGAGGCGGCGGACAATGGCGAGCTGTTCGAGGTCGAGCGGCTCAAGCCGGGCACGTGGCTGGAGTTCTGTCCCACCGGCGATGCGGTCACCCGCGCCAAGTTGTCCTGGATCAGCCCGATGAGCGGGCGCTACCTGTTCGTCAACCGGCGCGGCCTGAAGGTGGGCGACTATGCCCCGCAGGAACTCGCCGCCGCCCTGAGCGCAGGCAGCGCGCGCGTCCTGCCGTCCGAGCCGCTGTTCGATCGCGCGATGGGCGCGATCGTCGACCGCCTGAGCCAGGCGGCCGCGGCCGGTACGGACGAGCTGGCCTGACCTCGCGGCAGCAGCCGGTCCGACGCACCCGCGGGACCCCGCTTCCCTCGCCCCCGCGGGGCGCTGGGGGCAGGAGCGGAAATTCCGGGCAGACGCTTCGGCGGCGACCGCGAGGCAGCCAAGCTGGCCACCCCCTGCCAAGCGATGGGGCGAAACGACGGCCCGGCATTGCCGGTTGCCCTTTTCGGGCGGACGCATCGGTTCGTCGGCTATCCTTGCCGGCTGATGGGGATTGCTGGAGGCCGAATGCTTCCATGCCCGTCGCACCCTCCCGCCGAATGGATGCCGCATGTCCGCCGCAACCCCCCTCAACCCGCCCGATGCCCGCCTGATCGACGCCGACGTCGCGCGTGCCTTTGCCGAGGACCTCGGCAGCGGCGACGCCACGGCCGACCTGCTCCCGGCCGATGCCGAGGCCAGTGCTGCGCTGACCTGCCGCGAGGACGCGGTGATCGCGGGCATTCCCTGGTTCGACGCCTGCTTCCGCAAGCTCGACCCGGGTGTGGCGATCGACTGGCGCGTGCGTGACGGCGAACGCGTGGCCGCCGGCAGCGTGATATGCCACCTGCGGGGACGCGCCCGCGCCCTGGTCAGTGCCGAGCGCTCCGCTCTCAATTTCCTGCAGTTGCTCTCGGGCACGGCCACCATCACCGCCGCCTACGTGGCCGCGGTCGCCGGCACTTCGGTGCGGGTGCTGGACACGCGCAAGACCGTGCCGGGCCTGCGCCTGGCGCAGAAGTACGCCGTGCGTTGCGGCGGCGGCCACAACCACCGCATCGGCCTGTTCGATGCGATCCTGGTGAAGGAGAACCACATCGCGGCCGCGGGAGGAATCGAACCCGCCATCGCGGCCGCGCGTCGCCAGCACCCCTCGCTGCTGCTGGAGATCGAGGTCGAGACGCTGGACGAGCTGCGCTGCGCCATCGCTGCCGGCGTCGACCGGATCATGCTCGACAACTTCACGCCCGCCATGATGGGCGAGGCAGTCGCGATCGCCGCCGGCCGCGTGCCGCTCGAAATCTCCGGCAACGTGGATATTGAGACCATCGCCGGCTATGCGCGTACCGGCGTGGACTTCATCTCGGTGGGCGCACTGACCAAGCACGTACGGGCGATCGACCTGTCCCTGCGCCTGCGGCTCGATAGCTGACGTCCGATCGCAACTGCGGAATCGCACTCGAGCGAAGCTACTTGGGAGCGCATCCGCTGACCGCCCTTAGGAGCGGACCTGCGCGACCGTGGGCTTCCCCTGCCGCAAGGGGCCGCCCCCGGATGCGCTCCTGCCATGACGGGCCACCTTGCCTCCCGCGAGCACCACCCACACACTGCCTGCATGAGCCAAGTCTCCGACCTGATCGCCCTGCTGGGACTCGCTGCCGTGGCAGGCGCGTGGCTCAAGTTCACGCGTGCCCGCGAGCGGGCGGTGGATGAGGCCCGCCGGCAATGCGCGCAGCATGGACTGCAACTGCTGGATGAGACCGTGGGCCTGCGCAGCCTTCGCTGGCGGCGCGTCGATGGCGGTCGCCAGCTGGAGCTCGGCTACGCCTTCGAGGTGAGCGCGCATGGCGACGACCGGCTCGATGGTCGCCTGTGGATGCATGGCGACCGGCTCGCGAGCGTGAGCCTGCCCAGCGTCGGGGAGCCCTTGCCCGGGACACCCGGGGGCCCGCCGGCCTCATTCCCCGACAACGTCGTCCCGTTTCGGGCGAAGCGCCCCCGGATCGGACACTGACGCGGCGGCGTCGTGCGCCTTCTCCGCGGGAAGGGCCGGCGGCTGGCCTACTTCACCACCCGCAGATGGGGCGATCGCCTGGGCTTGTCAGGACCCTCCCCGGACGGCCCCGGGCTCTCCGGGCCGGGCGCGGGCGGTGGCACATCACCGTCCTCGGCCGGGAACATCATGCCCTGCCCGTTCTCCTGTGCGTACAGGGCGAGCACGGCCTGCACCGGGATCCGGATCGCCTGGCTGACGCCGGAAAAGCGTGCCTGGAACTGGATGTAGTCGTTGCCCAGTTCGAGGTTGGCCACGGCCCGCATCGCGAGGTTGAGTACCACCTGGCCGTTCTTGACCACCTGCGGCGGCACGCGCACGCCTTCGACGGTGGCGTCCACGAGGACATAGGGGGTCAACTGGTTGTCGGTGATCCAGTCGTAGATCGCCCGCAGCAGGTACGGTCGATTGGAGGTCATCGGCGGCGAGCGCTCGGTCATCGGCAGGCGCCGCTCATGGCCGCATCGCCCGTTCTTCGCTGGTGAGGCTGCGCGCATAGCCCTGGCTGTGGAACAGCCGCTCGCCGTAATCGACGATGGGCTTGCCCTCGCGACCCAGGTCCACACCCAGCCACGGCAGGCGCCAGACCACCGGGGCGACCAGACAATCGACCAGGCTCATTTCGGGATTGAGGAAGAACTTGGCCGCCTTGAACAGAGGCAGCGAGGCGAGCAGGTGCTCGCGGAGCCGCTTTCGCGCCGCATCGGCGGGACGGCCGCCCGCGCGGATGATGTCCACTTCCGGCAGCCAGTCGCGCTCGATGCGCACGGTCGCCAGGCGCAGGCGCGCACGCGACAGTGGATCGATCGGCATCAGCGGTGGATGCGGATAGCGCTCGTCCAGGTATTCGCAGACGACCGCGGTGTCGTAGAGGGTCAGGTCACGGTCGACCAGGGTCGGCGTGGTGCCGTAGGGGTTCAGGTCCAGCAGGTCTTCCGGCGGCTTGGCCGGATCGACCAGCACACGTTCGTAGCTGACGCCCTTGGCCGCCAGCACCAAGCGCGCGCGATGGCACTGGATGTCGTCGGCGGTGGTGTACAGGGTCAGTACGGTACGCGAACGAGCGCTTTGCACCATGCGCTTTTCTCCCCTTGTATAAGCGATGCGGCGGCGCTTGAGGCCGCCGCATCCGAGGCTGGCAGGCGTCCGGCTTAGTGGACGTCCTTCCAGTATTCCTTCTTCAGTGCGTAGGCCAGCAGGGTGAAGAACGCCAGGAACAGGACCACCCAGATCCCATAGGCGTGGCGCTGCAGCGCGGCCGGCTCGGACACGTAGGCCAGGAAGTTGGTCAGGTCGCGCGCCGCCTGCCGGTACTGCTCGGGCGTCATGCGGCCGGGCTGGGAGAGTTCCAGCTTTTCCACCTCCTCGCTGCCCGGCTTCTTCACCGCGGTCTGCACGCCCTGCAGCTCCCACAGCGGGAACGGCATGGAGGCGTTCGGGAACACGGTGTTGTTCCAGCCCACCGGACGGCTCGGATCGACATAGAAGCTGTTGAGGTAGCCGTAGACCCAGTCCGCCGTCTTGGCGCGGACTTCAAGCGAGAGATCCGGCGGTGCCTTGCCCAGCCACTGCTTGGCCTGTTCCTCGGGCATGTGCGAGATCACCGGCTCGCCGAACTTGGCGCCGGTGAAGTCGAGGTTTTCCATCACCTCTTTCTCGGTCAGCCCCAGGTCCTCGGCGATGCGCGAGTAACGCTGGTACTTGAGCGAGTGGCAACCCACGCAATAGTTGAAGAACAGGCGCGCGCCACGTTGCAGCGAGGCCTGGTCGCGCAGGTTCACGCCGGCCGAAGGCAGCTCCGCGCCGCCCTCCGCGGCGATGGCCTGGGTGCTGCCCACGAGCAGGCCCAGGGCGAGCGTCATCGAAAGGAGAATGTGCTTCATCAGGAGCTGTCGCTTAGTCATGCGTGGTCACCCGTTCCGGAACCGGCTTGGTGGTTTCCCAGCCGAGGCGCGTGTAGAACCACAGGAAGACGAAATAACCGAAGTAGACGGCGGTCATGAGGCGACCGAACAGGTTCTCCCAGAACGTCACGTCGACATCGCCGAACCACTCGGGGATCACTTCGGCCGTCACGCCGGCACCGACGGCGCCGAGCATGATGAACGACAGCACGAACAGGCCCAGCGCGACCTTGTAGCCGGTACCGCGGTAGCGGATCGACTTGACCTGGCCGACATCGATCCACGGCAGCGCGAACAGCAGCGCGATCGCGCCGAACATCGCCAGCACGCCCCAGAAGGCCTGCCCCAGGAACGACGGGATCATGCGCAGGATCGCGTAGAACGGGGTGAAGTACCACACCGGCTTGATGTGCGAAGGCGTGACCAGGTTGTTGGCCGGGATGAAGTTGTCGTGCTCGAGGAACCAGCCGCCCATCGTCGGCGCGAAGAAGATGATGAACGCGGCGATCAGCAGGAAGAAGCCGACGCCCACCATGTCCTTCATCGTGTAGTACGGGTGGAACGGAATGCCGTCGGCAGGCTTGAGCGCATCCCAGCGATTGCCCTTGGGACCCTTCTTGATCTCGACGCCGTCAGGGTTGTTCGAGCCGACCTCGTGCAGCGCGGCGATGTGCAGCACCACCAGCAGCAGCAGCACGATCGGCAGCGCGATCACGTGCAGCGCGAAGAAGCGGTTGAGCGTGGCATCGGCGGGCAAGTAGTCGCCCATGATCCACTCGACCAGCGTCCCGCCGATCACCGGGATCGTGCCGAACAACGAGATGATCACCTTGGCGCCCCAGAACGACATGTTGCCCCACGGCAGCACGTAGCCCATGAAGGCCTCGGCCATCAGCACCAGGAAGATCAGCATGCCCAGCAGCCACACCAGCTCGCGCGGCTTCTTGTACGAGCCGTACATCAGGCCGCGGAACATGTGCAGGAACACCACCACGAAGAACAGCGAGGCGCCGGTGGAGTGCATGTAACGGATCAGCCAGCCCCACTCCACGTCGCGCATGATGTACTCGACCGAGGCGAAGGCTTCCGCCGCGCTGGTCTTGTAGTTCATGGTGAGGAAGATGCCGGTGACGATCTGGTTGACCAGCACCAGCAGCGCCAGCGAACCGAAGTAGTACCAGAGGTTGAAGTTCTTCGGCGCGTAGTACTCGGTCATGTGCTTGCGGTA
>NZ_DASSES010000169.1:0-10366 GCF_035695185.1 Frateuria sp.
TGCTTGTCCAGCTGGGTGGAGATGTGCGGGTTGAGCAGCAGCGCGTACTCAAAGGTAAAGATCGCACCCCAGTTCTCCATCGCCGAGAAAAACTGGCTCTGGCCCGGCGCGGCGACGTTGTCCAGCTTCGGCAGCGGATACGGCACGCCGAAGTAGTCGTTGTATTCCTTGAGGACCCGCTTGGACGAATCCAGCGCAAACTGCGCCTGGTCGATCATGCCCTTCTGCGTGATCACGCCGATCTCGGTGCCGTCGGCCGTGGTCGTGGCGCGCTCAAAGTCACCCAGCCCGAAGAACAGCAGGTAGGTCGACATCTTCGGCGACTGGCCGAAGTGCACCTCGGTCATGCCGTTGCCGAGATCCTTCTTCGAGGCGATCGGCATGTTGCTCACCGCCATCTCGCTCGTCGGAACGGTCGCGGTCAGCGTGAAAGTGGCCTTGTAGTTCGGCTCGTCCCACGAGGGGATGAAGCGGCGCGCGTCGGAGTTCTCGAACTGCGTGTACAGCGCGCGCTTCTTGCCGGCCTTGGTGTCGTAGTCCAGCGCAAAGATGCCGTTGGCCTGCGTGCCGATCTTGCCGGCGTAGGTCATCGCCAGGCGGTAGGTGCCGGCGGGAATCGGGTGGTCGAAGGTGAAGGTCGCGGTCTGCGCCTTCGCGTCCACTGCAATGGTCGGCGCCGCGAACGCCATCCTGCCCTTTTCCGCCGTCAGCGTCGCCTTGGAAAAGGTCAGGTCGGCGGCGTTGAGCGTGATCGAGCGGGTCGGCTTGGTCACCGCCAGGGTGATCGTCACCTGGCCATCGAACGAGAGCTTGTCCGCATGCGGCGTCACCGCCACGTCGTAGTGCGAAGGCACCACCCCGCGCGGCAACTGCGTCGTCGCCTCCCGCGCCTCGGCCGCCGACGCGGCAGCCAGCGGAGCCATGGTGAGCCCGGCCAGGGCCAGGCAGATTGCAGTAGAGAGGTGACGGCGCATACGGGTCCTTCTTCGGGATAAGCGGAACGGCAAGCCGTGCAGGCGGCACCCTTGGGGTGACGAACGGCACAGGACCGCCGAGTCTTACCCGACCGGGTGGCGGGGGGATACGGCCGGAAGTCATGGGCGGCCGGATGGGCCGTTCTCAGGCTCCGCGCTATGCTCGTGCAGGTACTCAACGACGGACCAGCAGATCGTGAACGCCGAGATTCTTTCCTTACAGGAAGCCCTGCGGGCGTTCGCCCGGGAGCGAGAGTGGGAGCCATTCCATTCGCCCAAGAACCTCGCGTCGGCCCTCTCCGTCGAGGCGGGGGAGTTGCTGGAACACTTCCAGTGGATGACCGAGCAACAGAGCCGGGCGTTGGATGGCCGGAAGACCGAGGCTGTCTCCGAAGAAGCTGCCGATATCTTCCTCTATCTCTTACAGCTGACTGACAAGCTGGACATCGATCTGCTAGCGGCGGCCAGGCGCAAGCTCGAGATCAATGCCGCCAAGTATCCGGTCGACCTGGCCAAAGGCAGCAGCAAGAAGTACTCCGAGTTTTAAGGACAGCCACAGGGGGCTGCGGGTGATCGTTTACCAGGCAAACAAGGCCAAGTTCCTTGACGACCACGAAAACCGGGACATCGAACATGTCATCGCCAGCAAGTACCTCGAGCGCATGGGTCACTATGCGCCCGAAGCCGAATACCGCGCATGGAAATATTCGCTAAGCGAGATGGCCCGGGTGTTACGGGACCCCGGCATCCCCGAGGATGCTGGAATCGGTGTCGAGTTCGGCATACCGCAGACATCCAAACGGATCGACTTCATCATCTCCGGCCGCACTGACGCCGGCCCCAAACTGATTATTGTTGAGTTGAAACAATGGTCGGAGGCGCGCCTCACCGGCAAGGACGGCGTCATTGCCGCACGACGTGGCGGCATGGCGCCGGAACGCGAAGGCGCACACCCCTGCTACCAAGCCTGGTCTTACGCAGCACTTCTTGAGGGCTTCAACGAAGCGGTCTACAAGCGGGCCGTTTCCTTGAGCCCATGTGCCTACCTCCACAACTATGTGCGAGACGGGATCATCGATCACCCGGAGTATTACGGGGACTACATCCACAAGGCCCCGCTGTTCCTCAAGGGCGAGGAAGAGCTCCGACGCTTGCGCGAGTTCATCAAGCAGCACATCCGGCATGGGGACAACGCCGAGCTGATCTACGAGATCGAGAACGGCCGTATCCGACCATCGAAGATGTTGGTCGACAGCTTGGTCGGCATGCTGAAAGGCCAGCGGGAGTTCGTGCTGATCGACGATCAGAAGGTGGTGTTCGAAAACGCGGCGGCTCTGGCCTCCGCTGCCTTCGAAGAGAAAAAGCAGGTCGTCATCATCCAGGGCGGCCCCGGGACCGGCAAGTCCGTCATCGCCATCAACCTCCTCGCCCACTTGTCCAAGCTGGGGCTCGTCTGCAAGTACGTCTCCAAGAACGCCGCGCCGCGTGCCGTCTTCAAGGCCAAGCTGAAAGGCAACCTGCGCCTCTCGGCGATCGACAACCTGTTCTCCGGCTCCGGTTCGTTCATAGAGACCAGCTCCAACGCTTTCGACGCGCTGATTGTCGACGAGGCTCACCGCCTCAACGAGAAGTCGGGCATGTACAGCAACCTCGGCGAGAACCAGATCAAGGAGATCATCCGCAGCAGCAAGTGCTCCATCTTCTTCGTGGACGATGATCAGATCGTCACGTTGTCCGACATCGGGCACTCGGGGGAGCTTGCGCGATGCGCCAACGCGATGGGCGCGGAAGTCTCTCATCTGGAACTGTCGTCACAGTTCCGGTGTAGCGGCTCCGACGGCTACCTGGCCTGGCTGGACAACACGCTTGGCGTGCGTAAAACGGCGAACACTCGTCTGGACACCAAAGAGTTCGACTTCCGCGTTGTGGATTCACCAAACGAGCTTCACGATCTGATCGCCGCTCGCAACCACAACAACAAAGCCCGCGTCGTAGCCGGCTACTGCTGGGACTGGGTAAGCAAGCGGAGTCCTGACCGCTACGACATTGTCATTCCCGAGCATGGGTACGCCAAGCGCTGGAATTTGAGTAGCGACGGAAGTCTTTGGATAGTGTCTCCCACTTCTGTGGAAGAAGTCGGTTGCATCCACACCTGCCAAGGACTGGAACTGGATTACATCGGCGTCATCATTGGTGCGGATCTGGTCGCCCGTAATGGGTCTCTCGTCACAAGGCCTGAGGCTCGTTCGGGCATGGACCGGTCCATCCGCGGATGGAAATCTATGGTAAAGGCCGATCCCAAGGCTTCACGCGACAGGTTAGACCGCATCATCCGTAATACCTACAAAACGCTAATGACCCGAGGCATGAAGGGTTGTTACGTATATTGCTGCGATCCGCAGACAGCCGACTTCTTCAAGGGCTGCTTCGCAGGTGACGAAGCGAAAAGCAAATTGGACGAGCCTTCTGCCTGAAAATGCAGAAGGGTCAGCGCGTTTGCTCTGATCGACGACCGTAGTCCCAGTACAACAAATTCATCGAAAGCACTCGGGTGCAGATGAACGACGGGGATGCTTTTTTTTTGACGATGCCGAGGCAGCCGCGACTAACGCTGGGTTTCTCCGTCGGTTTAGCCCGCCGGACGGAAGCGCAATGCCCGAGCAGGTTAGGGCTGCTGGCTGGATGTTGACCTGTATCAAAACCGCTCGTGCCACAGGTGTGAGCATCGGCCCCTCCCCCCCCACAAGGACCACGACCATGCCTACCTTCATCACCCAGGGCCGCTACACGCCCGACGCCATCCGCAGCATGGTGGGGCATCCGCAGGATCGCTCGAAGGAGGTCGAGAAGCTCTTCGCCGCCAGTGGCGGCAAGTTGCTGGGGTACTACATGACCTTCGGCGAGTACGACTTCCTGATCATTTCCGAGGGGCCGGACGAGGGGGTGGCGGTTTCGTCCATCGTGGCCGAGGCGGCCGGTGGGGTGACCGACCTCAAGACGGTGCTGGCGATACCGGGGCCAGCGATGACCGATGCCTTCACGCGTGCCGCGTCGGTGGCCAGCGGCTTCCGCGGTCCCATGCAGGCGGAGCGTGCGACGGTGCAGCAGGCGCACTGAACGCGAAGCGGGCGGCGGGCCCAGTGTTGCGCTGGGGACCTGCCGATGCGACCGGTGGAGGCGGGCCGGCACCCTCGCCGCGGCTTGCCGCCTCCCTTCGCCGAGCCGGCCGTCGCCCGGTCGCCCTGCCGCGACGGATCAGGCGCCCGTCGATGTCGCCGCGGGCGCGGATGACTTGATCGGCAGCAGCACGTTGACACGGTGTCCGCTCGACACCGGCACGCGCTCGACCTTACCGCCCAGGTGGGACGCGAGCAGCTGTACCAGGCGGGTCCCCAGGCCGTCCTTGATGGCCGGAGGCGCGCCCACGCCATCGTCCGCCACGCTTAGGACGATCCCGTCTTCGGCCGCTTCCAGGGTGATTTGCACGGTGCCGCCCTGCCCGCTTGGAAAGGCGTACTTGAAGGCATTGGTGACCAGCTCGTTCGCGATCAGGCCGATCGATACGGCCACCGAAGCCTCCACCGCCAGGGGGCTGGCCTTCACGCGCACGTTGATGGGGCGCACGTCGCGCAGCAGTTCGGCCAGGCCGTGGCCCAGTGCGCGCAGGTAGCTGGCCACTTCGACCTCGCCCTGCTTGCCGGATTTGCGCAGGCGTTCCTGGGCTTCGGCGATCACCCGCACGCGGGCCACCGCCGATTCGAGCGCGGCGCGCGCATGCGGGTCGGTCTGGCGCATCGCCTGGAGCCCCAGTACCGAGGAAATCATCATCAGGTCGTTGCGCGTGCGGTGGGCCAGCTCGTCCAGCAGGAGCGACGTTTCCGCCTCGGCGTCGACCAACTTGCAGACGGCCGAGCGCAACGATTCGACCAGCACCGACGCGGTCACGCCGACCGCCACGAACAGCGCCAGGAACAGCACTTCCTCCGGACCGGGGGCCCGGTGCTCGAGCACGAAGGCGGCGACGCCGTCGCCGAGTACGGCACTGAGCAAGGTGGTGAACAGGCCGATCGGGCGGCCGAAGACGACGGCCGCGAAGAACACCACCGGCAGGAACGGCAGGTAGCGGTGCAGCGCCGGGGGAAAGACGTACTCGAACGCCTGCACCGCAAGGACCAGCACCAGGGACACGAGGTAACCGACCAGCGCGGGGGGCCGCTTTCTGGAAAGCACCGCGACAATCAGGTTGTCCATTGGTCGGCATCCCCCACCCGGGATGCAAGACTTGTGACTTCCGTGTTAAGCCCGCGCACAGGAAGCGTGAGCGTTTCCTAAAGTCAGAGCGATCGCCCTGCCTCCGCGGTCCTTTTCTCCGGGGTGGGATGCACCAGCTCTTCGATGGCCACGGCGATGTCGGCCTGGCGGAAGGGCTTGCCCAGGCGCGCCAGGCCACGGGTGCCCTCCGCATGCCCGCTGTAGCCGGTGATCAGCAACACCGGCAGGTCCGGCCGGGACTCCCGCAGGTGCCGCGCCAGTTCGGCGCCGTCCATGCGCGGCATCTTGTAGTCGGTCACCACCAGGTCCACGTGCAGCCCTTCGCGCAGCTTGTCCAGCGCCTCGCCCGCACCGCTGGCTTCCACCACCCCGTGGCCCAGTTCGCGCAGCATGGCGGCGGTACCGTCGCGCACGAGTTGCTCGTCGTCGACCAGCAGCACGTCGAGCGGTCGTCTTGGTGCCGGCACACGGCCGTCGTCGGCATCGCGCCGGTGCGCCAGCGCGGTCGCGGTGGTGACCGGCAGCCAGAGCTCCACCCGCGTACCCACGCCCGGCGTGCTGTCGATCGCGAAGTGCCCGCCGAGCTGGCCGGCCAGGCCGTGCACCATCGACAGGCCCAGGCCGGTGCCCCGGCCGGTTTCCTTGGTCGAGAAGAACGGCTCGACCGCGCGCGCCATGGTCTCGCGGTCCATGCCCACGCCGGTGTCGGTCACGGCGATGCGCACATAGCCGGTGGCGGAATGCTCCGGGGTCGGACCCGACGCCACGGGTGCCAGTTCGATGGACAGCGTGCCGCCTTTGGGCATGGCGTCGCGCGCGTTGACGCAGAGGTTGAGGATCGCCAGCTCGAGCTGGTGCGGATCGGCCAGGACCTGTGGCAGGTCGTCGGGAAAATCCGTGTGTACCAGGATGGTCGAGCCGACCGAGCTCCTGATGAGGTCGCGCATGCCTTCGAGCAGGTGGGCCAGCTCCACGGCCTGGGTTTCCAGGGTCTGCCGCCGGGCGAAGCCGAGCAGGCGCTGCACCAGGATCTTGGCGCGCTCGGCCGACTGCAGCGCGTTGGTGATCAGCCGGGCGACGCGCGCGTCGTTTTCGCCGAACCGGCGATGCAGCATGTCCAGGGCGCCGGTGATCGGCATCAGCAGGTTGTTGAAGTCGTGCGCGACGCCGCCGGTCAGCTGGCCGATGGTCTCCAGCTTCTGCGCCTCGTGCAGCTTGGCCATCGCATCCTCGCGGGCGGAGGATTCCTCGATCACGCGCTGCTCCAGCGTGGCGGTCAGCTCGCGCAGGGACTGTTCGGTGGCGCGCTGGTCGGTGACGTCCGTATGCACGCCGACCCACTCGCGGATCTCGCCCTTGCGGTCGAAGGTGGGGATCGCCCGGACGCTGAAGGTGCGCCACTCGCCTTCGCGCGTGCGCAGGCGATGCTCGAACCTGAACATGCGCCGCGCTTTGCGCGCGGCCTGCCAGGCATCGAGCGTCGGCTGCACGTCGTCCGGATGCAGGGCGCTGACCCAGCGCAGGCCCCGGTAGGCCTCCTCGTCCTGGCCGGTCAGCTGGGTCCAGCCGGGCTGCTCTCCGTCCATCTCGCCTTGCGCGTTGTTGGTCCACAGCACGCCCTGCACGGCCTGGACGGCCGCCCGGAAGCGCTGCTCGCTGTCGTGCAGCGCGGCCAGGCGGGAGCGCGCCTCGTACTGGCGCCGCCGCCCGCGCAGGGCCGACTGCGCCAGGCTCACCAGCGTGGTCGGGTGGAACGGCCGTTCCAGGAACGTGACGTTGCCCAGCACGGCCAGCAGGCGCACCGAGGCCGGATTGCGCTCGATACCGCCGCGGCGCGTGACCAGGATGAACGGAAAGTCCGACCACTCCGGCTGCTTTTCCAGCCACGCGGCCAACGGATGCAGGTCGGCCTCCAGCAGGCTTTCCTCGGTCACCAGCGCGAAACCGGCGCCCGCCGCCATGCCTTCCACCAGCGCATCGATCGACGGCGAGGCGAAGGAACGGATCTGCGCTTCGGCCAGGATCGCGGAGGCCACCTGGGCATCGCGGCCGTGGGGCGCCAGGACGAGGGCGCGCTCGGAAAGGTGCGGGATCACGGTCCGTCCGGCATCAGACGGTTTTCCGCATCGCTCGGCGCAATGCTCGGGACGCCTCGGAGTACGCCCTGGAAGTGGATCAGCGGCTCTCCCAGCAGGATGCCGCCCGCACCGATGCGGTACTCGCGGATGGTGTCCTCGTGTGCGCTGGCGCGCTTCTTCACCACGGAAATCGCACGCCTCACCCGTCCCCGGGCCTCGAAGTAGCGCAGCAGGATAACCGTGTCGGCGAGATAAGTGACATCGACTGGCGACCGCATATCCCCGACCAGGCCATGCTGGGCGACGGTGAGGTAGGTCGTCACGCCGCGTCGGTTGAGGAACTGCAGCAGCTCATGGATGTGCAGCACCAGCGCCTGCTCCTCGGGCATGGCCGCCTGGTAGCCGTTGAGGCTGTCGATCGCGACGGTGCGCACGCCCTCTTCCACCAGCTGGCGGACACGGGCGGAAAATTCGCCGGGGGTCATCTGTGCGGCATCGATCTGCTCGACCACCAGCTTCCCGCTGTCGACCATGCTTTCCACATCGAGGCCGACGCCCAGCGCACGCTGGACGAACAACGCCCGCTCTTCGTCGAAGATGAAGATGGCCGCGCGCTCGCCGCGCGCCACCGCGCTGGCGACGAAGGTGAGCACCAGCAGCGATTTGCCGGTACCCGCCGGACCCAGCACGAGCACGCTGGAGCCGCGCTCGATGCCGCCGCCGAGCAGCGCGCTGAACTGGGGCGAGGGGCATGGCAGCAGGTCGCGCACGAAGTCCTCGCCATGCTCGCCGGAGACCAGCCGCGGGAACACCTGCACGCCGCCCCTGCGTATCACGAAGTCGTGGTAGCCACCGCGGAAATGCCGCCCCCGGTACTTGAGCACGCGCAGGCGCCGGCGCTCGGCACCGTAGTCGGGCGACAGCTCCTCCAGCCGGAGCACCCCGTGCGCGACGCTGTGCACGGTCTTGTCGGTCGTGTCGCTGGTCAGGTCATCGAGCATCAGCACCGTGGCGTGGGACCGCGCGAAGTAGTGCTTGAGCGAGAGCACCTGGCGGCGATAACGCAGCGAGCCCTGCGCGAGCAGGCGGATCTCGGCCAGGCTGTCGAGCACCACCCGGTCGGGATTGATCTGCTCGAAAGCCTGGAAAATGCGGCTGGTCGTTTCGCCCAGCTCGAGGTCGGACGAATACAGCAGGCTTTGCTGCTGGGCCTCGTCGAGCAGGTTCTCCGGCGGCACCAGTTCGAAGATCGTCACGCCATCGAGCGACCAGCCGTGGGACGCCGCCGTGCCGCGCAGCTCGCTCTCCGTTTCCGACATCGTGATGTAGAGCACCCGCTCGCCGGCGTCCCGCCCGGCCAGCAGGAACTGCAGGCCCAGAGTGGTCTTGCCCGTGCCCGGGCTGCCTTCGAGCAAAAACAGGCAGCCCCTCATCAGGCCACCATTCAATACGTCGTCGAGTCCGGACACGCCGAGGGAGGCCTGCTCCTTCATGAGGTCGTTCAAGTCGTCACCTGTTGCTCAGATCCGTCAATAAAAGGTGTTGGTATCACAGACCGCCGTAAAGCCGCGCGACGGCCTGAACCCCTGGGGGCAATGCGGTTCAGGCTGGGCGGCGGCCGGGCCGGAAGCGCTGCCCTCCGACACGCGCGCCGTGGACGATACGCATGGTAATCGCGCCGGTGGCCGCCGCCCACAGTTTTCCGAACGGGTCGGGAGGGCCCACACGCCGCCGACGCAGACGCCGTCGTAGCCTTCCCAGGACGTTTACACCCCCGGGACGGCCAGGATGAGCGATCGGCAGCGGATCGAGTGCGAGCGCTTGCGCGCGAAGGTGATGGGCCCCGACGAGGCGGCCCGCTACATCGCCCCGCACAGTACCGTCGGCATGAGTGGCTTCACCGGGTCCGGCTACCCGAAGGCGGTGCCGATGGCCCTCGCCGCGCGCATCGAGGCCGAGCACGCGGCCGGACGGCCGTTCCGCGTTCGCGTGTGGACCGGGGCGTCGACCGGGCCGGAGCTGGACGGGGCGCTGGCGCGGGCCGAGGGCATCGAGTTCCGCCTGCCCTACAACTCCGACCCGTTGGTGCGCGAGCAGATCAACTCCGGGCGCATGGAGTATTTCGACCTGCACCTGAGCCAGGTCGCGCCGATGGCCTGGCAGGGCTTCCTCGGCACGCTGGACACGGCGGTGATCGAGGTCAGCGGCATCACCGCCGACGGCGCGGTGGTGCCCTCCTCCTCGGTCGGCAACAACAAGACCTGGATCGAGCAGGCGCGCCAGGTGATCGTCGAGGTCAACCGCTGGCAGAGCCCGGCGCTGGAGGGCATGCACGACATCTACTACGGCACCGCGCTGCCGCCGCACCGCGTACCGATTCCGATCGTCCGGCCATCCGACCGCATCGGCGAGCCCTACCTGCGCTGCGATCCGGACAAGGTCGTGGCCGTGGTCGAGACCGATGCGCCGGACCGCAACCTGCCGTTCCGGCCGCCGGACGAGGCGGCCCGCGCCATCGCCGGCCATCTGCTGGAGTTCCTGCGCCACGAGGTGAAGCTCGGACGGCTGCCGGCCGCGCTGCTGCCGATCCAGTCGGGCGTGGGCAACATTCCCAATGCGGTGCTGGGCGGCCTGCTCGACAGCCCGTTCGAGCGCATGACCGCCTACACCGAAGTGATCCAGGACGGCATGCTGGAGTTGCTCGCCGCCGACCGGCTCGGTGTGATCTCGGCAACCGCCTTCTCGCTCAGCCCCGAGGCCGCGGCCGCCTTCAACGCCGACGCGGCGCGCTACCGGGGGCGCCTGGTGCTGCGGCCGCAGGAGATCAGCAACCATCCGGAGGTGATCCGCCGGCTTGGGTGCCTGGCGATGAACGGGCTGATCGAGGCCGACATCTACGGTGCGGTCAATTCCACCCACGTGATGGGCTCGCGCATCCAGAACGGCATCGGCGGCTCGGGCGACTTCGCGCGCAACGCCTACATCTCGATCTTCATGACGCCCTCCACCGCCAAGGACGGGCGCATCTCCACGATCGTGCCG
>NZ_DASSES010000170.1:0-2906 GCF_035695185.1 Frateuria sp.
CCAAGCCGGCCGCCTGCGCAAGGAAGGCAAGGATTACATCGTCAAGGATGGCGACGTGCTGCACTTCCTGTTCAACGTCTGATCCTGGGGCAGATGCTCCGGCCCTTGGGGTGAGGGGGTGGGATGTGCTTCGGCCTGTTCCGTTCAGGGCCGCTGCGGGGGTGACATGCGAAAGCGCGCCCCGCTGTCGCACACTGGTGCCAGCCGACAGCCGGAGTCCGTCATGCCGACCCCTCCCGTGCGCCTCTGCCTGGGACATCCCGAGGACGCCCGAGCCATCAGCGTGCTCGCGCGCCGCGTGGCGCGTCGCTGGATCCTGCCTGATCAACCCCAGGACGCCGGCCAGGCGCTGCTCGAGCGGCTCGGTACCCGGGCCCTGCGCGAACGCATGCTGGAGGGCCAGCGGTTCCACCTCGCGTGGATGGGCCAGACGCTCGCAGGCATCGCGGCGATGCGCGACGACCGCCACCTCGTCCAGTTCTTCGTCGGCACCCGCTGGCAAGGCCGCGGCATCGCGCGCCGGTTGTGGCAGCGGGCGATGGCCGACGCGCAACGCCGTGCCGGTACATCCCGCTTCACCCTCAACGCCACCCGGTGTGCCGTGCCGGTGTACCTGCACCTGGGCTTTCAGGCCACCGGCCCGGAGGCATTCTCCCCCAGCGGCGTGCTGACCACGCCGATGGTGCTGGAGACCGCGCCCCGCCATCGGACGCGGGCATAATCGCCCGATTGCCGCATTCGACAGGATCGCCATGCCCGGCCAGCAGCACGAAGTCACCTTCCGCTTTCTCGCCCAGCCCACCGACGTCAACTTCGGCGGCAAGGTGCACGGCGGCATGGCGATGAAATGGATCGACCAGGCCGGCTATGCCTGCGCGGTCGGCTGGAGCGGTGCCTATTGCGTGACGGTGTCGGTCAGCGGCATCCAGTTCATCGCGCCGATCCTGATCGGCGACCTGGTCAGCGTACGCGCGCGGCTGATCCATACCGGCACCAGCAGCATGCACCTGGCGGTGGACGTGCTCGCGCGCGACCTGCGCAAGGGTGAGCAGCGCCTGGCCACCAGTTGCGTAATGGTGTTCGTGGCACTGGATGCGCCCGATGGCAAGCCCACGCCAGTGCCGCCGTGGCAGCCGCGCGACGAGGAAGACCGGCGGCTGCAGGATTTCGCCCGGCGTCTTGCCGAGCTCTCCAAGACCATGGAGCAGCAGGTCGCCATGCTGCGGCCGGTGGCCGACGCCGTCTAGACGCTGGGGCTGGGGCGCCAGATCCGCTGCTCCAACCACTGCGGGCTGGTCAGCGGCGCCAGCAGCCGCGCCGCCGGCACGCTGGCGAGCAGGCGCACCAGCAACCAGGCGGCTGGCAGCAGGATGAGCATCACCAGCACCGGCGCCCCGCTGGACGCCAGTGCCTCGAAGACACCTGCGGCCGTGGCGAACTTGATGACGAAGCCGTGTGCCAGGTACGCCTGCAGGCTGCGGCCGCCCGCTGCCGACACGCTTAGTGCGCGGCGTGGCACCAGGCTCAGGAACGCCGCGGCGCCCAGCACGCCGACGCCCAGCCGAAGCAATCGCCACAACGTGCCCTCGGCGTCGCCAATGCCGAGCGCCGCATACCCGTTGCTGCCATACAGCCAGCGCGGATCGGAGACGATGCCGGCAACCAGCGCCATCAGCGCCAGCACGGCCACCGCCAGCACTTGCAACGGCAGGCCGTGCAGCCGTTCGCGCCAGTCGTCGCCATGCAGATGGCCGAGCAGGAACAGCGGAAAGAACGCCGCCGTGCGCGAGAGCGACAGCCCGTAACCGATGTCGTCCGCCCAGCCCGTGGCCACGGCAAAGGCCACGGCGAAGAGCAGTGGCCGGCGCAACCGCACGCACAACGGCAGCAGCAGCCGCCAGCACGCCAGGCTGGGCAGGTACCACAGCAACCAATAGGGCGTGGTCACGCCTGTCGGCCCCGCATCCGGCCAGCCAGGCGCGCGGGCTGCCAGCGCATAGAGGCCCTGGAACAGCAGATAAGGCAGCAGCAGTTGAAAGGCGATCCGGCGCAGCAGGCGCACATCCACCTCGGCCCGCGCCACCGATCCGGAGAGGAAGGCGAACGCCGGCATGTGGAAGAGGTAGATGAACCGGTAGGCAGCATCGACGAGCGCGAATCCGCGCAACGGTTCCAGGCAGTGGCCGAACACCACCAGCGTGATCAGGCCCAGCCGGGCATTGTCACGCCAGGGATCGCGAGCGCATCGGGCGGCTGGGGCAGGCAGGGAGATGGCCCGGGTCGGGCCTTTGCGGGCGAGCAACATGGGCCGAGCAAAGCGCATCGACGGTTCAGGTCGCGTCGCCGGGTTGTCAGCATTGCGTGCCAATCGTGGAATGCGTTTGCCACCGAGGTTCCACGTCCACGCGGGCGCATGCGTATCATCCGTGCCCCGCGGACTCGCATCGTTTGGCGTGCCGCGTGTGCTCCAGCCGTCGCGAAGTGTTGACACATCGGAGGATGACCGCGAAAATAGCCGTTCTTTGTTGGAGGGATACCCAAGCGGCCAACGGGGGCAGACTGTAAATCTGCTGGCTTACGCCTTCGGTGGTTCGAATCCACCTCCCTCCACCATGACGAGTTCCGCGCAGGGCCCGGTTCAAACCGGGAGCGTCATCCAGGCGGGAGTAGTTCAATGGTAGAACCTCAGCCTTCCAAGCTGATGGTGCGGGTTCGATTCCCGTCTCCCGCTCCATTGATCTCGTCCAAAGTTTTTTTGCTCATGTAGCTCAGTCGGTAGAGCACTTCCTTGGTAAGGAAGAGGTCGCTGGTTCGATTCCAGTCATGAGCACCATTATCGTTGCTCGCCCGTTCCGGGCGGTTTTCCTCTCACTGACTCCACCGGGATTCTGGTCATGGCAAAGGGC
>NZ_DASSES010000171.1:0-20181 GCF_035695185.1 Frateuria sp.
AACACCAGCACCACGTGGATACGCTTCATCGGGTCCCCTCCCAGCGCCGCACGCCGCGGCCCGCCGATGATAGGACGCGCGGGCGCCGGACAGGCGAAGGGCGGCCGGAGGCCGCCCTTCCTTCGTACGGGATGGACCGAAAGGGATCAGTCGTTCTTGTTGCTCTGCTGTCCCGCCTTGACGTGCTGCTCGTGCGTGCCGCCGCTGCTCTGCTTGCCGGCGCGCACGTGCTCTTCGTGCGTGGCGTGGTCGCCGCCACCGGCCTTGCCGCCCTTGCTGGCGATCTCACGCTGCTTGTCCTTGTCCATGGATGCGAAACCGCGCTTGTCATCACTCATGGCGTTCTCCTGTCGTGTGGATGGAAGGTCCGCCCAACTGGCGAACGCTTTCCACCCTAGCGGCGGGCCCATAAAGAAGCCCTTAGCAGCGAATCAACGGGCTCCTCCACAGCCTTCCGTTCACGTTGGTTGCGCGGCGCACGCCGCATAAGCAGCGCCCCCTTTCCGTTGCGCCGGTGGCCTCCCGGGGGCCGCCGCGCCCGAGTGCAAGCGATGCCCAGCCGATCCCGACGCCCCGTTGCCGCGCTCCGCCCGCACGCCATGCGCCTGGCCGCTCCCGCACGGCAGCGCGCTGGCACTGTGGGCGGTGCTGGCCGCACAGGCACACGCGGGGCCGGTGGTGGTGGTCGCCGTGGATCCACGACAGGCCTGGGTGCTGGAGGACGAACTCGCATGCTTCGCCGGCGCGCTGCCGGTGCTCCACTTCCCCGACTGGGAGACGCTGCCTTACGGCGAGTTCAACCCGCATCCGCACATCGTGTCGCAACGCATCGCCACGCTGCAGCGGCTGCCGGACCTGGAGCGCGGCGTGCTGGTGGTTCCGGCGACCGCGCTGATGCAGCGCATCGCGCCGCCGGCGCACCAGGCGACGGGCCTGTTCCTGGCCAGCGGCGACGCGCTTGCGCCCATCGAAGGCCGCCGGCGGCTGGAAGCCGCCGGCTACCGGCGCGTGCCGCAGGTGGCCGACCCGGGCGACTACGCGCTGCGCGGCAGCGTGCTCGATGTCTATCCCGCCGGCGACCTGGAACGGAGCGGTGGCGTATCGGTGTTCGGCCGCGACAGCACGGTAAACCGGCGGCACTCGACCGGCTGGTCGAAGGCCAGCCGGAAGTCTATGCCCGTGAGGGCGACGACCGGCTGGCCGTCACGCTCGACCTTGCCGAGCCCGCGGACACGATCCGGGTGGCGGAGGAATTGCTCGTGCGGCTGGGCGCGCGACGTCCGGAAACGAACGTCGCCTAGGAGGGGGAGGGACCGCGCCGGCGACCCCGAGGGTGGGCCGAAGCCCACCCTGCACGCGGGAGATTCTCAGCCGGTGGTGCCGGAGGACATCTGCTGATCACCGGTCGCCTGCCCGGCGAAATCCACCACCAGCGTCACGCGGCGGTTGGAGGCGCCTTCTTCGCGGGTCTTGCCGCGCTCGACCTGGCGGTTGGTCGCCTCGCCGTAGCTGACCGCACGCAGGTGCTCCGAGGCCAGGCCGTTCTGCACCAGATAGTCGCGCACCGCTTTCGCGCGGCGCTCGCCCAGGCGGCGGTTGTAGCTGGCCGAGCCGGCGGGGTCGGCGAAACCCTCGACCGTGATGACGGCGTCGGGATAGTGCTGGCTGATCACCTTGGCGAAGTCATCCAGCAGCGGCTTGTCCTGGTCGCGCAGGGTGGCGTCGTTGAAGGCGAAGTGCGCCGCGGTATCCAGCCGCACGCGGCCGGCCATCTGCGAGATCTGCGCGTCGTACTTGGCGAAGCGCTGCTGCATCTCCTGGGTCAACGAGTCCAGCTGTTGCTGCTGCTTCTGGTCGTTGGCGCGCAGCTCGGCGATGGCGGAATCGAAATCGGCTTTCTTCACGTAATTCGTGCAACCGCCCAGAGCGATCGCTGCCACTACCAGCGACCCCGCGGTCCACCGGAATGTCGAATTGACCATGTGCGCCTTCTCCTTCTATGAGCGAGCCCTTGGCGGGTGCCTGCCACTCCGGCAGCCACCAGCCTGTCGGCCCAGAGCCTCGGACCCTAGCACCGCCGGACGCGCGCTACCTTGACGGTACCTGACTCGGACGGCCAAACGTGCGCAAGGGCACGTCGCCGGATGTACGGGGTTCACGGACGTGCAAGCCGTGCATGGGGACGTCAGACCTGCTGATCGCGCTGCGCATCGTTGCCGCTCTGCCCGCCCTGGACCACGCCCTCGTCGGGCTCCTGTCCGGGCACGTGCGCCGGGGCCATGCGCGCCGGGCCACCGGGTGAGCCGGCCGTGCCGCCGCGGTTGGGCGAGTCCGCGCCGGTGGTGCGGTCGGCCGGGTCGCGCGGCATGCCGTGCATGCGCGTGTCCTGCTGCGCGCCGAGGTCCGCCGCGGCGCCCGGGTTGCGCGAAGCGGGCACGCCGCTGCTGTCACCGGGGACGTGGTCGCCGTCATCGCCCGTGAAACCGTGCTCCACGCGGCCAGCCTGCGCCGGACCGCCCTGGTCCAGCGACCGGCCGGGCGGGTCGACCCGCGGCAGCCCGCCGGGCAGGCCTGCTGCCGCGTCGAAATCCTTGCGCGCCGCCTGCGCAACCTCGCGGCTGATGCCGCCCTGGCTCTGGGTGTTGGAGCCGGCGGTCTTGCCTTCGGCGTCCGGGGCCATCGGACCCCCGATCGGCTCGCGGTTGCGCTCGTCAGGTTGGTTACCCATGGCGTGGTGTCCCTTGGCTGTACAAGGGGGACAGTCTGGCGCGCGCGCCGTCAGGGCAGCGTCGAAGCCCCGGCGGCCTCATCGCCACCGCCATGGCCCGCGCATTACGGCCAGCTAACAAGGTTCGTTGCACATTCAGCATCCGAGGCAGCGATCCCGCGCGCCGCCACGGCCCTGTTCGACGGAAGGACGCGCATATGACCACGCATGTACAGCTCTCCAACCACTCCCTGTGGCCCGCGTCCAAGTGGCGTCAGCTGGTGGTCCGCCTCGGCCGCCAGCTGGGCCTGATCGCCGAGCAGGCGCCCGCCCTGCCGCCGACCCGCCGCCAGCAGTTGCTCGCGGCGCAGGACCGGCGCCGCGCCGAGCAACGCCGGGTCTCCGAGCTGGCCCGTAGCCGCCACTGACCTGCCACGCGGCTCGGTGTTCCGCGGGCCGCTCAGGCATCGCAGACCCAGTAGTAGAAATCCCGCGCGATGCCCTTCTCGCCGGCGTCCGATGCATACCCGTAACGCACCTGCTCGCCCCGCGCCACGATCTGCCGGGCGAAGGCATCGGCCAGGCGGCGGGTGGGATCGCGCCCCAGCAGGAATGCGCGGAAGCCGTCGTAGCGGACCCGCTCGGTGCGGGCATCGGCCTGGATGATGTGTTCGGCATCCAACGGGCGTGGCTCCCTTCTCCGAAAGACAGGCCGGCGCGAGCTGCGGTACCTCGCCCAGGCAGCGCCAGGCTACGCCGGCGCCGGTGAAGCTGCCGCGCGCGATCGGTCGTCGCCGCCTGCATCGACCTGACGCGCGCCGCCGGCGTCGACCCGACCTACACGCTCCTTTCCCGCAACCAGTCAGACGCTCGACTGGCTTGCGCCTTCCCGTGCCCGCGCGAGCAGGCAGGACGTGCACGGCCACTTTCCCGAGCCATGACCCACCCCCACGACGCCGCTGACCAGCACGGCCGCCCCGGGCGGGAAGCCCGCCTGGTGCTGGAGAACGCGCGCCTGCGCAAGGCGCTGCGGCGCGCGGGCGTCGATGTCGACGAGGCGCTGGCCAAGACCGCCGCGGCCGACCACGCAACCCGGCAGGCGCATGACGAGGCTGCTGCTGCCGCTGCCGATCATGCGCATGCAATGGACCGCCAGCACGCCAGGCTGGCCGATGCCACCCTGCTGAACGAGCAACTGCAGCAGAGCAATGCCGCGCTCGAGGCCAGTGAGACGGCGCTGCTGGAAAGCCAGCGACGCTTCAACAGCCTCCTCGCGATGAAGACCCTCGGCGTGATGCTGTGGGGGCCGGACTATCGCCTGCTCGACGTCAACGACGCCTTCCTCGCGATGTCCGGTTTTCGTCGGGAGGAAGTCCTCGGCATGACCTGGCAGGAGCTCACACCGGGGGAATTCCATGCCGCTTCGTCGCGGGCGGTCGAGGAAATCGCCAGGGCCGGCGAAACCACGCCATACGAGAAGCAGCTGTACCGGAGGGATGGCACGCGCTGGTGGGGTCGGTTCGCGGCGCGCCGGGCCGATACCGACGTGCTGGAGGTGGTGCTCGACGTCAGCGACCGCCGCCGGGCAGAGGCGGCGCTGCGCGAGAGTGACGAACGGTTGCGCCTCATCGTGGAGGGCGTGCGTGATTACGCGATCCTCGCCACCGACGCCGAGGGCCTTATCACCGACTGGCTGCCGGGCGCCGCGGCAGTGTTCGGCTGGAGCGCCGCGGAAGTGCTGGGGCGTGACGCGGCGCTGCTGTTCACGCCCGAGGATCGCGCAGCCGGCCGGCCTGCGGAGGAACTGGCGACCGCCCGCGAGCACGGCGTGGCACCCGACGTGCGCTGGCACGTGCGGCGCGATGGCTCGCGGGTGTTCATCGAGGGCCACATGACGGCGTTGCGCGGTCCCGATCACACGCTGCGCGGGTACCTCAAGATCGGCCGCGACATCACCGAGCGCCGGGCGGCCGAAGAGCAACTGCGCCGGAGCGAGGCCGCGCTGCGCCAGCTCAACGAGACGCTGGAGGCCCAGGTCGACGCGCGCACGACCGAATTGCGCCAGGCGGTCGATGCATTGCACGCCGAGGCCCTCGACCGCGCGCAGGCCGAGGAGGCGCTGCGCCAGGCACAGAAGATGGAGGCGGTGGGCCAGCTCACCGGCGGCCTCGCGCACGACTTCAACAACCTGCTAACCGGCATCGTCGGCAGTCTCGACCTGCTGCAGCGGCGTGCCCGCCAGGGACGCTACAGCGACCTGGACCGCTACGTCGCGGCGGCGCGCGGCGCCGCCGACCGCGCTGCGGCATTGACCCACCGCCTGCTGGCGTTCTCGCGCCGCCAGACGCTGGAGCCGAAGCCGACCGACCTCAATACGCTGGTGCGCGGCATGACCGATCTGCTCAGCCGCACCATCGGCCCGCATATCGCCCTGGAAGTGGATCCCACCGAAGACCTGTGGAGCACGCTGTGCGATCCCAACCAACTGGAAAACGCGCTGCTCAACCTGTGCATCAACGCGCGCGACGCCATGCCGCAAGGCGGGCGCCTGGCCATCGGCACGGCGAACCTGCGGCTCGATGAGTCGGCGGCGAAGCGGCTGAACGTGCCGGCCGGCCCCTATGTCACCCTGCGCGTGGCCGACACCGGCACGGGCATGCCGCCTGACGTGGTCGCGCGGGCGTTCGACCCGTTCTACACGACCAAGCCGCAGGGCCAGGGCACGGGGCTGGGCCTCTCCATGGTCTACGGCTTCGCCCGGCAGAGCGGTGGCCAGGTACGTATCGAGTCCGCGCCCGGGCGCGGCACCGCCGTGACGATCCTGCTGCCCCGCCACGAAGGCCGGGCCGAAGACGGTGCCGGGGAAGACGACTTCGCGCCGGCACTGCCGGCCGCAGCGGACGAAACCGTGCTGGTGGTGGACGACGAGCCGACCGTGCGCACGCTGGTCGGCGAACAGCTGCGGGAACTCGGCTACACCGCGCTGGAAGCCGCCGACGGCGCCTCCGCCCTGCGCGTGCTGGAGTCGCAGGTACGCGTGGACCTGCTGGTGACCGACGTGGGCCTGCCGGGCGGCCTCGGTGGACGTCAACTCGCCGAGGCGGCACGGGTCGCCCGTCCCGCGCTGCGGATCCTGTTCATCACCGGCTATGCCGAAGACGCCGCCCTGGGGCCGCTGCAGCCTGGCATGCAGGTGATGACCAAGCCCTTCGCGATCGACGCCCTGGCCGCGCGCATCCGCGACATGCTCGGGCGGGGTGCGACACAGGCCGGCCAGGGCCTGTCACCGCCCTGAAAAATGTCCCATCGGCGGACGCTTTTTCAGGCCGCATGCCCCGCTCCGCACGCTGCCATGCGACCGGTGGCCCGCCCATGGCTGGCGTCACCCTTGCAACGCATGGCGTGCCTGGCCATCCGGCCGGGTATCCCACCTTTTCGTTCCACGGAGGCTTCATGGCAAACCAGCGAGACAACGAGCGCAGCAACCAGCAGTCCGGCCGCTCGGCCAGCGACGACAACGGCGACATGAGCGTCCGCGAGGCCGGCCACAAGGGCGGCCAGCGCGTGCGCGAACTGGTCGAGGAAGGCAAGGAGTCCGAAGGCGGCCGCAGCAGCGACCGGTAGGCTTCACGCTCGTTCGGACAAGGAAAGCCTGGCCTGGCACCAGGCTTTTTTTGTCGCGGGAGACCGCCGCGGGGCGCTCCCTCAGGCAGAGGCACCGGGGCGAAGGAAGAGGCTGAAGCCGAACACCGGCAATTCGCCCTGCATGAAGTCCAGCTCCGGCGCACGCTCGAAGCCCAGTCGCTCGTACATGCCCCAGGCGACCTGCATCGCGCGGGTGGTGTGCAGCACGACGCGGGCGTGCCCTCGTTCGCGCGCGCGCTGGATGCAGGCAGCGGTCAATGCCCGCCCCACGCCCAGGCCACGCGCCGCCGGCGCCACGCCGAGCAGGCGGATGCCCGATGCGTCGGTGAGCGTGCCGGCCATGCCGCCAGAGCCGTAATGCGCCATCTCGCCGAAATAGGCCACGCCGCCGAGCAGCCGCTCCTGTGCATCCAGTGCGACCAGCAACTGCGCCTGCGGCTTGCGGGCGAACTGGCCGATGTCGGCCAGCAGGGCGTAATAACGCGGCTGTTCCTCCGGCTTGGGGAAGCCCTCCAGCCGCGCGTACACGTCGACCAGCAGCTGGCCGAGGGCCTCGAACTCGTCCGGGCGGGCCTCGCGGAGGCGTACGTCCATCACTGGTCGCTCGAGCGCACCCGCGCCAGCCCGGCCGGCGTCAGCTCCAGCTCGGGCGCGCCTTCACACACGTGGTCGGGGCGACGCACCAGCCCGGCCAGCATCAGCCGGGCCACGGCCGTTTCGGGGACGCTGGCGCCCTGCCCTTCGGCCACGCGGGCGAGGTGGGCCAGATCCTGCAGGTCGAGCTTGTCGGTCATCGTCGGCATCCTTGAGGTCACGCCGGCGGCGTCGGTGCCGGCGAACTGCGCGCGAACGGCCACCAGCCGGCGCCGCATCGGGCGTAGCGGTCGGCCGCCCGTTCCAGTGGATTGTGCACGCTGACGCCCCCGCACAGCAGGTACAGCGGAAGGAACAGCGGGCCGAGCACCATGTACTGGTACACGTGCGCGCGCTCGTGGTCGGCCAGCGACACGCGCGGCTCGACTGCACGCCCGGCGCGATGGGCGTAGGTGAAGCAGGCCACGTCCAGGCTGCCGCCGGTGTGCAGGATGACATTGCCCAGGGTCAGGGCACCGGGCGACACCCACGGCATCCGCCCGAACACCAGCGCCAGCGCGCGTGGTCGCCACCGCACGCGGGCACCCAGCACCAGCCCGATGCCGCCTGCCAGCAGGCCGAGCAGCGTGTTGGGCGAGGTCCACAGGATGCCCAGCGCCAGGCATGGCCATCCCGCGTTGCACCGGGCCTGCCGTGCGCGGGTCAGCAGGACCCCACCAGTTCGTGCGCGAACGAACTGGCCGCCGCCATGGCCTGGTCCTCGTCGCGGAAGTGCTCGCCAGGGACCACGCGCAGGGTGCCGTCGGGAAGGCGCACGGTGACGCTCAGCAGGCCATCCGGCTGCTCGTTCAGGATGGCCACGAAATGCTTGCCGCTGTCCTCGATGGTGCGCTCACGGTGGATGTGCTGCATGAAAGCTCTCCTCGCGGTGGGTGGGTTCATCTTGCGGGCGGGCCGGGTCAACGCAAGCAGGCCCGGCCGTTTCCCCGGCCCGCCTGGCGGGGCCGCCGGCACGCCCGGTCAGACCGGCAGCGGCCCCGGCGGGTACGGGAGGGGGATCAGCGTGGCATTGCCCTGCTTGCGCTTCGCCGCCTCGATGCCCGCCTGGCAGCCCGCCTCGGCCGCCTCGAACAGGTCGGCGTAAGGCGCCGCACCGCGCACGATGTCGGTGCGGATCAGCGGCAGGCCGGGCTGGGCCCGCAGCAGCGCGAACTGGCCGACGAATCCCTGGCCCTCGCCAGGCGTGATCCACGAGCCGACCACCACGATGTCTCCGACGAGGTATGCCATGCCGCCTGCTCCTCTGCCCCGGGTACGGCCATGGTGGGCTCGCCCGGCATCACGCCCGGATGAAAATCGCGCGCAGGCAACGGCGAAGTGTGACGCCCTGCGCATGCCGGGCAGCCCGGTGGCGACGCCGGCGCCGCCCATCGATCAGGCGCGGTCGAGGCGTGCCGCGTAGCAGCCCCGCGTGGCGTAGTGCGCATGCAGGTAGGCCACCCCGGGGCGGGCGAACAGGCGCGCGATCGCCGCGTCCAGGTCCGTGCCCGCCGCCAGCTCGGCCTCCACCATCATGTGCCCGGCATCGAACGCGCGCAGCGAGATCGTGCGGATACGCAGCACCTCCGGCACCCGATCCTCGGCGTCATAGGCCGCCGTTGCGCCCTCGCGCACGAAGATGGCGTGGCTGGCGCGGAACGGGGTGTCGGCCGGCTGGTGGGTGTAGTTCAGCAGCAAGGCGGTCTCGCCGGGCTCGAGGTCGCGCAGCTCGACACGGTCGGGAAAACCCGGCGCGTGGTCGACCACGCAACGCCGCACTCCCAGGGCGGCCAGCGCCGCGTCGTCCTGGCCGAACAGGTGGCGGAAAGGCTCGGGCGAGAGCCCACGGATGCGAAAGGCCATGGCGGCGTTCTCCGGCGGTGGAATCACGCGAGGCTAGGGGTGGCGCCGCCCGCGCACACTCCGCTTCTTGCGCTCGCCGCGCCTGGCGCTCACGCGCGTTTCCGCCCCCTGTGGCGACAATGCCGACGGCGATACCGACGGGAGCACCCCATGAGCACATCCCATCCCGGCAAGAGCGGCGGCACCGATCGCACCCGGCACGATGCCCGCGATCCCGGCGCGGAGGTCCCCAAGCGACCGGCTGACACGAATGCCGGCGGCGAGGCCAGGAACGATACCGGCGAGGACAACCAGCGCCAGAAGGGCGACCGGCCAGCGGACGACTACGTGCGCCGCTGACAGGCGACCCTGCCCGGCGCGTGCCGCGGGCCGGCCCCCGAACGGGCCCATGCATGACCGATCATCGGCGGCCACCCCCTCACACGGACGAGCCATGAAACGCCGGGACTTTCTCAAAGGCAGCCTGCTGGGCGCCCTGCTGCCCGCCACGCTGGCCCAGGCGACTCCGGGCACCCTCGCCCTGCCTGATGCGGCGGCGCGGCTCGCAGGGCTGGAGCGCCAACACGGCGGACGGCTCGGCGTGGCCATCCTCGACTGCGGGGACGGCCGCCGCGTGGGACACCGCGCGGACGAACGGTTCCTGCTGTGCAGCACGTTCAAGGTGCTCGCAGTGGCCGCCGTGCTGGCCGGGGTGGACCGCGGCGACGAGCGGCTGCAACGGCGCATCCGCTTCGGCACCGAGGGACTGCTCGACTATGCGCCGGTCACCCGGCTGCATACCGGCGCCCCGGGCATGACGGTGGAAGCGCTGTGCGCGGCGGCGCTCACCGTCAGCGACAACACCGCCGCGAACCTGCTGCTCGCCGCCCTCGGCGGGCCGCAGGCAGTGACCGCGTTCGTGCGCGGACTGGGCGACAGCGCGACGCGGCTGGATCGCACCGAGCCGGAGCTCAACGTCACCCGGCCCGGCGACCGGCGCGATACCACCACCCCCGATGCCATGCTGGACACCCTGCGGCACCTGCTGCTCGGCAAGGCGCTGTCGGATTCCTCGCGTGCACGCCTGCTGGGCTGGATGCGTGGCTGCCTGACCGGCACCGACAAGCTTCGTGCCGGGCTGCCCGCCGGCTGGAGCGCGGGCGACAAGACCGGCAGCGGCGCGCAGGGCGAAAGCAACGACGTCGCCATCCTGTTCCCGCCCCGCCGGCCACCGCTGCTGGTGACGGCCTACTACGTCGCGCCTGCCGCGGACGCGCACCGGCGCAGCGCCGTCCTCGCCGAAGTCGGGAGCATCGCCGCTGCGTTCCCGGCCTGGGATCACGCATCGGCCGGCTGAGCCGGCCCCGGCCGGGGCCGCTCGGCGTCATGCATCCGATCGCCCGCCCCGCTGCACCCCACGCGCCTGCGGGGCGCCCATCCCGACGCTGCGCTCACCCTCACGCCCGGCGCGGCTGGCCTGGCGGCCGGGGCCGCGCGGCCCGACCGCGCTACGAATGCGCCAGCGCGAAGCCGATCGCCGCGCGCACGGCGGCCGCCTGGGCCTGGTTGCACTGTTCGGCGGTCGCCCGCGGGCTGTCGGGGTAGACCTCGGTAGTGGTCTTGTAGGGCGCGTCGGTGATGCCGGCACACAGCCCCAGCGGCCGGAGCGCGTAGTTGATGACGCCCGGCGCCACCACCGGCGAACCGATGATCTCGCCGTGGGCGTCCGCCGGGGCGATGTGGGTGACCTCGGCCACCGCCGCGATCACGGCCTGCTGGAAGGCCGGCTGCGGGTTGGCGGTGTCGCCGACCAGGTAGAAGCCGTCGGGGATCTCGCCGGGCACGAACGGCACGCCATCGCGCGCGGCCAGTGCGGGGCGGAATTCGGACTCGTCGGTGTCAGTGGTCTCGTGCAGGTCCACGTGCACCAGGATGCGCTCGCGGAAGGGCTCGACCAGGCGCATGAGCGCCGCCGATTCCGCCGCCGGGCTGTCTTCGCGGAACGAGCGGTTGGGATCGATCGCCTGCGCGTTCCAGCGATGGATCCGCTCGTACGCCCACGGACTGACGCAAGGCGCGATGAGCAGGTTGACCTTGCCCGCGTACTCGTCCGCGTGCCGCTCGGCGAAGCGCAGCGCCCCATGCACGCCGCTGGTTTCGTAGCCATGCACGCCACCGGTCACCAGGACGCAGGGGAGCTCCTCGCGCCAGCCGCGGCTCCTGATCGCCAGCAGGGGGTAGCTGTCCGGCGCGTAATCGAGCTGGCCGTACTGCACCACGTCGAAACGCGGGCGCAGCCGTTCGATCACCGTCAGCACCTCTGCCTCGTAGCTGCGCTGGCGCGCCTGCCGCGACAGCCAGGCAGCCACTTCCGCCGGTCCCCAGGGAACGCCGGGCGTGCCGATCGGATAGGGGGCCTGGTTCGTCATCAGGTCGCTCGCACGGTAGCCGGAAAGTAAGCGACGCACTCTAGCATCGCGCCGGCATGGCCACCGGCGCCTTTACGCCGGCGTGGTCGCGAGGCGACCTCGCTTTAACCACACAGCCGCTAGCGTCGGAGCCCAGCCAGCCACCGGAGCCGTGCCATGTCCAAGGGCGACAAGTCCTCCTACACCGACAAGCAGAAGCGCCAGGCGCAACACATCGAGGAGAGCGAGAAGAAGGAAGGCAAGTCCGAGAAGACCGCCGAGCGCATCGCCTGGGCGACGGTGAACAAGCAGGACGGCGGCGGCAAGAAGTCCTGACCGCCGTCGGCGTGGTCTTCCGAGCGCACGGCCCGCCTGCGGGGCGAGCCGCGCCTGCGCTTATTTCTTCGCGTTGGCGGGCAACGGTTCCAGGTTGAAGCTGATCGTGGTGACCTTGCGGTCCAGGCCCTGCACCACGTCCGAGGTAAGGTCGTTGGTCAGGTTGCCGCCCAGCACCGAGTCGCGGTCCAGCAGCAGCCCGCAGTGGTGGTTCTTGTAGACGCTGGCGACGATCGGCTCGGCGTCCTGGCCAATACGCTGCATCGCCTTGCCGCGGGTCAGCTGGATGCGCTGGTCGAGTTCGCCCGCCTCGCTGCGGTAGGCCTGCATGCGTTGCTGCAGCGCCTGGCCCTGGCTCTTGCGGTCGGACTCGCTCAACGAGCCGGCCTTCTGCTGGAAGCTCTGCAGGTCGGCATCGAGCGGCTTGCGCTGGTTGTCCAGCTGGGTGCGTGCCTGCTGGGCCAGCTGCCCGAGCCGCTGGCTCGCCGCCTGGCCGACCTTGGACTGGGCGAAGACCGCCTCACGCGAAAGCATGCACACCCCCGGCACGGCAGTGCCGCCGAGATCCGCGGCGCGCGCGGCGGACACGGGGATGATGGAGAAGCCGGCCGCGGCGACCAGCGAGGCGACGAGCAGGGAACGGGGCAGGTTCATGTGGACAACCCATCTGTTTGGTTGAAAGTGATCCGTGGACCTTCCAGGAACACGGCGGTTCCCCAGCATAACCAACCCTGCCGCCACGGGAAGTCGTGCCGGCTGAAGCGGCCCGACGCCGGAGCCATGTGCATACCGACCGGAAGCCTGGGCGCCGGCCAGCGCAACTGCCGTCACGCCGGCGGTCGCAACGCCAGGCGCCATCGTGCTTCGATGCGATCTTCGCGTGCGTCGTGGCACCCTTGAACCGATGCCCTCTTGCGCCGCTGAACGGCATCGACACTCAACGACAACGCCGATAGCTCCCGCAGTGCGGGTGGCCGCTCGCATGTCCGACCCGCGACCACGCGGCACCACGGAGACCTGTCCAGCCGCCACCTGGCCGCCGTCGATTCCCTGCACGGCGCCCCGCACCGCATGCATGCGAGCGATGGCCGAGCGAACACCTGAGCGAGGTTGCGATGTACACCACCACGACGCCTGCCCGGATCGATGCCTCCCTGCACCGGTTGATAGACAAGGTCACCCCCGGCGGCCTGCCCACCTACCTCGACGTGCGGCCGGAGCCTGGCGCGACCGTCAACGGATGTTTTTCCAACGTCCGCGCCAAGGTCGCTCGCGATGGCGGCCGCATGCTGTGCGGCTGGCAGCTCTGGCAATGGCCACGGGTGCTGGTGGAGGCCGAGTTCCATGCCGTCTGGCTCTCGCCGCAGGGGCGGATGGTCGAGATCACGCCCAAGCCGCACGGCGAGCGCTCGATCCTTTTCGTGCCGGACGCGCGACGCGACTACCACGGCGAAGTGGTCGACAACGTCCGCATGGCGCTGCATGACGACCAGCTGGTGCAGCACTTCATCCGCGTGTCCCGCGCGATCGTGCAGGTGATGACGCGCAGCGGCCAGCCTGCCGGGCAGGGGCACGTGCACGTTCCGGCGGAGCAGATCGCGCCGCTTCGGCAGGCGCAGCGCTTCCTCGGCTGCGCGATCGAGTCGGAGCTGCGCGAGCACGATCCCTGCCTGTGCGGCAGCGGGCTGCGCTACGAGCAGTGCCACGGCCACGAGCTGGAGCTGGCGCTCGCCTGAGGCGTCCGGCGGTTGGCCACATCCGGGGCGGACGTTCGCCCGCATCCGGGTGGCGAACCACATGCCCCTGCCAGGGGCGCGGGAGTGGTGCAGGTGTCACTGGGCCATAGCGGCGTGGCCACGTTCGGCGACGGCATCGTCCCCCGGCCGCCACGGTGGAACCACGGTGCGCCCGCCGGCGCTACATCTGCTCCATCGGCAGAACCCGGCGACGGGCCCGTTCGCGCAGCGAGCATTCGCGCAAGGTGTCCGCCATCGCCTCCAGGCCCGGCATGCCAAAGAGATCGACGGTGGGCATTTCCGGATCGGAGGAATGCAGCTGGACCCGGCACAACCCCAGCAGCCGCATGCCCAGCGGCTTGATCACGTCGAAATGATCCACGCGGAACAGCTCCACATTGTCCTGCACCTTGGAGAACAGGCCACGCTCGACACGCACCCGCTGGGTGGTGACCGTGAAAGTCAGGCTCAGGCTGCGCACCCAGTACACCAGCAGCGCGATGCCGAGCGTGCAGACCGCCACCACGTACTGGCCGAAGGTGTAGATCACCCGCGGGTGGCCGGTGAGCAGGGTCTGCTCGGCACTGGCTTCGTGCGCCGCGACATACGCGTCGAGGTCGGTACCGCAGTAGCGGCACTTGTGCGCCGCCGCCTGGATCAGCTCGGCACATGCCGGGCAACGCTTCAGTTCGTCGCTCATGGTGCCAGGTCTCTTCTGCCATTCCATCGCCGCGGCGATGGTATCTCCGATCAGCGCATGTGGGGCAAGCGCCGGAAACGGAGGGCTCACGAGCCGTTGCCCGGTACGGCCCAACGGGCCGGCGTCAAACAGTCAGACGCCGGCCCACGGCGGGCGAGTCATGGTGACCGGCGCGCCCGCCCTAAGCCTTCTGATCAAACCGGCTGCCCGGTTCAGGTAACCATCAAATGCCGTCCTCCGCCGGAAGCGTCAGCTCGGCGTGCTGCTGCGCGTCGGCTGTGTTCCAGCGGCGCATGTAGTCGGCCTTCTTGGCTTGAATATCGGCTTCGTGTTCGCGGTACCACTGCTCAGCGGCGGGGCTGACGGTCACCCAAGTGGTGTCTGCCATCCAATCGCGGAAATCGGCAGACCGCATGCTGTACTTGGCATCGGCACGGTTGTGAATGGGCAGCAGGGAGAAGCGCGCCTTCCAGAAGCCTATGCGCGGACTCACCAGTGCGTAGTAGGTCTTGCCGGCATCGAGATGGGCGACCATGAAGTCGGCATTCTCCGCCACGACCATGAATAGGTGGTCGCCCGGGTCGGCCTGGTAAGCAACCTTCGTCTTGGTCGAGACGATGCCGATGAACCTGTCCTTCGTGTCGCCGGTGTCGTACACGGACGATTGGATCGCTCCGCCGAAAGACGATGGCCGCAGGAACACGACCAGTGCCTTGCCAGGCTCAGGCATGGGTTCCGAACCACCCGCCTTCGTCATCAGCGACGACTGGCAACCGGCCAGTCCCAGCAGCAAAAGCAGCGCCACACTCCATCGAATCAAACGCATTCCCTCTTCCCCCTTCTGGTTTACTACCCATGGCGGCCGCTCCAACAGCGCCCGCCGACAAATCATTGGCCGTTTGCTCCGCCTGCCGGCTGGCGAGAGCGGAATTGGCCGGATACTGTCAGGTAAGCGCGTCCCGTGCCAAACCGCTCGCCAGGCCAGCAGGTCCGCGTCAGGCAGCCGGCCAGCGTGGCGAGACAGAGATCCTCACGGATCCTCCTCGACATATCCCCCAAACAAAGCCCCTTTTAGCTCCTGGCGCGTCCGTTGCAGAAGCGCGCCAGTTTGCATCGTGCCGTCCTTGGCGCGGGATCGCAAACCGCTAATGCTTTCCTGAAAATTCTGCCGCCGATGCCCGCGGATTACGTGGTCGAATGGTTTTGCGGGATCCGCCGCTATGCGAGGCCAGGCTGAAGAGGTTACGGCCAAGCGGCGTGCACCCCGTTAATCCCGCTACCGGGAACAACCTGCCATTCACCGGAGCTACTCAGGGAGCTCGTCGTATTGCGGAAGAGCGTCCATTATTTCGTACCACGGCGCCTTCGAAGCGCAATAGATGTGCACGTTCGGGGCGCGCGTCGGCGTATCGTCCAGCGTGCCCAGGCGGACGATGCATCGGTCCACAAGAAGCTTGCGCGAATACAGGCTCGAACCGCATTGACCGCAAAACACCAATTCGGTTTGAACCGACTTCCGGTAATGCCTCACGACCTCGGATCCGGCCGTAAGGGTCAGGGCGCTCGCGGGAACCATACCTCCGGTGGCGAACGCCGAGCCGGTCCATTTCCGGCATTCCGAGCAATGGCAGTAGCCGAGAAAGATGAACTCGTCGGCAACCTCGAAGGAAACCTGGCGGCAAAGGCAGGAGCCTTTGAGTTTCTTCATGGAGCGACTCTCCCTTGGCAGAGACGCCAGCATAGCGGCACGCACCTCGCCGGTGAGAGGGCGAGCGTCCGGTCGACGGGTGACAACATCGAATCTGCTGCGCGCCCTGCCACCGTGGGCCCTGAATCCATGACAGCCCATCGATATCACCCAATGAGGTGTCGGGCGTCCCGGATCCGTCCGGCATGTAGCATGTCCCGGCGCGAACGGCCGGGAGGAGCGGCAGCACGTGGATTTCGAGTACGAACGCATGGGCGAGCACGCCCTGCTGCTGCGCCTGGGCGAGGGTATCGACCGCGAAGTCAATGCCCGCGTGCACGAGGCCTGCGCGCGATTGCGGGCGACCCCGCTGGCGGGCGTGCAGGAACTGGTGCCGGCCTATGCCAGCGTGCTGGTGCGACTGGACCCGCGCGCCGCGGCGGCCACCGATGATCCGCTCCCCGGGCTGCTCGATCGCATCCGCCAGGTGCTGGCTGCCGGCGGCGCGGAGGCGCGGCAGGCGCCCACCGTTCACCGGTTGCCGGTGTGCTATGGCGGCGCGCACGGCGTCGACCTCGGCACGGTGGCGCAGCGCCTGGGCATGAGCGAGGCGTCGGTGGTGGCACGCCACTGTGCGGTCGAGTACCAGGTGGCGATGCTCGGCTTCGCGCCCGGCTTCGCCTACCTGCTGGGGCTGGACCCGGCACTCGAGGTGCCGCGGCGGGAACGCCCGCGCACGCGCGTGCCGGCCGGCTCGGTCGCCATTGGCGGCGCGCAGACCGGGATCTACCCGGCCGAGCTTCCCGGCGGCTGGCAGTTGATCGGTCGCACGCCCTCGCGCCTGTTCGATGCCGCCGCCAGCGGACGTCCCTGCCTGCTGGCGCCGGGCGACCGCGTGCGCTTCGAGCCCATCGACGCCGCCATGTTCGACCAGCTGGCCGGGGATGCGCGCGCGTGATCGAGGTACTCGCGCCAGGGTTGCTGAGCAGCCTGCAGGACGCGGGCCGCCCGGGCTATGCGCAGCTCGGCATCGGCCGTGCCGGTGCCGCCGACCTGCCGGCCATGCGGCTGGCCAATGCGCTGGTCGGCAACCCGCCGGAGGCCTGCGTGCTGGAGTTCACCCTGCTCGGCCCGTGCCTGCGCCTGGCGCGCGCCGCCCGCGTCGCGCTGACCGGCGCGCCGTTGCCGCGCGCCCGATGCAACGACGTGCCGCTGCCGATGTGGCAGGCCCGCAGCTGTCCGGCCGGCAGCGTGCTGGACTTCGGCCCGATGGCCAGCGGCTGCCGCAGCTACCTGGCGATCGACGGCGGCCTCGCGGTGGCGCCCTGGCTGGGCAGCCGCTCGACCGACCTCAATGCCGGCGTCGGCCCGCTGGACGGACGCGCGTTGCGCGTGGGCGACCGGCTGCCGCTGGGCGACGCCCTGCCCTCCCGCGCGCACGTGCCGCGCTGGTCGCTCGACCCGCGCCCCTGGTTCGACGTCGGATCGCCGCTGCGACTGCTGCCGGCAAGCCATACCGATCAACTCGACGAGGCCTCCCGGGCGGCGCTCACGCGCGAGGCGTTCGCGTTGCGCGCCGACAGCAACCGCGTAGGTGCACGCCTGCAGGGTCCGACCCTGCGCCTGCGCCGGCCGCTCGAACTGGTCAGCGAAGGCGTCGTTGCCGGCGTCATGCAGCTGCCGCCGGACGGCCAGCCGATCGTGCTGCTGAACGAACATCCGGTCACCGGCGGGTATCCGCGCATCGCGCAGCTGGCCGCCGCCGACCTGCCGGCGCTGGCCCAGCGACGCCCGGGCGATATGCTGCAATTCCGCTGGACCACCCTGGCCGAGGCGCGGCAGGCATATGCGCAGCAGCAGCAATGGCTCGCCGAGCTGCTCGGCCGGGTGGCGCAGCGACTGAACGAGGACACCTGAGAGACGCATGCCGACCATCGACCTCAACTGCGACATGGGCGAGTCCTATGGCGCCTGGCGGATGGGCGCCGACACCGCGGTCATGCCCTGGATCACCTCGGCGAACATCGCCTGCGGCTTCCATGCCGGCGACCCGCTGACCATGCGCGCAACGGTGCAGGCGGCGGCCGGCGCCGGGGTCGCCATCGGCGCCCACATCGGCCTGCCCGACCTGGCGGGCTTCGGCCGGCGCGCGATGGCGATGGCGCCGGCCGAGCTGTACGCGCTGACCGTGGTGCAGCTGGGCGCATTGGCGGCGATGGCACGCACCGCCGGCGCGGAGGTGACCCACCTCAAGCCGCATGGCGCGCTGTACCACATGGTCGAACAGGACCCGGCGCTGGCGCAGGCGGTGGTGCAGGCGATCCGCGACGTCGATCCCGGCCTGCGGCTGGTCGGCCTGGCCGGCGGCGCGCTGGTGCATGCGGGGCGCGACGCAGGCCTCGCGGTGGTGCACGAAGCCTTCGCCGATCGCCGCTACCGTGCCGACGGCCACCTGGTCGCCCGCGGCCAGCCCGGCGCGGTGATCGAGGATCCCGCGGCCGCGGTGCGCCAGGCGGTGGTGCTGGCCTGCGAGGGCGTGGTCGACAGCGTGGACGGCGAGCCGGTGCGGGTGCGGGCCGACAGCCTGTGCGTGCACGGCGACCGCCCCGATGCGGCGCTGTTCGCGCAGGCCCTGCACGAAGGCCTGCGCGCGGCCGGGGTGACGCTGCGTGCCTGTGGGGTGCCCGCATGAACCACTGGCCGATGCTCGGCGTCCTGATCATCGTGCTCGGCTTCGTGCTGCGCTTCAACGCGGTGCTGGTGGTGGTGACCGGCGGCGTGGTCAGCGGCCTGCTGGCCGGGTACGACGTGCCGGACCTGCTCGCCCTGATCGGCGAGAGCTTCGTCGCCAACCGCGCCCTGCTGCTGATCGCGCTGACGCTGCCGGCGGTCGGCGTGCTCGAGCGCTGCGGCCTGCGCGAGTACGCGCGGCACTGGATCGGACGCTTGCGCGGGCTCAACCTCACGCGCCTGCTGGTTGCCTACCTGGGCCTGCGCCAGCTGCTTTCGATGCTCGGCATGACCAACGTCGCCGGTCATCCGCAGACCGTACGCCCGATGCTCGCGCCGATGAGCGAAACCGCCTTCGAGCGCGACAAGGGCGCGCCGGCGACGCCGGAGGAACTGGCCAGGGTGCGCGCGCTGGCGGCGGCGACCGACAACGTCGGCCTGTTCTTCGGCGAGGACGTCTTCATTGCGCTGGGTGCGGTGCTGCTGATCCAGGGCTTCTACGCCAGCCACGGGATCGTGCTGCAACCGCTGGCGATCGCACTGTGGGCGCTGCCGACCGCGATCGGCGCCTTCGTCATCCACGGCCTGCGCCTGGCGGTGGCGCGCCGGCGCCTGCTGGCGCGGTATCCGGGACAGGCCGATGCTGCGGATTGAGTACGCCTACGACCTGCTCGCGCTGTTCCTGCTTTGCGCCGGCCTGCTCAATCTGCGCGACCGGCAATGGCGCACGGCAGCTTTCTGGCTGGTGCTGGCCGCGTTGTTCGGCGGCGGCGAGGCGGTGATCCGGGCGAAGGCCGCCGGCGTGCGCTGGCCGGCCGAGCTTGCCGGCGCGGCGGTGCTGGTGCTCGCCTTGCTGGCGCCGGGCGTGGGCAGGCATCGCGTGCCGATGGTGCCGGAAGCGCAGCGCGAGGCGTCGGCACGGCGGCTGGGCCGCCGCCTGTTCGGCCCGGCCCTGCTGATCCCGCTGGTGACCGTACTGGTCAGCGTGTTCGGCGGCTACCTGTACCTGCAGGGGCAGCCGCTGTTCGTGCCGGCGCACCGCACCCTGCTCGGCCTGGTGCTCGCCTCCGTGCTCGCGGCGGTGGCGGCGACCCGGCTCGGCCGCGTGCCGGCGCCGGTCGCGCTGGGCGAGGGCCGGCGGCTGCTCGATACGCTCGGCTGGGCGGCGCTGATGCCGCTGCTGCTGGCGGCGCTGGGCGTGGTGTTGACCGCCAGCGGCGTGGGGCGCGACATCGCCGGCTTCAGCGCCCGCTTCATCCCGATCGACAGCCGGCTCGCCTGCGTGCTGGCCTACGGGCTGGGGATGGCGGTGTTCACCGTGATCATGGGCAACGCGTTCGCCGCGTTCCCGGTGCTCACCGCGGGCATCGGCCTGCCGCTGCTGGTGGTCCACCACGGCGCGAACCCGGGCCTGGTCGGCTCGCTGGGCATGCTCTGCGGCTATTGCGGTACGCTGCTCACGCCGATGGCCGCCAACTTCAACATCGTGCCGGTGGCGCTGCTGGAACTGGGCGACGACTGGGCGGTGATCCGCGCCCAGTGGCCCACTGCGCTGGCGCTGCTGGCCTTCAACCTGCTGGCCCTGTACCTGCTCACCTGAACCGTTCGATGTCCCCTGCCAAGTCCCCGCGCCGTGCCGCCACCCCCTGCGTCCTGCTGACCGGTTTCGACCCGTTCGGCGGCGAAAGCACCAACCCCTCCTGGCAGGCGGTGGCGCAGCTGCATGGCCGCCGCATCGGCGGGCATCGGGTGATCGC
>NZ_DASSES010000172.1:0-21394 GCF_035695185.1 Frateuria sp.
GGATGTCTTCCACATCGACGTTGCCGTTGGCGTCGCACTTGGTCACCACCACCTGCATGCCGCACATCTGCGCGGAGGCCGGATTGGTGCCGTGGGCCGATTCGGGGATCAGGCAGATGTCGCGATGGCCTTCGCCGCGCGAGCGGTGGTAGGCGCGGATCGCGAGCAGGCCGGCGTATTCGCCTTGCGCGCCGGAATTGGGTTGCAGGCTGACCGCGTCGTAGCCGGTGCACTCGACCAGCATCGCTTCCAGGCCGTCGATCAGCTCCTGATAGCCCTGGGTCTGCGCGGCCGGCGCCAGCGGATGGATCTGGCCGAACTCCGGCCAGGTCACCGGGATCATCTCGGCGGTCGCATTGAGCTTCATGGTGCACGAGCCGAGCGGGATCATCGTGCGGTCCATCGCCAGGTCCTTGTCGGCCAGCGCGCGCATGTAGCGCAGCAGCTCGTGCTCGCTGTGGTGGGTGTTGAACACCGGATGGGTGAGGAAGTCGCTCTGGCGCAGCAGCGAGCGCGGCAGCGCGTCGTGCACCGTGGCGTCCAGCGCGTCAATGTCGGCCTCGGCGCCGAACAGGCCCGCCAGCGCGACCACGTCGGCGCGGGTGGTGGTCTCGTCCAGGCTGATGCACAGGCTGCCGGCGTCCACTTCGCGCAGGTTGATGCCGGCGGCGCGGGCCTTGGCGTGGATGGACGCGGCGTCGATGCCGGTGACGTGCAGCGTGTCGAAGAAGTCGTCGCCGACCTTCACCCCGGCCCGGCGCAGCGCGACGGTCAGGATCACGGCCAGGCGATGCACGCGGCGGGCGATGCGGGTCAGGCCCTCCGGACCGTGGTAGACGGCGTACATGCTCGCCATCACCGCCAGCAGCACCTGCGCGGTGCAGATGTTCGACGTCGCCTTCTCGCGACGGATGTGCTGCTCGCGCGTCTGCAGGGTGAGGCGGTAAGCCTTCTTGCCTTCGGCATCGATGGAGACGCCGATCAGGCGGCCGGGCATCGAGCGCTTGTAGGCGTCGCGGCAGGCCATGAAGGCCGCGTGCGGGCCGCCGAAGCCATAGGGCACGCCGAAGCGCTGGGTGTTGCCGACCACGATGTCCGCGCCCCAGTCGCCGGGCGCGGCGATCAGGGTGAGCGCAAGCAGGTCGGTCGCCACGCAGACGATGCCGCCGCGCGCGTGCACGGTATCGGCCAGCGCCTTGTGGTCACCGATGTGGCCGAGGGTGTCGGGGTACTGCAGCAGGATGCCGTAGCTGTCGACCGTGGCGGCGTCCTGGTCGCTACCGATGTGCAGCTCGATGCCCATCGCCTCGGCGCGCGTCTTGAGCACTTCGAGCGTCTGCGGGTGCACACGGTCGGAGACGAAGAACACGTTCGACTTGGACTTGCCCGAACGCTTGGCCAGCGTCATCGCCTCGGCCGCCGCGGTGCCTTCGTCCAGCAGCGAGGCGTTGGCGATCTCCATGCCGGTGAGGTCGGCGCACATGGTCTGGAAGTTGATCAGCGCCTCCATGCGGCCCTGCGAGATCTCCGCCTGGTATGGCGTGTAGGCCGTGTACCAGGCCGGGTTCTCCAGGATGTTGCGCAGGATGACGTTGGGCGTGTGGGTGCCGTAGTAGCCCTGGCCGATGAAGCTCCTGAACACCTTGTTCTTTTCGGCGATCGCGCGGATCTTGGCCAGTGCCTCGACCTCGCTGACCGCCATCGGCAGGTCCAGCGGCGCCGGCGACTTGATCTTGCCCGGCACGATGGCATCGGTCATCGCCTCGAGCGAGTCGTAGCCGATCGTGCGCAGCATCTGCGCGATCTCGGCGTCGTTCGGGCCGATGTGGCGCGCGATGAAGGCGTCGTGGTGTTCCAGGTCGCGCAGCGAAGGAGTGGAGTTGTGGCTCATGACGGGCGTCCGAAGGCAACGCGTGCGTGCCGCACGCGGGGCGCCCCTCTGTCCTTTTGCCTGAGAGTTTGGAAGCGGAACGCTTCGTGCCCCTTCGGCGGCGGATCGAACCGCTCTCTCCAGAGTTTTTGCACGCGGCGGTATCGGGCCTGAGCGATTACGGGCGTTGCGTCTTCGGCAGCGGGCTGTTCCCCGCTTCTCCCGCCGCGTGCGAAGGAGCGATTATACAGGCCGGCCCTCCGGCCGCGTGCGCGATTGGCTTAACGCCGGAAGCGCGCGGCAGGCGCTTGCAGGATGGCCGTTCCCCCGCCAGAGGAGTTTTCCATGCCCCCGTTCCAGCTCCGCCAGATCGACCACATTGTGCTGCGCGTGCGTGACCTGGCGGCGATGCAGGCGTTCTACTGCGATGTGCTCGGTTGTACGGAGGAGCGGCGCCAGGACGCCATCGGCCTGGTGCAGCTGCGCGCCGGAGCCTCGCTGATCGACCTGGTGCCGCTCGACGGCAAGCTCGGCCGCCTCGGAGGGGCGGGACCGGGCCGGGAAGGCCACAACATGGATCACCTCTGCCTGAGCGTGGAGGGCTACGACGAGCAAGCCATCGTGGCGCACCTGAAAGCGCATGGCGTGCGTGTGGGCGACATCGGCTCGCGCTACGGCGCACAGGGCGAGGGACCGTCGATCTACTGCTACGACCCGCAAGGGAACATGGTCGAGCTCAAGGGGCCGCCCGTCGGCTAGCCGGGGCCGCCTTGGGGGCCTTCCCCCGCGCGTAACCCCGGTTGTACGTGGGCTCGACGCCGGCGGGACTAAGCCTGCAGCCCCTCCTGCCGGAGACCCGCCATGCGTGCCTGCAGCCTCGCTTTCGCACTCGTGTTTCTCGCCGGATCGTGTTTCGCCAGGGCGAGCGACCTGGCCAGCCCGCGGTTCGATCCGGGCCAGTTCCATCATCCGTTGAAAATCGACAACTGGCTTTGGGCCATGTGGCCCGGTCGGCGCATCGTCTATGGCGAGATCGAAGACCAGCAATGCGTCGCCAACGACTTCGTCGTCACGCACAAGGCCAAGAAGGATTTCCGGGGCATCTACCGCTGGATCATCGCGCGCGCCGTGTCCGACGACGCCTGGGCGGACGATGATTGCGACGGCGGCCACGACCGCCTGGTCGAGCGCACCACGGACTGGTATGCCCAGGACGATGCCGGCAACATCTGGTACCTGGGCGAGGACACGACCGAGTACTTCTACGATCGTGCCGGTCACCGGGTCGGCAGCAGCAAGGAGGGCAGCTGGCAGGCCGGCAGGAACGGTGCCGCCGCCGGGCTGGTGATGCTGGCGCATCCCAGGGTCGGGCAGCGCTACCGGCAGGAATACCTGCGCGGCGTCGCGGAGGACCGTGCCGAGGTGGTCGCCCTGGGGCGGGAAGTCCGCATCGGCATCGGGCGGTTCTCCCATTGCGTGGTCACCCGCGAGTGGTCACCACTGTCGCCCGGCGACGTGGAGTTCAAGACGTATTGCCCGAACGTCGGACTCGTGCAGGTCCGGCAGGCCGATGGCAGCGGCGGCGCCGAGGCGCTGGACCTGGGGCTGCATTGAGGGTGTGCCGCGCGTCCGGCCGACAGGCATCCGCCCGACGCGAAGCGCACGGATGGCCGGAAACGAAAAAGCCCGCCTTGCGGCGGGCTTCCTCTACAATTGGTGCCCAGGAGAGGACTCGAACCTCCACGGTTTTACCCGCTAGTACCTGAAACTAGTGCGTCTACCAATTCCGCCACCTGGGCAGGTGTCGCGCGAGCCGTTTCGGGCTGCGCGAGCCGCGTAGAGTAGGCATGTCCCCCATGCTTGTCAACACTTCGTTGATAGGAAATTCATTGCGACGCGCGGCATGCTGCGCGGCGCTCCGACACAAGGATCTTTTGTGACCAGAAAGAAGACATCCCGCGCAGGCAAGGGCGGCGACAGCGCGGCCCCGCGCGCATCGAATCCCCGCGCCCGGGGCGGATCGCGGCGTACGCCACCGGCCGGAACCCCTTCGCACGCGAAGGGCGGACGCGACCCCTTCGCCGAGCGCGAGGCGCAACGTTATGAGCGGCCGATTCCCAGTCGCGAGGCGATCCTGGCGCTGCTGGACGAGCGTGGCGAGATGCTGAGCGAGGCGCGTATCGCCGAGGCGCTGAAGCTGCACGACGAATACGAGATCACCGCCCTGCGCAAGCGCCTTGGCGCCATGGTGCGCGACGGCCAGCTGCTGCAGGGCCGGCGCGGGGACTTCGCCCCGGTGCGCAAGCTCGACCTGATTCCCGGCGTGGTGCTGGCCAACGCCGAAGGCTACGGCTTCCTGCGTCCGGACGAGGGCGGCGACGACCTCTACCTCTCACCGCAGCAGATGCGCATGGTGCTGCACGGCGACCGCGTGCTGGCCAGCGTGGTCGGCATCGACCGGCGAGGCCGGCGGCAGGGCGCCATCGCCGAGGTGCTGCAGCGCCGCTCGCCGCGGCTGGTCGGACGCGTGGTGGTTGAGAACGGCGTGACGCTGGTGTCGCCGGACGACCGGCGCCTGCACCAAGACGTCATGATCCCGCCGGGACAGGAGCAGGGCGCGCGGGCCGGGCAGATCGTGGTCGCCGAAATCACCGATCCGCCCACGCCGCACCGCGGCCCGCTCGGGCGCATCGTGTCGGTGCTTGGCGAGCGCCTGCAGCCTTCGCTGCTGGTGGAGATGGCCATCGCCAGCCACGACCTGCCGCACGAATGGCCGCCGGAGGTGCTGCGCGAGGCGGCGCAGGTCGAGCCGGAAGTGACGGCCGCCGAGCGCGAGGGCCGGGTCGACCTGCGCAAGCTGCCGCTGGTGACCATCGACGGCGCCGACGCGCGCGACTTCGACGACGCGGTGTACGCCGAGCCCCGCCGCGGGGGCGGCTGGCGGCTGGTGGTGGCGATCGCGGACGTCTCGCATTACGTGCGTCCGGGCACGGCGCTGGACCGCGAGGCCTACGAGCGCAGCACTTCGACCTACTTTCCCGGTTTCGTCGTGCCGATGCTGCCGGAGACGCTGTCCAACGGGATCTGTTCCCTCAATCCGAAGGTCGAGCGGCTGTGCATGGTCTGCGACATGGTGCTGGACGCCGACGGCGAGGTCACTCGCGCCAGGTTCTACGACGCGGTGATGCGCTCGCACGCGCGTCTGACCTACGACATCGTCTGGCAGGCCGTCGGGCTGCTCGACCCGGAGGCGCGCGAACAGGTCTCCGACGTGCTGCCGCAGCTGGAACACCTGCACACGCTGTACAAGGCGATGGCCGCCCAGCGCAAACGCCGCGGCGCGATCGACTTCGAGACCCCGGAAGTGAAGTTCCGGCTCGACCAGCGCGGCGAAGTGATGGCGATGGGTGCGACCGAGCGCAACGATGCGCACAAGCTGATCGAGGAATGCATGATCGCGGCCAACGTGCAGGCGGCCGCATTCCTCACCCGGAAGAAATTCTCCGCCCTGTTCCGCGCGCACGAGCCGCCGCCGGCGGAGAAGTACGAGGACCTGCAGCAGTTCCTGCGCGAATTCAAGCTGCGCATGCCGCCGGTGGAGGAGGTCACGCCGGGTGACTTCGCGGACATCCTGTCGCTGGTGCGTGACCGCCCGGAGCGCGAGCTGATCCAGTCGGTGCTGCTGCGCGCGCAGAGCCTGGCGGCGTACCAGCCGGAAAACCGCGGGCATTTCGGCCTCTCGCTGGAGTCCTATGCGCATTTCACCTCGCCGATCCGCCGCTACCCGGACCTGCTGGTCCATCGCGCGATCCGCTTTGCCATCGGCGGCGGCAAGCCCAAGGACTACCTCTACACGCCGGCCGAGATGGCGGCGATGGCCGTGCATTGCTCGCAGCGCGAGCGCCGCGCCGAGGAAGCCGAGCGCGACGTCGACGAGCGCTTCAAGACAGCGTGGCTCTCCAAGCACGTCGGCAGCGAGTTCGACGGCGTGATCACCGGCGTGACCTCGTTCGGCCTGTTCGTCGAACTGGAGGAGTCGCGCGTGTCCGGCCTGGTGCACATCAGCCAGCTGGCCAACGACTATTACCACTTCGACCCGGTCCGCAAGCTGCTCAAGGGTGAGCGCACCGGCGAGCAGTTCCGCCTGGGCGACCACGTGCGCGTGCAGGTCCTGCGCGCGAGCATCGAGGACCGCAAGATCGACTTCCGGCTGGTGCCGCGACAGGCGCCGGCCAAGCCGCCGGCCGCTCCCCGCAAGGCCTATGACTACGCAGCCAGCGGCGACCGCTACTCGCTGCCCAAGCCGGCCGCAAAGGCCCCGGGCATGCTGGGCCGCGCGGCCAGGGCCGTGGGCAGGGCGTTCGGGCGTGGCGCGCCGGCACCGGCCGAACCGGCGCCGCCGCCCGCGATGGGTGATAATCGCGCGCCCCGCGGCAAGGCTGCCAAGGTGGCGTCCGAGGCCATGGGCCGGCCGGCCGTTCCGTCCGAGGAGGGCCGGCCGAAAGTCCGCTCCAAGGCCACCAAGGTGGCCTCCGAAGCGCTCGGTCGCCCGACCATCCCGCCCGAGGCCCGGCACCTGGCCGAGGGAAGCCAGGGTAGGGGAGGCCAGGCTGACGACAAGCAAGCCAGGGGCAACAAGAAGACCGGGCGCGGCCAGGCCGAGCCTGGCCGGACCCGGAGCAACCCGGGCGCGCCCGGCAAGGCCGGTGGTGGCAAGCGCAAGGCGCTGGAGGCCGCGTCGACAGCCGCCAGGCGTCCGGGCCGGCAACGCAAACCGAAGGGCAAGGCATGAGCGAGAACTGGATCGTCGGCATCAACCCGGTCGAGGGGGCACTGGCCAACGACGCCACACGCGTGCGTGAACTGCTGGTGGATGCGGCCACCGCGCAGCGCAATGCGCGGATCAAGGAACTGGTCGACCAGGCGCGCAGCCACCACATCCCGGTCCACCACCGCCCGCGCGAGCAGCTGGACAAGCTGGCCGGGCAGGCGCGCCACCAGGGCGTCGTGGCGCTGTACGAGCCACCCCCGATGACCCACGAGGACGAACTGGCCGGCCTGATCGAGCGCGACGGCATGGAGACGCTGGTGCTGGCGCTCGACGGCATCACCGACCCGCACAATTTGGGCGCGTGCCTGCGTTCGGCGGCCGCGGCCAAGGTGACCGCGGTGATCGTGCCCAAGGACCGCGCGGTCGGCCTGACCCCGGTGGTGCGTCGTGCCTCGGCCGGCGGCGCCGATCGGGTGCCGCTGGTGGCGGTCACCAACCTGGCGCGTACGCTGCGCGAACTCAAGGACGCCGGCGTCTGGATCACCGGGCTGGCCGGCGATACCGAGACCTCCGTCTACGAGGTCGACTTCCGCGGCCCGGTCGCGCTGGTGCTCGGCAGCGAGGGCGAGGGCATGCGCCGGCTCACCCGCGAGCTGTGCGATTTCGTGGCGAAGATCCCGATGCCGGGGGCGATGGAGAGCCTGAACGTCTCGGTCGCCACCGGTGTGGTCCTGTTCGAGGCGCTGCGCCAGCGCGGGGCGAAACGATGAGCACGCTGCACTGGCACGACTTCGCCGGCTTCGTCGGCGTGCTGCTGGTGCTGCTGGCGTTCCTGTTGCTGCAGGCGCACAAGCTACACGGCAACGGGCTCACCTACCAGTTGATGAACATCCTCGGCGCGCTGGGCGTGGCGTTGTCGCTCCTGTTCGGCAGCTTCAACGCTTCGGCGTTCGCGCTGGAGGTGGCCTGGATGGCCATCGGCATCTTTGGCATCGTGCGCAGTGCACGGCTGCGGCGTGCCGGCCGCGACACCACCGGTTGATCCGTGTTTGTGCCATCCCCGGAAGGGGGATGGCACCGATCGTCACCCGCCCAGCTTGGGCATCTCGGGGTTCGAGGTGAGGTCGCGCTTGTCCCGCTGCTTGTCCAGCTGCTCGCCGTACACCTGGAACCACAGGTTTTCGGCAATGTTGGTCGCATGGTCGCCGATGCGCTCGATGTTCTTGGCCATGAACAGCAGGTGCGTGCAGGGCGTGATGTTGCGCGGGTCCTCCATCATGTAAGTCAGCAGCTGGCGGAAGTAGCCCGTGTAGGCCTCGTCCAGCCCGGCGTCGCGCTTCCACACCTGGTAGCCCTGCTCGGCATCCTGCCGGGCGTAGGCGGCGAGCACATCGCGCACTTCGGCGGCGGCCAGCTTGGCCAGCAGCCCCAGGCCGCTGGTCGGTCCCACCGGCGCGACCATCGACAGCGGGATCGAACGCTTGGCCACGTTGGCGGCGTAGTCACCGATGCGCTCGATGTCCGATGCGATGCGCAGTGCCGCGAACACGTTGCGCAGGTCGCCCGCCATCGGCGCGCGCAGGGCGAGCAGGCGCACCACGTCGTGGCTGATCTCCTGCTCCAGCGCGTCGATGGCCTCGTCGTTGGCGACCACCCGTTGCGCCGCGCGGTCGTCACGCCGCTCGACCACGTCGATGGCCGCCTCGAGCTGCGCGGCCGCCAACTCGCCCATGCGCACGATCTCGCCGGTCAGGCGCGCCAGCTCGCTGTCGTAGCTCTTGATGATGTGGTCTTTGGTGGTGGTCATGGTTGCCTCGTAGGGATGTCCACGTCCGTCCGGACGGAGAAACAGTGGCGCGTCAGCCGAACCGCCCGGTGATGTAATCCTCGGTCTGCTTCTTGCCCGGCTTGGTGAAGATCTTCTCGGTATTGTCGTACTCGATCAGCTCACCCAGGTACATGAAGGCGGTCTGGTCGGACACGCGGGCCGCCTGCTGCATGTTGTGGGTGACGATGACGATGGTGTACTGGCTCTTGAGCTCCTCGATCAGCTGCTCGATGCGGCCGGTGGCGATCGGGTCGAGCGCGGAGGTCGGCTCGTCCAGCAACAGCACCTCGGGCTTCAGGGCGATGGCGCGGGCGATGCACAGGCGCTGCTGCTGGCCGCCAGACAGGCCGAGCGCGTTCTGCTTGAGCTTGTCCTTGACCTCGTCCCACAGCGCGGCGCTGCGCAGGGCCTGCTCCACGCGCTCCTCCATCGCGCTGCGCGACAGCTTCTCATGGTGGCGGATGCCGTAGGCGACGTTCTCGAAGATGGTCATCGGGAACGGCACCGGCTTCTGGAACACCATGCCCACCTTGCCGCGCAGGCGGTTCATCGAGTAGCGCGGATCCAGGATGTCCTCGCCGTCCAGCTCGATCGTGCCCCTGGCCTCGAGCTTGGGATAGATCGCGTAGATACGGTTGAAAATGCGCAGCAAGGTGGACTTGCCGCAACCGGACGGCCCGATGATCGCCGTGACCTGGCGCTCGGGGATATCCATGCTGATGCCTTTGAGGGCGTGGAAGCCGTTGTAGTAGAAGTGCACGTCGCGCACCTTCAGCTTCGGCTCGGTCGCAGGAACCTCGTCCACGGGCTGCATCGGATCGAAGTGAACGTTGGGCTCAGTCATGGGACACCTTGTTGCGGGAGAACGCCAGGCGCGAGGCCAGGCTCAGTAGCAGCACGAACATCGTGACCACGAAGGCGCCGGCCCAGGCCAGCGCGTGCATGGCTTCGCCGGGGTCGTTGGCGTACTGGTAGATCACCTGCGGCAGGCTGGCCATCTTGTCCAGCGGACTGAGCGCCATGTAGTTGTTGCCGAAGGCGGTGAACAGCAGCGGTGCGGTCTCGCCGCTGATGCGCGCCAACGCCAGCAGCACGCCGGTGATGATGCCCGAGCGGGCCGCGCGGACCAGCACCTGCATGGTGAGCTTCCACTGCGGGATGCCGAGCGAAAGCGCCGCCTCGCGCAGCGTCGCCGGGACCAGGCGCAGCATCTCGTCGGTCGTGCGTACGATCACCGGGAGCGCGATCAACGCCAGCGCAATGCCGCCGGCCAGCCCGGAGAACGTGGTGTTGCCGTGCGTGAGCGTGGTGCTCGGCAGCACCACGATGGTGTAGACGAACAGGCCCAGCACGATCGACGGGGCGGACAGCAGGATGTCGTTGAGGAAGCGGATCGACTCGCCCAGCCTGGTCCGGTTGGCGTACTCGGCCAGCCAGGTACCGGCCGCCACGCCGATGGGTGTGGCGATCGCGATGCCAATGGCGTTGATGATCAGGCTGCCGACCATGGCATTGGAAAGGCCGCCGGTATCCCCGTAGGCGGTGATCGTGGTGAACAGCTTCAGGTTCAGCGCCGCGATGCCCTGCTGGATGGTGTCCCACAGGATCCAGGCCAGGAACCCCAGGCCGATCGCCGTGGCCACCAGGCTCAGCAGGATCGCCAGCGCGTTGGTGAATCGGCGGCGCAGGTAAAGCGTTTCCATCAGCGGCCCTCCTTGACGGCCAGCCGGCGCAGCATCAGGCGCGCGATCAGCAGCACGATGAAGGTGACCACGAACAGCAGGAAGGCGAGCGCCATCAGGGCCGACTTCTGCAGGCCCACCGCTTCGCTGAACTGGTTGGCGATGGTCGAGGCGATCGAGGCACCCGGGTCGAGCAGGGATGCGGACAGGTCCAGCGTGTTGCCGAGCACGAAGGTCACCGCCATGGTCTCGCCCAGCGCGCGGCCCAGGCCGAGGAAGATGCCACCGATCACCGCCGAGCGGGTGTACGGCAGCACGATGTCCCAGACCACCTCCCAGGTGCTCGAGCCCAGCGCATAGGCCGATTCCTTCAGGCGGGTGGGCACGGTCATGAAGACCTCGCGCATCACCGAGGAGATGAACGGAATGATCATGATCGCCAGCACGATGCCGGCGGTCAGCACGCTGGCCCCGAACGGGTAGTCGGTGGAGAACAGCTTGCCGATGAAGGACAGGTGCTCGAAGACCCACGACGGGCGGTCGCCGTCGGGGTTGTTGCCCAGGTACGTGGTGAGCCAGGGCTTGATGTGTTCGGCGAAGAACGGGGCAAACAGGAACAGGCCCCACATGCCGTAGATGATCGAGGGAATGCCAGCGAGCAGCTCGATGGCCGAGGCGACCGGCGTGCGCAGCCAGCCGGGCGCGACCTCGGTGAGGAACAGGGCAATGCCGAAGCTCACCGGCACCGCCAGCGCGACGGCGACCAGCGAGGTCACCACCGTGCCGTAGATCGGGACCAGCGCGCCGTAGGTGTCCGTGCCCGGGTCCCATGCGGAACTGACCAGGAAGTGCCAGCCGAAGGTGGAGAAAGCGTGGCGCCCGCCCCACAGGGTGGCGAACGCGGCGCCCAGCAGCGCGGCCAGTACGAGCAGCGCACAGCCTTTGAGCAGCCAGGCGAACCAGCGGTCGTTGCGGGCATCGAGCCGGCTGCGGACGTCCTGGTCGGGGACCGGCGCGGCGACGGAGGGCAGGCTGGACATGGTCGGCTTCGGTCCCCTTGCTGGAACGGGTGGATGTGTCTCCCCCCAATGGAAAGCCGCCCCGGGGTGATCGGGGCGGCCGGAGGCCCGGCGCGGTCGCCCGCGCCGGTCAGTGCATCACTTCTGGAAGTCGGAGGCCCAGTAGGCTTCGATCTTCTGCACCAGGCTCGACGGCAGCGGGACATAGTCCAGTGCCTGCGCCTGCGGCTGGCCGTTGGCGTAGGACCACTTGAAGAAGTCGAACACCACCTGCGTGTGCCCGGCGTTCTTCGGCTTCTTGTACATGATCGCCCAGGTGGTGGCGGTGATCGGCCACGCGTCCGCGCCCGGGGCGTTGGTCATGATCAGGTTGAAATCCTTGGCGTTGGACCAGTCGGCGGTCGCGGCCGCGGCGGCGAACGCGTCGGCGTTGGGGGCGAGCACCTTGCCGGCGGCATTCTTCATGTCGACCCAGGCGATCTTGTTCTGCTTGGCATAGGCGTACTCGACGTAGCCGATCGACCCGGCGATCTGGCGCACGTACTGCGAGACGCCCTCGTTACCCTTGCCACCCACGCCGGTCGGCCACTTCACCGAGGTACCGAACTTGACCGAGCTGCCCCAGGCCGGGCTGACCTTGCTCAGGTAGTTGGTGAAATTGAAGGTGGTGCCGGAACCGTCCGAGCGGTGCACGACGGTGATGTGCTTGGACGGCAGCTTGAGGCCCGGGTTGAGCGCGGCGATCTTCGGATCGTTCCAGTTCTTGATCTTGCCCATGAAGATGTCGGCCAGCGTGGCGCCATCGAGCTTCATCTGGTCGGCCGAAACCCCCGTGATGTTGACCACCGGCACGATGCCGCCGACCACGATCGGGAACTGGCCCAGGCCGAACTTGGCCAGGTCGGCACTGCTCAGCGGGGCGTCGGAGGCGCCGAAGTCGATCGTGCCCTCCTTGATCTGCGCGATGCCAGCACCGGAGCCGACCGACTGATAGTTCAGGTGGTTGCCGGTCTTTTCGGCATAGGCGGCGGACCACTTGGAGATCACCGGGTAGACGAAGCTCGAACCGGCGCCGGTGATGTCGGTGGCCTGGGCGGCAGGCGCGCCCAGCAGCGTGGCGGCGGCCAGGGCGGCGGCCGTTCCGAGGCGGTAGACGGTAGTGGATTTCGACACGGTCATTCCTCTCAATGGTGTGCGTCGCGGGTGGATTCCCGGCGGGCGCATTTGAGGTCAGGCGTGTTGCAATGAAATGAGATGAATATTGCAGCCTGATGACAGCCGCACGAGGCGCAGTGTTTTCAGGCACTTGCCAGCCCGCCAGGCTCTTCACACGCCTCCCGCGGAGGCCCGGGAAGCGCAGGTGACACCGTACTCACATCAACGTCAGCCCGACGTGGTCGCGCTCGAGCGTCTCCAGCCGGCGCCAGCGGTTGACGATCGCGCAGAAGAGCTCGGCCGTGCGCTCGGCGTCATAGATGGCCGAGTGCGCCTCGCGCCCATCGAAGAGGTAGCCGGCCGCCTGCACCGCCTTGCTCAGCACGGTCTGGCCGTAGGCCAGGCCGCTCAGCGTGGCGGTGTCGAAACAGCTGAACGGGTGGAACGGGTTGCGCTTGTGGGCGCAGCGACGCACCGCGGCATTCAGGAATGTCAGGTCGAAGGCGGCGTTGTGGCCGACCAGCACGGCTCGCTGGCACCCGCTTTCGCGCATGGCCGCCCGCACGGGGGCGAACACATGATCCAGCGCCTGGCGCTCGGAGAGCGCCCCGCGCAGCGGGTTGTCGGGATCGATACCGGTGATTTCCAGCGACCGCGGGTCGATCCGCGAGCCGGCAAAGGGCTCCACATGGGTGAATACCGGCGGGCGTGGGTGCAGGTAACCCTCGCCGTCCATTGCCAGCGTCACGACCGCTATTTCGAGCAGGGCATCGTGTTCGGCGTCGAAACCGCCCGTTTCCACGTCCACGACCACCGGCATGAAGCCGCGGAACCGCTCGCACATGCGGGCGGTCATGCTGTTGCTGACATATTCCATCGGCCAAGCATATCAGTGCACCATTTCGCGTCGGCGAAGCCGGCGCCTGCGTGCTGTCTTTTTTCTGTCATGCAACCGGCACGGAATCGTAAAGTCGGAGGCTCATCCTGCCGCCCGTCCCTGCTTGGCCATCCAGGATCGAAGGGGGCGGTCGAGTGGTTCCTACCAACAGTGGAGAGAATTAGATGCGTTCGAAGATGCTCGTGGTGGCGATCGCCGCCGGTTTGGGCCTGGCAGGCGCCGGCGTGCATGCGGCACCGGCCCCGCAGGATGCGCAGTCGTCTGCGCGCAGTGCCGAGGTCGAGCAGCTCAAGGCCCAGCTGGCCGCCCTGCAGGCCAAGGTGGACGAGTTGGAGCAGCGCACCGATGCGCAGTCTGACATCAACGTGAGCACCGGCCAGAACATCGAGGCGCTGCAGACGGCGCAGGCGACGTCCTCCTCGTCGCTGGACAAGGCGCTGGCCGGTACCAAGTTCTCCGGCAAGATGTTCTTCGACTTCAGCAACATCGACCAGAAGAACAGTGACACCGGCAAGACGGACGCCTCGGGCACGGGCCTCGACGTCAAGCGATTCTACCTGGGCGTGGACCACCAGTTCAACGACATCTGGTCGGCCAACCTGACCACCGACTTCAACTACGTCAGCAGCGACGGCGAGACCAACCTGTTCGTCAAGAAGGCCTACGTGCAGGGCAAGTTCGACCCGGCGGCGGTGCTGCGCATCGGTTCGGCGGACATGCCGTGGATTCCGTTCGTGGAGAACTACTACGGCTTCCGCTATGTCGAGAACACCCTGACCGACCGCCTGCACTACGCCAACTCGGCCGACTGGGGCCTGCACCTGGCCGGTGACCTCGGTGCGAACAAGGTGGCCAATTACGCGGTGTCGGTCGTCAACGGCGGCGGCTACAAGAATCCGGGCCGCTCCAAGGGCGTCGACTTCGAAGGCCGGGTGGGCTTCGTGCCGTTCGAGAACATGATCGTCGCGGTCGGCGGCTACAGCGGCCACCTCGGCAAGGAGACCCAGAGCGTCGACACGCCGCACACGGCGCAGCGCGGCGATGTGATGGTCGCCTATGCGGGCAAGACCGTGCGCGCGGGTGCCGAGTACTTCACCGCGAAGGACTGGGGCAACCTGGTGCTCAGCCCGGTCGGCGACAAGGCCGACGGCTACTCGCTGTGGGGCTCGGTCGCGCTCAACGACGAGTTCGCCCTGTTCGCCCGTTACGACAACGCCAAGCTCAGCAAGGACGTCGACCGCGAAGCCAAGGACGTCTACTACAACCTCGGCCTGCAGTACCAGGTGACCAAGGGCTTCAAGCTGGCGGCCGTGTGGAAGCACGAGAAGGCGGATCACTCGGTCACCGATCCGGTGCCGCCGCATGTACAAAACGTCAAGACGAACGAAATCGGTGTCTTCGGCGAAGTGGCGTTCTAAGCGGGCACTGCGCTTGGCGCTTCTTGAACAAACCTTCACGCGGTTCGTGGATCATTAGCTGCGTGTCAAGGAGTGGTTATCGGAAGGGAGTTCTACCCAGGGAGGGACGACGGCGGGCCAAGGGCCCGCCGTTATTTTTTGGGCCGCCCGAAGGCCGGCCGGCGCGGCGGCGCGAGGCGCGCGGATGCAGCAGGCACGGGCGTGCTGCTATCGTCGCGCCGCCCTTGGTCCTGTCCGGAGCCAGCCATGCACATCCGCAAGCTCACCGACCAGGTCAGCGTTTCGCCGCAGATTCTCCCGGGCGAGATGGCCGATCTCGAAGTTGCGGGCTTCCGCAGCGTGATCAACAACCGGCCCGATGGCGAGGCCGAGGACCAGCCGGCCAGTGCCGAGATGGCGCAGGCCGCCGCGGCGAACGGCCTGGCTTACCGGCACATTCCGGTGGTGCCCGGCCAATTCGGTGAAGACCTGATCGGCGCGATGGCCGCGGCGCTCGATGAATTGCCGGCTCCCGTGCTCGCCTTCTGTCGCACGGGTACGCGGTCGACCACCTTGTGGGCGCTCCAGGCGGCGCGCGCCAACGAACCCGATGCGCTCGTGAAGGCAGCGGGGGAGGCGGGCTACGACATCGCCGCACTCGCGCCCCGGTTGCGGGCGATGCGGCGTGGCTGAGCCGACATCGGTGACTCCGGCTGTACCGCCACACGCGATGGTCGGTTGACTGCTGGCGGTAGGGGTGCGTGACCTGCAGGGGCGATCGGACCCGGCACCGTGACCGGTTCCCGCTGGCACGCTGCCGCCGACGCGCGCGCCCTTGCCGGCGTGGCGGTCGCGATACCCCATCCGGTTGCCTGGTCGCGCTGCCGGGAGGAGGTCGTCTAGATTTCCCGCTGCGGGGTTATGCGGGCGGCGTCTTGTGCTTGTACTTGCACAGGTCCCTGATCGGACAGACCGGGCAGGCGGGCTTGCGCGCCTTGCAGACGTAACGGCCGTGCAGGATCAGCCAGTGGTGGGCGTCCTTCTTGAACTCGGCCGGCACCACCTTTTCCAGCTTCTCCTCGACCGCGCGCACGTCCTTGCCGGGCGCCAGGCCAGTGCGGTTGGAGACGCGGAAGATGTGCGTGTCCACCGCGATGGTCGGCTCGCCGAAGGCGGTGTTGAGCACCACGTTGGCGGTCTTGCGGCCGACCCCCGGCAGGGCTTCCAGCGCCTCGCGCGTGCGCGGCACCTCGCCGTCATGCTGCTCGACAAGGATGCGGCACAAGGCGATCACGTTCCTGGCCTTGGCGTTGTAAAGGCCGATCGTGCCGATGTAGCGCTTCAGCCCTTCCTCGCCCAGTGCCAGGATCGCCTGCGGGGTGTTGGCCTTCGGGTACAGCTTGCGGGTCGCCTTGTTGACGCCCACGTCGGTGGCCTGCGCCGAGAGCACCACCGCCACCAGCAGTTCGAACGGCGTGCGGTATTCCAGTTCGGTGGTGGGATGGGGGTCGAGCTCGCGCAGGCGCGTGAACAGTTCGACGATGTCGGCGCGCTTCATGCGTGGCCCTGCCTGGCCCGGGCCCGGGCGAGTGCCGCCAGTACCGGGTTCTGCGGGGTGGCGGGCGTGTCGACCGCCGCCTTGCGGGCGGCCAGCTCGGCCTCGCGCTCGGCGCGCTCGCGGGCCAGGCGCGCCTCGCGGCGCTGGAAGTGCGCGCGGGCGGCGTCCGCGTGCGCCGGATCCGCCACCTGCGTCGGCGGCATGGGCTCGAGCACGATGCAGTCCACCGGGCAGGCCGGCACGCACAGCTCGCAGCCGGTGCAGTGGTCCGGAAGCACCGTATGCATCAGCCTGGCCGCGCCGACGATGGCATCGACCGGGCAGGCCTGGATGCACTTGGTGCAGCCGATGCAGTCGGCCTCCACGATGTGCGCGAGCGTGCGCGCCTTCTCCACGCCGTGGGTGGGGTCGAGCGGCAGCGCCGGCGTATCCAGCAACGCGGCAAGCCTGGCGATGCCAGCCGCGCCGCCGGGCGGGCAGCGGTTGATCGGCGCTTCGCCACGCGCCATCGCCTCGGCATACGGGCGGCAGCCGTGGAAGCCGCACTGCTCGCATTGCGTCTGCGGCAGCAGCGCGTCGATACGGGTGGCGAGATCGGTGACGTCGTTCATGGTGTTCCGGGTGCCATGCGGGCAGGCATCGGCATAATCTGCGCTCCCATTGTCCCGCAAGTCGGCAGGAGCTTCACATGAGCCTTTCCCGTCCCTCCCTGCGCGCCGCCTCGCTGCTGCTCGCCATGGCCGTCGGCATGTCCGGCACGCTGTTGCTTGCTCACGCCACGCCGGCGCGGGCGGAGACCATCCCTGGCGACACCGTCACGGTTTTCGTCGACGCCACGTTCGGCTTCCGCAAGAACCACATGGCCAGCAAGCTCACCAGGACGCATGCCGAGTACGCCGCGCGCGGCTATCACTTCGTGGACATGGAGCCGTACAACGAGAACGGCGACCTGGTCGGGTTCTTCGTCACCTACGCGCGATGATCCGTAGCGGCGCACCTGTGCGGTCGTAACCATCCGCCGCGCACGGGTGCGCCTGCAGGGAGGCGTCAGCGGACGGTGGCGCCAGGCCTGGCACCCGGGTCGGCGTCCAGCAGGAACAGGTCGCTGCCGCCGTCGCCGGCCGAGAGAATCATCCCCTCCGACAGGCCGAAGCGCATCTTGCGAGGCGCCAGGTTGGCAATGAACACGACGTTGCGGCCGACCAGCTTTTCCGGCTCGGGGTAGGCCGCGCGGATGCCCGAAAAGATCTGCCGCGCGCCCAGCGGACCGGCATCCAGCTCGAAGCGCAGCAGCTTGTCCGAGCCCTCCACGAATTCACAGGTCGTGACCTTGCCGATGCGCAGGTCCAGCCTGGCGAAGTCGTCGATCGAGATGGTGGCAGGCGTGTCGGTGGCCGCCGGCGTGTTTGTGGGCTGGGCAGATTCGGTCATGGGCTTGCGGGGTTCCTTGGAAGACTTGGACGCGGTCGCCGGCGCGGCCGCGAGGGATTCCTTCGAGGCCTCGATCATCGCCTCGATGCGCTTGGGGTCGATGCGGCCGAGCAACGGCTCGAACGGACCGATCGCGTGGTTGTGCAGTTCGGCGCGCGCATCGTCGAAGCCGGTGATCGGCGCACGCAGGAAGGCCTCGGCCGATGCCACGGTCGCCGGCAGGATCGGCTTGAGCAGCCCGGCGAGCAGCCGGAACGCGGCAAGGGCAAAGGAGCACACCTGATGCAGCTCGGCGCGGCGCGATGCATCCTTGGCCATCGTCCACGGGGCCGTGGCGGCGATGTGCCCGTTGACCAGGTCGGCCATCAGCACGAAGCGGCGGGTCACTTCGGCGAAGTCGCCCGCGTCGTAGAGCGCGTCGGTGCCGTCGTAGTACTCCAGCAGCGTGTTCCACAGCGCCTGCTCGGCAGCACCGAAGCGCGCGGCCAGGCGGCCCTCGAAGAACTTGTGGACGAAGCCTGCGGTGCGGCTGGCGATGTTCACCCACTTGCCGACCAGGTGCGAGTTGACGCGCTCCTCGAAGGCTTTCAGGTCCAGGTCCACGTCCACCGGTGCATCGTCCAGCATGCAGGCGAAGTAGTAGCGCAGGAATTCGGGGTTCAGGCCCACGTCGAGGTAGGTGCGCGCCTGGATGAAGGTGCCGCGCGACTTGGACATCTTGGCGCCGTTGACGGTGAGGTAGCCGTTGACGTGCAGCGCGGTGGGCGTGCGGAAGCCGGCGCCGTGCAGCATCGCCGGCCAGAACAGGCCGTGGAAGTTGATGATGTCCTTGCCGATGAAGTGGTGCATCTCGGCACGGCTGGACGGCGCCAGGAAGTCGTCGAACTTCAGCCCGGTGCGGTCGCACAGGGCCTTGAAGCTGGCCAGGTAGCCGACCGGCGCGTCCAGCCACACGTAGAAGAACTTGCCCGGCGCGTCGGGGATCGGGAAGCCGAAGTAGGGCGCGTCGCGGGAGATGTCCCAATCCTTCAGGCCGCCGTCCAGCCACTCGCGCAGCTTGGCGGCGACGCCGGCGTTGGCGACCGGGTTGCCGTTGGTGTAGCGGCCGGCGAACCAGTCGCGCAGCAGCGCCTCGAACTTCGACAGTTCGAAGAAGTAATGCTCCGAGTCGCGCAGTACCGGTGCGGCGCCGGAAACCACCGAGTAAGGCTCGATCAGGTCGGTCGGCGCGTAGGTCGCGCCGCAGTTCTCGCAGTTGTCCCCGTACTGGTCGGGGGTGCCACAGCGCGGGCAGGTGCCCTTGATGTAGCGGTCCGGCAGGAACATCTCCTTTTCCGGATCGAACAGCTGCTTGATGTCGCGCCGTGCGATCGCGCCGCCGTCGCGCAGGCGCGTGTAGATCAGCGTCGCCAGCTCGCGGTTCTCTTCCGAGTGGGTCGAGTGGTAGTGGTCGAAGTCCACGCCGAACCCGGCGAAGTCGGCCTCGTGCCCGGCGCGGATGCCCTCGATGAAGGCCTCGGGGGTCATGCCGGCCTTCTGCGCGGCGAGCATGATCGGCGTGCCATGGGCGTCGTCCGCGCAGACGTACGCCACCTCGTTGCCGGCCATGCGCTGCGCACGCACCCAGATGTCGGCCTGGATGTAGCCGAGCAGGTGGCCCATGTGCAGCGGACCGTTGGCGTAGGGCAGGGCGTTGGTGACGAGGAGGCGGCGGGTCATGGCGGATGGCGTTGCGACAGGATCGAGCATTATGGCATGCGGGGCGGCACGCGCCTGGCGATTTGGACGGCCAATCGCCCATCCTCCTGCCGGCAGGGGGGAGGCTGGGAGGGGGTGGCTTCCGGCGACCAGGGGCAAACCCTCCCCAGCGAACCACCGCGCAATGTTGCAGCGCAGCGTCAGGGGTTCGATAATTGCCCCTCGCAGGCTGTTCCTGCCGGAAACACATCTGTCATGCACCTGAACATGCTCAAGGCGAAGATCCACCGCGCAACCGTGACCCACGCGGAACTGCATTACGAGGGCTCGATCGCGATCGACGGCCTGTTGCTGGATGCCTCGGGCATCCGCGAGTACGAGCAGATCCACGCGTGGAACATCAACAGCGGGCAGCGCTTCGTGACCTACGCGCTGCGCGCGGAAGAAGGCTCCGGGATCATCTCCGTCAATGGCAGCGCCGCGCGCAGCGCGCAGGCCGGCGACCTGATCATCATCGCCGCCTTCGTCCAGCTCAACGAGGCGGAACTGGAGAAGTTCCAGCCGACGCTGGTGTACGTGGATGCCGCCAACCGCATCAGCCACACCAACCGTTCGATCCCCAAGCAGATGGCCGCGGCCTGAGGTTCCCCGCAGGAGCGGCGCGCGCGACCGTGCGCCCCGCGGTCGTGCACAGGCGCACTCCTGGCCACCTCGCCTGTGCCAGCCGTCGGGTTGAAGGCGCCGCCCGACGTGTTCCTCACGCGCGCTCGGCTTAAGATGCAAGGCTTTCCCTGCCAGCGCGTCTGCCCATGCCTGCCAACGTTCCGACGTACGCCTCGCTGTTCGCCGACCACGCCCGCCGCCTTTCGCAGCTGCACCTGCGCACGCTGATCGCCGACCCGGCCCGTGGCGCGCGCCTGCGCCATCGCGCCGGCCCGCTGCTGCTCGACCTCAGCCGGCAGAAGCTGGACGTGCCGGCGCTCGAGGCGCTGGGCGCGCAACTGGAAGCCAGCGGCTGGCAAGCCGCGCGCGACGCGATGTTCGCCGGCGAACCGATCAACACCTCCGAAGCGCGCGCGGTGCTGCATACGGCACTGCGTGCCGGCGGGTCGACCATGCCCTCGCCGGCACCGGCCGAGGCACGGCGCGAGATCGAGGCGACGCTGGAGCGCATGGGGCAGCTGGTCGAAGCCATCCACGGCGGCCAGCAGGCGGCGCTGGGCCTGCCCGACACGGTCACCGACATCGTCAACATCGGCATCGGCGGCTCGGACCTCGGCCCGCGCCTGGCGGTCGCCGCACTGGCGCCGTTCCGGACGCCGAAGGTACGCAGCCACTTCCTGACCAACGTGGATGGCCAGGCGGCCTATGAGCTGATCCAGCGGCTCGATCCCCGGACCACGCTGGTGGTCATGGTTTCCAAGACCTTCACCACCCAGGAAACCCTGCTCAACGGCAACGTGCTTCGCGGCTGGCTGCTGGAGGCGTGCAACGGCGACGAGCGTGAGGTGGCGCGGCACTTCCTGGCGGTCAGCGCCAACACGGAAGTGGCCGGCAGCTGGGGCGTGCCGCTGAAGCAGATCTTTCCGATGTGGGACTTCGTCGGCGGGCGCTACTCGCTGTGGTCGGCGGTCGGGCTGTCGCTGGCGCTGGCGATCGGCATGCAGGGCTTCCGCGCCGTGCTGGCCGGTGCCGCGGCGATGGATGATCACTTCCGCAGCGCGCCCTGGCAGCAGAACCTGCCGGCGCTGCTGGCGCTCGTGGAGATCTGGAACCGCGACGTCATGGGTTACCCCACGCGCGGTGTGGTGCCCTATGCGGACCTGCTCGGCGACCTGCCCAGCTACCTGCAGCAGCTGGAGATGGAAAGCCTCGGCAAATCGGTGACGCCGCAGGGCCAGCCGGTGGGCCAGCCGACCGTGCCGGTGGTGTGGGGCAGCGTCGGCACCAATGCACAGCATGCGTATTTCCAGGCGCTGCATCAGGGTACCGAGGTGGTGCCGCTCGACCTGGTCGGGGTCGTCAATCCGGCGCATCCGCTGCATGGCAACCACGACGCGTTGCTGTCCAATTTGCTTGCGCAGGCA
>NZ_DASSES010000173.1:0-4220 GCF_035695185.1 Frateuria sp.
TGACGAGAGGCATGGCGCGGACGGGCCACTGCTGGTGTCGGACCCCGGCTACATCAACGAGATGTCGCGCTGGTTCGTCCAGAGCGTGCAGGCGCTCGGCGAGCCCTACAACCATGATTTCAATGGGCCAACGCAGCGCGGCGTCGGGTTCTACCAGTTCATGAACCGGGCCGGTAAGCGCAGCAGCGCTGCCTATGCGTTTCTAGCGCCGCTAGCCCACCACCCTCGCCTCACGATCCGGCTGCAGTCGCCGGCGCAGCGCATCCTCTTCACGAACCATCGCGCGACCGGGGTCGTCTATCGCGACGCACGAGGAGCCGAACATGCCGCCCATGCGGAGCGGGAGGTCATTCTCGCTGCCGGATCGCTGATCACGCCGCAATTGCTGATGCTGTCGGGCATCGGCCCGGCCGATCATTTGGCGGCACATGGCATCGCATGCCAGGTGGACCTGCCCGGCGTCGGCGAAAACCTGATTGACCACCCCGAAGTGCCAATCACCGCTATCGCTAACGGGCCGTACGGATATTACAAGCAGGGTGTGGGCTGGCGCATGTTGCGCAACGGTCTGCAGTTCCGGATGTTCGGCTCCGGACCGATCCTGTCCGCCGGGGTGGAGGCGGGCGCTTTCGTCAATCCCGTTGATCGCGACGGTGTGCCATCCATCCAGGCGTTCTGCGTGCCGATCGTCTATCTCGATCGCGACACGCGCACCCTGGTTCAGGATACCTATGGCGTGACGGTGACGACAGTCGTCGTCAAGCCGAAGTCGCGCGGCCATGTGCGGCTGCGTTCGGCGAATCCGACCGACATGCCCCTTGTCTCGCCGCACCTTCTGCAGGACCCGGCAGACATGCGGACCATGATCGAAGGACAGCGCTTCTTCCTGCGTGCCTTCCAAACGCGACCACTCGCAGATCGCGTGGTCCGGGTAGCCATTCCCGATCCTGCAGATCTGAGTGACGAGGCGATCCTGGCGCATTGCCGACGCTTCGTGAAGACCAACTACCATCCGAGCGGCACCTGCCGCATGGGGCCGGGCGGTGACCGGATGGCCGTACTCGATTCGCGGTTGCGTGTGCGCGGGGTCGAAGGACTGCGGGTGTGTGACCTTTCGGCGATGCCGAACATCAACGCCGGCAACACCACCGCCCCCGCCCTGATGCTCGGCAGCCGGTGCGCCGAGTTCGCCCTGGGCGGCGGCCCGCCTTCAGAACGCGCCGGCTGATCCTCGCGCCCCAAGCAGGCGCGCCTGCATGACGACGACCAGCAACAGGAATGCGCCGCGGATCACCGATTGCCAGTAGGCGGACAGGCTGATTTGCCCGAGGCCATTCTCGAAGTTCAGAATGTTGAAGATCAGGCCGAGCAGCAGCACGCCGGCCAAGGTCGTGCCGATCGATCCTTCGCCTCCGGTCAGCAGCGTGCCGCCGACCACGACGGCTGAAATTGCGAACAACTCCCACCCAGCGCCTTCAACCGGCTGCCCTGCGCCGAACTGGGCCGCTAAAATCACACCCGCAATGCCCGCAAGCAATCCGCTTATCGCATAGACAATGAACGTCACACGGCCGACCGGCAGCCCCATCATCCGGCTGGCATCCTCGCTGCCGCCGACCGCAAGCACGGCGCGGCCGAACGCAGTGACGTTCAGCAGGACCGAGCCGGCGGCGTAGCAGAGAAACGCAATCCACGCCGGGATCGGAAAGCCAAGCACATCGCCCTGTCCAATGGCGATGAAGCTGGTGTCGTAGGAGACCGAGACAGAGGTGTTGTGCGCCAGCAGCAGCGCCGTGCCGCGTGCCGCGAGCATCGTGGCCAGCGTGACGATGAACGGCATGATGTTGAGGCGCGTAACGATGGCGCCGTTGATCATGCCGACGACGAGCCCGGCCAACGCCCCACCAGCCGCGCCTGCCCACAGGCCAAAAGGCGAGAGCAGGGCGGAGACGACGCTGCCCAAAGCTGCGACGGCGCCCACCGAGAGGTCAATGCCGCCGGTCATGATGACAAACGTCATGCCCAGTCCGACCAGCGCAAACATCGAGTTATAGCGCAGGAAGGTCAGCACGTTGTAGGCACCGAGGAAGTTGTCGTATCGCGCCGCCCCGAAGGCGATCAGCAACGCGAGGGCCACCACCACGCCGTAGCGGCTGAGAGCCATGATCCGGTACGCGGAAAATCTGCCCCTCATGTGCGCCGCCCCTGCAACTGCAAGGCGACGGCCAGCACGATCAGCCCGGCCTTGACCACCAGCGCCGCGGCATCGGGCACGCCATTGGCAAGCAGCATGTAGCGCACGATCTGAATGATCAGCGCCCCAAGCATGGTGCCGAGGATTGCGGCCCGACCGCCTATCAGCGGTGTGCCGCCGACCGCGACCGCGGCGATGGCGTCCAGTTCCATCCCAAGACCATTGGTATTGGCGTCGGAGGAGGAGTTGATCGCCACGACGATAAGACCGGCCAATCCGGAGCAGAGGCCACTGATGAGATAGACTTGGCGTTTGACCCGGTCGGCCGGAATGCCGGCCAGTCGGGCCGCACGTTCATTGCCGCCGATGGCGAGGATCTGCCGCCCGAACACCGTGCGCCGCATGGTCCACGCCGCCGCGGCGCCGATCAGCGCCATGGCGATGACCTGTACCGGAACGCCCACGACATGTCCCATCGCGATGACCTGGAAGGGCGGGTTCTGGAACGGCTGGAGGTTGCCATTGGTCATCACCTGCGCGATGCCACGCCCGGCGATGAACAGAACCAGCGTGGCGATGATCGGCTGGATGCGGTAGCGGGTGACAAGCATCCCGTTGAACCAGCCGAAGGCACCGGCCGCGAGCACCGGCAGCACGTAGGCCAAAACAACACCCACAAAAGGGGACGGCAAGGGAAACAGCTTGCCCTCGAAAATCAACGGGGCAAGGGCGCCGGCAATCGCCATGAGCGCGCCGACCGACAGATCGATGCCGCCGGTCGCGATCACCATCGTCATCCCGATGGCGACGATGATGATCGTCGTGACCTGCGTCAGGTTCACGCTCAGGGTCTGCCAGGAGAGGAAATGCGGGGTGATTGCTGCGTTCACCGCTACCAGCACCACCAGCGCCGCGAGCGAGCCGTGCCGCGACAGCAACTCTGCCAGAGGCGTGCGCCGCCGGATCGGCACGGTCCGGTCAGACATGGGCGTCCGCCTCTTCGCCCCCGTGCGCCATGGCCGCCATCACGTTCCGCTCCGTCAGCGCGTCGCCGCCGAGTTCAGCCAGGGTACACCCGTCACGCATGACATAGACGCGGTCCGCGCCCTCCACGACTTCCTCCATTTCCGAGGAAATCATCAGAACGCCGAGCCCTTCGCCGGCCAGTTCGCGGATGAGCTTCTGGATTTCGGCTTTGGCGCCGACATCGATGCCGCGCGTCGGTTCATCCAGGATCAGCAGCCTCGGGTCCATGCAGAGCCAACGGGCCAGCAGCACTTTCTGCTGGTTGCCCCCCGAGAGCTGGCGGATGGGCTGCTCTGGCCCGGTGCAGCGGATTCCAAGGCGCGCGATGAAGCGCTCCACAATCCGCTTCTGCGCGTCCTCGTCCACAACGCCGACGCGGGCCAGCGCAGGCAACAGGGCGAGCGTCATGTTCTCGCGCACCGACATGTCCGGCACGATGCCTTCCGCCTTGCGGTCTTCGGTGCAGAAGCCGATCCCTGCAGCGATGGCGTCCTGCGGCCCGCGAGGCCGGAAGCTCCGGCCTTGGAGACTCATGCTCCCACCAGACGGCGCGTCCACGCCGAACAGTACGCGTACGGTTTCGGTACGTCCCGAGCCGAGCAGGCCCGACAGTACGACGATCTCGCCCTTTCCTACCTGAAGCGTTGCGTTGCGCACCAGCGGCGGTGCAGCCAATCCTTCCACCGCAAGCAGTGTCTCGGCCGCGCCGTGCCCCTTGGCGCCGAATCCCGTTGCGCCCTGCCGCGCTACCGAACCGATGTCGCGGCCGAGCATGCTTGCCACGAGATCAAGCTTGGAAATGTCCTTCATGCCGGCGACGCGCACCGTGCGTCCGTCACGCATAATGGTGACGCGGTCGCAGACGGCGTAAAGTTCGTCGAGCTTGTGGCTGACGAACACCACCGAGACGCCCTCGGCGCGCAACTGACGGATGACGCCGAACAGTACTTCCGCCTCGTGGTCACTGAGGGAGGAGGTCGGTTCATCCATGATGACCAGG
>NZ_DASSES010000174.1:0-5752 GCF_035695185.1 Frateuria sp.
GTACAGGAAGCGGTTGGCGCTGGAGGGAAGGATCACTTCCTTGATCAGCAGCTTGACCACGTCGGCGAAGGCCTGCAGCAGGCCCCAGGGGCCGACCTTGTTCGGCCCCATGCGCACGTGCATCCAGCCGATGACCTTGCGCTCCCAGTACACGAACATGGCCACCGCCAGGATCAGCGGCACCGCGATGCACAGGATGTAGATGACCGGCCAGACCAGCTCGTTGAGGAGTTGTTCGCCCATGGATTACGCCTTGCTCAGGGTGATGGCCGCGCCGTACGGCGGCAGCGTGGCGGTCAGGTCGTGCGCGGCTTCGATCCATACCGCGCCATCCGGGACGGCCGGGTCGACCGCGACCGGCAACAGCGCATCGGCGATGCGCACCTGCGCGCCGGAGGTCAGGCCGTGGTGCATGGCCTCGTTGGCGTTCATGCGCACGGCCGCCGGACGGTTGATCGGATGCGCGTTCAGCGCCGTGGCCCGGCGCAGCACCGCATCGCTGCGGTAGATCGGCCAGGTTGCCAGGCGCACCAGCGTGCCGGCAGCCGACGCCTGGCGCGGGGCCAGCGCGGTGCCGTGTGCGGGCTGCGGACGCTCGGTGATGCCCTCGCGCAGGCCGGCCAGGTCGTCGAATTCGAAGCCGGCCAGCTGCAGCATGCCGCCGAGGGCGCGCAACACCTTCCAGCCCCCGCGCACCTCGCCCGGCGCCTTGGCGCCGGCAATGGCGCTCTGCGGCAAGCCATCCACGTTGACCAGCGTGCCGTCGGTTTCCGGCAGCAGCGCGATCGGCAGGATCACGTTGGCCACCTCGCGCAGCGCGGGGCTGGCGTAGGCGCTGAACGCCACCACCGCCTGCGCGCCGCGCAGCGCAGCCAGCGCCTTGGCGCCGTCAGCGAAATCGTGCGGCGGCTCGACGCCATAGAGCACGTAGCCCTTGCGGGGCTGGGCGAGCATCGCCTGCGCGTCCAGGCCACCGTTGCCCGGCAGCACGCCGCCCTGACCCAGGCCCAGCGCGTTGGCGCCGACCGGCAGCTCGTTGTAGCCCGCGCCGGTGGCCTGTGCGATGAAACGTGCGACGGCACGCAGCCACGAAGCCTGCGGGTGCGTCGAGGCGGCTTCACCGAGGATCACCACCGCCTTGCCGGCCTTGAGGACGGCAATCGCGTCGCGGTCACCCTCGTCATGCTGCGCACCGTTGATCGCGTCGGCCAGCGCGACCGGGGCGCTGGCGCCGTCAGCGACTGCAGCCTTGGCCAGCGCCAGCAGCGCATCGACCAGCGCCGCCGGCGACACGATCGCCTCGCCCGCGAGCGCATAGTTGAATCCGAAGCGGGCCGGGTTGACCGTGTACACCTTGGCGCCGCGCTTGACCGCCTGGTGCAGACGATGGTTCAGCAGCGGCATTTCGTAGCGCAGATCCGCGCCCACCAGCAGCGCGCCCTGGACCAGGCTGACCTCGGCCACCGGCACCTCGAAGCGGGCCGCCACCGGGCGGTCGGACAGGTCGAGCTGGCGCAGGCGATGGTCGACATGCGCACTGCCCAGCCCGCGGGCCAGACGCACCAGCAGGTCGCCTTCCTCGTTGGTGGTCGCAGGGGAAGCCAGGATGCCCAGCTCGCTGCCCGGTACCGACTTCAGCGCCTCGGCGGCGGCCGAGAGCGCCTCCTCCCAGCTGGTTTGCTGCCACTGGCCATTGCGCTTGATTTCCGGCGCATGCAGGCGATCAGTGGCGTACAGGCCCTGGTAGCTGAAGCGGTCGCGGTCGGACAGCCAGCACTCGTTGATCGCTTCGTTGTCGCGCGGCACGGTGCGCAACACTTCGCCGCGGCGCGTGTGCAGCCACAGGTTCGAACCCAGCGCATCGTGGTAGGCGATCGACGGACGCGCGATCAGCTCCCAGGCGCGCGCCTTGAACTGGAACGGCTTGTTGGTCAGCGCGCCGACCGGGCAGACGTCGATGATGTTGCCCGAGAGCTCGGTCTCGACCGTCTTGCCGATGTACGTGCCGATCTGCAGGTTCTCGCCGCGGTTCATGCCGCCGAGTTCGTAGGTGCCGGCGATCTCGCTGGTGAAGCGCACGCAGCGCGTGCACTGGATGCAGCGGGTCATCTCGGTGGCGACCAGCGGCCCGATGTTCTCGTCGGCGATGGTGCGCTTGCGCTCGGTGTAGCGCGACACGCTGCGGCCGTAGCCCAGCGCCACGTCCTGCAGCTCGCACTCGCCGCCCTGGTCGCAGATCGGGCAGTCCAGCGGGTGATTGATCAGAAGGAACTCCATCACGTCCTTCTGGAACTTCAGCGCCTTGTCCGAGCGCGTCATCACCTTCATGCCCTCGGCCACCGGGGTCGCGCAGGCCGGCTGCGGCTTGGGCATCAGCTTGCCGCCCATCTCCACGTCGACCAGGCACATGCGGCAGTTGGCGGCGATCGGGAGCTTGCGGTGGTAGCAGAAACGCGGGATCGCCACGCCGATCGAGTCGGCGGCTTCGATGATCATCGCGCCCTTGCGGATCTGCGTGGGCTTGCCGTCGACCTCGATGTTGACGAGATCGGGGGCGGTGGTGGTCGGCTGCGCGCTCATCAGGCGGCGACTCCAAGCTTGTCGTCGGTCATCGAGCGCCCGTGCTCGACGAAGTATTCGAATTCGTTCCAGAAGTGGTGCAGGAAGCCCTGCACCGGCCAGGCGGCGGCCTCGCCGAAGGCACAGATGGTGTGCCCTTCGATCTGGCCGGCGACCGCCTTCAGACGATGCAGGTCGTCCTCGGTGCCCTTCCCTTCCACGATGCGGCTGAGTACGCGGTACATCCAGCCGGTGCCTTCGCGGCACGGGGTGCACTGGCCGCAGGACTCGGCCATGTAGAAGCGCGCGATGCGGTGGCAGGCGCGCACCATGCAGGTGGTGTCGTCCATCACGATGACGGCACCCGAGCCCAGGCCCGAGCCGGCCTTCATCAGGCTGTCGTAGTCCATGGTGCACTCGAGCATGGTGGCTGCCGGCAGCACCTTCATCGAGGAGCCGCCCGGGATCACCGCCTTGAGCTGGTTGCCGTTGCGCACGCCGCCGGCCATCGCCAGCAGGTCCTTGAACGGCGTGCCCAGACGGATCTCGAAGTTGCCCGGATTGTTCACGTGGCCGGAGACCGAAAAGATCTTCGGGCCACCGTTGTTCGGCTTGCCGAGATTGAGGAACCAATCGGCGCCGTTGCGCAGGATCGCCGGCACCGAGGCATAGGTCTCGGTGTTGTTGATCGTGGTCGGCTTGCCGTACAGGCCGAAGTTGGCCGGGAACGGCGGCTTGAAGCGCGGCTGGCCCTTCTTGCCTTCCAGCGACTCCATCAGCGCAGTCTCTTCGCCGCAGATGTAGGCGCCGGCGCCGAGCGCGGTGTAGATGTCCACATCGATGCCGCTGCCGCCGATGTTCTTGCCCAGCAGGCCGGCCGCGTAGGCCTCCTTAAGCGCCGCCTCGAAGTGCTCGTACGGCTCGTGGTGGAACTCGCCGCGCAGGTAGTTGTAGGCGACGGTCGAACCGGTGCAGTAGCAGGCGATCGCCAGGCCCTCGATGACCGCGTGCGGGTTGTAGCGCAAGATGTCGCGGTCCTTCGCCGTGCCCGGCTCGGACTCGTCCGAGTTGCAGAGGATGTACTTCTGCATCGTGCCCTTGGGCATGAACGACCACTTCAGGCCCGTGGGGAAGCCCGCGCCCCCACGGCCGCGCAAGCTCGACTTCTTGACCTCGTCGATCAGGCCGGCCGGATCGGGCTTCTCGGCGAGGATCTTGCGCCACGCCTTGTAGCCGTCGACCTTTTCGTAGCTGTCCATCGACCACGGCGTGTCGAAATGCAGCGTGGTGTAGACGACCTGGTGGTCCTGGGGTGCGGGTCCGACCGGACCGGTACTCGTCGCCATGCCGTTACTCCAGCCCATCCAGGATCTCATCGAGCTTCTCGGGCGTGAGCCGCTCGTGGTAGTGACCGTTGACCGTCATCGCCGGCGCATACACGCAGGCGGCGATGCACTCCTCTTCGCGCTTGAGGTACACGCGCCCGTCCGGCGTGCTTTCGCCGAGCTTGACGCCGAGCTTCTTCTCGCAGTGGCGCACCAGGCCCTCGGCGCCGTTGAGCCAGCACGAGATATTGGTGCAGATGGCCACGTTGTTGCGGCCGACCGGCTTGGTCTCGAGCATCGAGTAGAAGCTCGCCACCTCGTAGCCCCACACGGCGGGCAGGTCGAGATACTTCGTCACCGCCACGATCAGGTCGTCGGTGAGAAAGCCCTTGTTCTGCTCCTGCGCGGCGAACAGCGCCTGGATCAGCGCCGAGCGCTTGCGGTCGGCCGGGAACTTGGCGACCCATTCGTCGATGTGGTGGCGGGTGTGCTCGCTGAGCACGACGAGCGGATCGACGTGCTTGACCTGCTCGTAATTTCCGGTGGCCTTCATGGGAATCTCCGTGGTGCCGGCTTAGCGGTCGACTTCGCCGAACACGAGATCGTAGGTGCCGATCATCGCCACCACGTCGGCCAGCATGTGGCCCTTGACGGTGGCGTCCATCGACGAGAGGTGGGCGAAGCCCGGCGCGCGCAGGTGCACGCGGAAGGGCTTGTTGGCGCCGTCGGAGACCAGGTAGCAGCCGAACTCGCCCTTGGGCGCCTCGACCGCGCAGTAGGTTTCGCCGGCGGGCACGCCGTAGCCCTCGGTGAACAGCTTGAAGTGATGGATGAGCGCTTCCATGCTCTCCTTCATCTCCGCGCGCGAAGGCGGCGCGACCTTGAAGTTGGTCACCATCACCGGACCGGGATTGGCGCGCAGCCAGTCCACGCACTGCTTGATGATGCGGTTGGACTGGCGCATCTCTTCGACGCGCACCAGGTAGCGGTCGTAGCAGTCGCCGTTGACGCCGACCGGGATGTCGAAGTCCATCTCGGCGTATTTGGCGTAGGGCTGCTTCTTGCGCAGGTCCCATTCCACGCCCGAGCCGCGGATCATCGCGCCGGTCATGCCCCAGGCCTTGGCCATTTCCGGGCTGATCACGCCGATGCCGACGGTGCGCTGCTTCCAGATGCGGTTGTTGGTCAGCAGGTCTTCGTACTCGTCCACGCGCGAGGGGAAGATGCGCGTGAACTCCTCGATGAAGTCCAGCATCGAGCCTTCGCGGGCCGAGTTGATGCGCTTGAGGTCCGCGCCCTTGTGCCAGGGCGACTCCTTGTACTGCGGCATGCGATCCGGCAGGTCGCGGTAGACGCCGCCCGGGCGGTAGTAGGTCGCGTGCATGCGCGCGCCCGAGACCGCCTCGTAGACGTCCATGAGTTCCTCGCGCTCGCGGAACGCGTACAGGAACACCGCCATCGCGCCCAGGTCGAGCGCATTGGAGCCGATCCACATCAAGTGGTTCAGGATGCGGGTGATCTCGTCGAACATCGTACGGATGTACTGCGCACGCTCCGGCGCCTCGATGCCCAGCAGGGTCTCGATCGCGCGCACGTAGGCGTGCTCGTTGCACATCATCGAGACGTAGTCCAGGCGATCCATGTAGCCGATCGACTGGTTGAACGGCTTGGACTCGGCCAGCTTTTCGGTGCCGCGGTGGAGCAGGCCCACGTGCGGGTCGGCGCGGACCACGGTCTCGCCGTCCATCTCCAGCACCAGGCGCAGCACGCCGTGCGCGGCCGGATGCTGCGGGCCGAAGTTCATCGTGTAGTTGCGGATTTCCTGCATGACGTCGCGGCCCTTCAGTTCTGGCGCCAGTTGTCGGCGG